>NZ_JAOQJK010000010.1 GCF_025567045.1 Barnesiella propionica | reverse complement strand
CGTCAGAGACGATGACGTAGATAGGTTGCAGATGTAAAGGCAGTAATGTCAAAGTCGAGCAATACTAATCACCCGTGACTTTCGGTTTTCACAGGACGTACGTTTCGAAGTTTATAATTTAAGTGCATTGTTTTCGCTTCTGCTTTCAATACGGATCTTTTTTTAAAAAGAAATTAAGGTGGTTATAGCACGAGGGTCCCACCTCTTCCCATACCGAACAGAGAAGTTAAGCCTCGTCACGCCGATGGTACTGCGCAAAGTGGGAGAGTAGGTAGCCGCCACATAAAGGAGCCTTGTCGGAAGGGGGAGATGACCCCCGGAAGATCAGGCTCCTGTTTTATATGTACAGACCAAGAACATCAGATCAATACCCAATACCCACACCCATACCACACTCACACCCATACCACTACCATACTATTATCCATACCACTTCATCCCTGAAGAATTACCTCTCCCCACAATCCCGTACAGCCCCTTCCCAGTCTGCCCGGTTACGTTACCGTCAGTCCCTCGAAGCCCCGGGAATCCCCGATGTTTAAACATGAACATGCGGTGAGGGGATTTTCTTATCTCCTTTTTCTTACACCTTATTTATTTTAATCCTTTAGCCGGATCTTGTAGCCGAAAGGGACATGAGGTATAGATATATTTTTGTTTTTCTGTATACATTTTCTTGTTCTCTTAACAATAATAATAACTGGTATGTTATGTTTAATTGTGGAATGTGATGTGTTGTAAATAAGAATATTGCAAATTATAATAATTTTATTTTGTAATTATTGTATTTTACAACTATCTTTGCATCAAGTTTATGGTTTTCATTTATATGGAAGTCATAGGAAATTAAAAAGAACGAATATGAAAAAAATGAGTATGCTGTTTATTGCAGCAATGTCGGTATTGTCGGTATTAGCCGAAGGATACCAGGTAAATTTACAGAGCGTAAAACAAACCGGGATGGGGCATGTAGGTGCGTCAATGAAATTAGGGGCAGAGAGCATGCATTTTAATCCGGCGGGATTGGCTTTTACTAAGAATGCGATAGATATTTCCTTAGGTGCGTCTTGTATATTTTCTGAAATTACCTATAAAGATAAAGGAACAGGGATAAAAGAGCATACGGATAATAGTGTAAGTACTCCTCTTTATGCTTATGCTTCTTTCAAAATTTATGATAATTTGTCTGCTGGAATAAGTTTTACTACCCCTTATGGCAGTAGTCTTAACTGGGGGAAAAATTGGTCCGGTGCAGATTTGGTGCAGGATATATCTTTAAAAGCATATGTCGTACAGCCTACTGTATCGTATAAGATATTACCTAATTTGAGTATCGGTGCAGGTCTTATGATTGGATTTGGTAATGTGGAGCTTTCCCGTGCTTTATTACCGGCGGGCTCTATTCCTACTTTACCCGGGGTGATTCCTGTTTCTGCAACGTTGACGGGGAATTCGGCTGTCAGGGTCGGTTATAATGTTGGCGCCATGTGGGATATCACGGATCGCCTTACAGTAGGAGCTTCATTCCGTTCTAAAGTTAGTTTGAAAGTAAAAGAGGGTACGGCGCGTCTTGATTATGCGAATGAACAAGTAAAACAATTTGTGCAGCAAAATCCCAGTTTTCCAAAATTGGATGAAGGGACATTTTCTGCAGAAATGCCGATGCCTGCAAATTTGAATATAGGAGCTTCTTATCGTTTAGGTCAACGTTGGTTATTGGCTGCCGAAATACAGACTGTGTTTTGGAAAGCATATGATGAGCTTAGTCTCCAGTTTACAGAAGAAGTTTTAGGCGGATACAATATTACTGCCCGCAAAGATTATAAGAATACTTTAATTTACAGGTTAGGTGCCGAGTGTGAGGTGACTAATCGTTTAGATCTCAGAGCCGGAATTTATTACGACCAGACTCCGATCAGGAGTGATCTGTATAACCCGGAGACTCCTGGTATGGATAAGCTTGGTATGTCTGTCGGACTTAGTTTCCGTCCTATAAAAAGTCTGTCGGTCGATTTTGCTTTCTTATATATACAGGGAATAGGGAAGGACGGTTCATATCCTCATCCAGAAATATCGAATCCTGGTAAATTATTTGAAGGGCATTATACTTCACAGGCGTTTACTCCTACTTTAGGAGTTACTTACCGTTATTAATAATATATAATATACTTTTTGCCTGGAGAGAATGTGTATTTCTTTTCAGGCTTTTTTTTGAAAGGAGACGAATGAAATTTCTGTTAAGGAAAAAGTTATAAAAAAAGTACGAAAGCTTTTGGAATTCAGATAAAAACAGTACCTTTGCAGTCCGATTATTACCAAAATTAGAGACAAATTACACAGTGGATAGTGCTTCTGTGTCCGAAGCCTGTATGTGCTGTGTTGTAATTAAGTAATTAACAATTAAACATTTAAGCAGTGGATACTTTAAGTTATAAGACCATTTCTGCAAACAAAGCAACTGTAAAAAAAGAATGGGTTGTAGTTGATGCAACCGATCAAGTGTTGGGTCGTTTGTGTGCTAAGGTTGCCAAGCTTTTGCGTGGCAAATATAAACCGAGCTATACCCCTCATGTAGACTGTGGTGATAATGTAATTATTATCAATGCCGACAAAGTGAAATTAACAGGTAAAAAATGGACAGATCGCGTATATCTGAATTATACCGGATATCCTGGAGGTCAAAGAGAAATTTCTCCCGCCGAATTGATGAAGAAAGGTGAAAGCAGACTGTTCAACCGAGTAGTTAAGGGTATGTTGCCCAAAAATAAATTGGGAGCCCAGTTGCTGGATAACCTGTATGTTTATGCTGGGAGTGAACATCCGCATGACGCACAACAACCGAAATCAATAGATATAAACACCCTTAAATAAGAAGTATGGAAGTAGTTAATGCAATAGGTAGACGTAAAGCTGCAGTAGCACGTGTATTCGTAAGCGAAGGTACAGGGGTAATCACTATAAACAAACGTGATTTGGCAATATACTTCCCTTCATCCATTCTTCAGTTTATCGTAAAGCAGCCTCTTTCGAAATTAGGCGTTGCCGAACAATACGATATTAAAGTGAATTTGGATGGTGGAGGTTACAAGGGTCAAGCGGAAGCATTGCGTTTGGCAATTGCCCGTGCCCTGGTAAAAATCAACCCTGAGAACAAACCTGCACTTAAGGCAGAAGGATTCATGACTCGTGACCCGCGTGCTGTAGAGCGTAAAAAACCTGGTCGTCCCAAGGCTCGTAAGAGATTCCAGTTCAGCAAACGTTAATATTATTTGTGAGCTTCTGGCGACAAGTATGCAAGCGTTTAGTATCCAAACGGCAGGGACTCCCTATAATGGAACTACCCTGCAGTTGAATTAGTAGAAAGTAAACGAATTAAAAAAAAAATGGCTATTACAAATTTCGAACAATTATTAGAAGCCGGTTGTCATTTCGGACACCTGAAGAGAAAATGGAATCCGGCTATGGCTCCTTATATTTTTATGGAGCGCAATGGTATTCATATCATTGACTTATACAAAACAGTTGCAAAAATAGATGAAGCTGCGGCAGCCCTCAGATCGATTGCAAAATCGGGTAAGAAGGTTTTGTTCGTAGCAACTAAAAAACAAGCTAAACAGGTTGTTGCCGATAAGGCTTCTGCCATAAATATGCCTTACGTTATAGAACGCTGGCCTGGTGGTATGTTAACGAACTTCCCTACTATACGTAAGGCGGTTAAGAAAATGACCACGATCGATAAAATGACTAAAGACGGTACGTTTGATAATCTTTCCAAACGTGAAAAATTACAGATTACCCGTCAGCGTGCCAAATTGGAAAAAACTCTGGGAAGTATCGCCGACCTTACGCGTCTGCCTTCAGCTTTGTTCGTTGTAGACGTTATGAAAGAGCATATTGCTGTTCGCGAAGCTAACCGTTTGGGTATTCCTGTATTTGCCATGGTAGATACAAATTCCGATCCTTCAAATATTGATTTCATTATTCCGGCTAATGATGATGCTTCTAAATCTATAGAAGTTATTCTGGATGCTGTTTGCGGTGCAATGGCCGAAGGTTTGGAAGAACGTAAGGCAGAAAAAGTAGACACTGCTGCTGCTGAAGGTGAGAATGCTCCCAAAAAGGAGAAAAAGGCTCGTGTGGCAAAAAGAATTCAGAAAGAGGACGAAGAAGCTCTCAATGCTAATGTAGCAGAAAAGTTCCTCAAAGATACTGAAGAATAATAATTATCCGGTAACGGAATAAAGAGTGAGAGCCCGAAAAAGGTCTTGCTCTTTGTTCGTTTCTTAACTAAAACTTAAAGGAGATAAAAAATATGGCAGTTACAATGGCAGAAATCAGTCACCTCCGTAAATTAACCGGAGCTGGTATGATGGATTGTAAAAATGCTTTGAACGAAGCAAACGGCGATATGGAAGCCGCGAAAGAAATTATCCGTAAAAAAGGTCAGGCAGTTGCTGCAAAACGAGAAGATCGTGAGGCTTCCGAAGGTTGTGTACTGGCCGCTCACAAAGGAACATTTGCTGCTATCGTTGCTTTGAAATGCGAAACGGACTTTGTTGCTAAGAATGCAGATTTTGTAGCGCTTACCCAAGCTATTCTTGATGCTGCACTTGAGAATAAACCGGCCGATATGGTGGCTTTAAAAGCAATGACGTTGAATGGCAAAACTGTTGCGGAACTTATTGTGGAGGAAATAGGAAAGACAGGTGAAAAAATGGAACTCGGTTATTATGAATATCTTGAGGCTCCTTCTACCATGTCATACATACACATGGGAAGTAAATTGGCTACAGTTGTCGGCTTTAATCTACCTGAAGTTGATTTCCAGGTTGGTCGCGACGTGGCTATGCAGGCTGCAGCAATGGCTCCTATTGCGGTTAATCGTAATGAAATGCCCGCCGATGTTGTAGCTAAAGAGTTTGAAATAGCAAAAGATAAGGCTCGTCAAGAAGGAAAGAAAGAAGAAATGCTGGATAGGATTGCCGAGGGCCGTCTTAACAAGTTCTTCCAAGAAGCTACTTTGCTGGAGCAAACTTTTGTAAAAGATCCTAAGAAAACTATCGACAGTTATTTGAAAGAGCAAAATAAGGATCTTACTTGTGTTGGATTTAAACGTGTTACTTTGAACGAAGAATAATCTCTGCTTCACATAACAATTATGGTTAGGGCTATACGTAATCGTATGGCCCTAATCTTTTTGCTTTATCGGTAGTAACAAATTACGCCGGTATGTTATTTCTTTTAAATCAATTACCTTTGCAGAAAAAATGTATGGCGAAAGACAAGCTTGTCACATCGAATTATTGTTATATTTTGTGTGCTAATTTTTTATTGTTTTTTGGTTTTTATCTTTTATTGCCGGTATTGCCGTTTTATCTGACTGAGATGTTCGATACGGGTAATGCCGTAGTAGGTATAGTATTGTCTTGTTATACGTTAGCAGCATTAACGGTTCGTCCTTTTTCCGGTTATTTACTCGATACATTTTCACGCAAGCCATTGTATTTACTGGCCTATTTTGTTTTTACCGCTATTTTTGCCGGTTATCTGTTAGCCGGTACGCTGTTTCTTTTTACCGTGTTACGTATTATTCATGGTCTCGCGTTCGGTATGGTGACGGTATCGGGTAATACCATTGTTATAGATATAATGCCTTCATCCCGTAGAGGAGAGGGTTTGGGGTATTATGGCCTGGCTAATAATATTGCAATGTCTATAGGGCCGATGACCGGACTTTTCTTACATGATTATTATTCATTTACCATAATTTTTTTGTGTTCTCTTTTAGCATGTACTCTCGGACTTGTTATGGCTTCATTGGTTAAAACGCCTGTTAAACAACCTGTCAAGAGAGAACCGGTATCTTTAGACAGATTTATTTTGCTAAAAGGAATTCCGGCAGGTATCGATTTGCTGTTGCTTTCTGTTCCCTATGGTATGACTACCACTTACGTTGCTATGTATGCCCGGGAAATCGGAATAGCGGACGGCACAGGTGTTTTCTTTACTTTAATGGCTGTGGGACTGGCGGTTTCGCGTTTGTTTTCGGGCCGGCAAGTAGATAAAGGACGCATTCCCCAGGTTATTTCTTTTGGTATGTATCTCGCTTGCTTTTGTTTTTTTGTGTTGTCGTCTTGTGCGGCATTGATGTCCTGGAATGTATTATTGGCGACTTCGGTCTTTTTTTCCGTGGCCCTTTTTCTGGGTATTGCTTTCGGTACCATGTTTCCTGCTTTCAATACTTTGTTTATAAATCTGGCTTCCAACAACCAGCGGGGAACGGCGACTTCTACCTATCTTACTTCCTGGGATGTGGGCATAGGAATAGGTTTGGTGATAGGAGGATATATAGCGCAAGTCAGTACATTTAATAAAGCTTATCTGTTCGGAGCTTGCCTGACACTGGCTTCTGTACTGTATTTTAAATGGAAAGTTGTGCCTCATTATAACCGGAACAAACTAAGATAGTTTTGTTTTGTAAAGAAAACAATCGGATTTGTTTTTATTATAATATTGTTTCCTTATTTTACTAAAGGAAATAGCCGGAACGAAAATCGTGAGGGTGATAGTTCGTTCCGGCAGAATAGAATTAAGATTAAGGAGATAATTTAATTGATAGATAGGCGGGATTTTATGTCCTTTTTGTCCGAAAGTTTTTGCCCGGAAGTTTCTGCGTCACATTTTATCTTGAGAGTATATGTTTTTTCTCCCTGATGGGTATTGGCTTTTACTTTACAGCCTTTTATGGGGCTTGGAGATATTTCGGACGGCTGTGTATATTCATTGATCCGGAAAGAGACTATGCCCCAAAATTTTCTGTCAATAGGGGATATATCTTCTTGTAAGTTGTTATAACGGAATTCAAGCTTTAAATATCCTTCTTCGTCGGGGTTATTAATAATGTTATAGTCCTGTACAAGATTAACCATATGTTTACTGCCGGGTGCTCCCCAAGATTCGAATTGTACGGTCAGGTATTCGTTACTTGCCCATATGCTTAATATATTTACTACATCGTTACCGATACTATCTGCAGTTTGGGGGGTAATGGGAATGATATTTTTGACGAGAACGGTATCTATATCGTTGATTCGTGCATAATAACTGTATCCCTGATAGTTTTCTTCCAGCAACGTGAAATTAATAATAACTCTTTTTCCGTCTTGTCGGTAGATGGAAGGTATCGCATTTCCGTTTGAAGGTAAAATAGTACGTTTACAATCGTCTAATTTCAAATAAGGCATTTCTCCATCTTTTACAACCATGTTTCCTACTGCCAGTGAGCCACTGTAAATATATGCGTCGTTATCGTTATCGTCACAGGATTGAAATAAAGAGCCCGTGAGTATTAGGCATCCTAATAATAGATATGTCCGAATTCTTTTCATGTTTGACTATTTTATAAGTTATGGTTAAATAATAGTTAAGAGAGTTTTATTGAACTGCTTGTTGAATAAACCGTAAATACGATAGAATACTGCATATAAAAATGTTAAAATGATGAAATAAAAAAATAATCTGTGAATGGTGCAGTATTTTTAATTTACTTGCATTTTTATATAAAATACGATTTATCGGAATGAGTGAAGAGGAATTGGCCGAACAGTGCCGGAAGAAAGATATGTTTGCTCAGAACCAATTATATAAATTATATGCAGGCGGATTGTTTACTCTTTGCGTGCGTTATTCAGGGGATAAAGAGACTGCAAAGGATCTGCTCCACGATGGTTTTTTGAAAATATATACTTCTTTCGATCAGTTTACTTACCGTGGTGATGGTTCACTACGGGCGTGGTTGAGCCGTGTTATGGTCAATACCGCCCTCGAATATCTTCGTAAAAATGAAAAAATGAACATGGGCTTTACGATGGATGAAATACCTGAAATATCCGATACGCACGAAGATACTGATGAAATTACTTTGCTTCCTCAAAGTGTCTTGATGGAATATATCTCGGAACTTCCTACCGGATATCGTACGGTATTCAACCTGTATATTTTTGAGGAAAAATCTCATAAAGAAATAGCTGCTTTATTGGGCATACATGAGAAAAGTTCTTCTTCTCAACTCTGCCGTGCGAAAATGATATTGATGAAACGTATCCGGGAGTATGTAAATAAAAACGAATATGAAACAGGAAGATAATTGGTCTGCTAAATTCCGGGAAAAGATGAGCGATTATTCGCTGTCAGCACCCGATGAAGTTTGGGAAGAACTTGAGAAGGAGTTGTCTTCAGCCAAGATCGTAAAGATACGTTATTGCCGTTTAAGGGCAATAGCAGCTGTTATTCTTTTGTTTCTGTTGTCATCGGTAGGAGTTTATTATATAATGAATACGGCGGAAGAAAAAGATTATCCTGTGGAATTATCGGAGAGTATTTTGCCTGTTGATGAGAGTTTTATACCGGACTTACCTGTTAAAGAAGAATATTTTGTTACGGATAATGATGTGAAACTAAAGTCTTTGAAGCAGCATAATATAGTAGTTACTTCTTATAATGTCCCTGTTGTAACGAAGATGGAAAGAACCGTAACCGAAGATACGACAAATACTACGGTCGGGATACCTGGTTCGCATGAATGTATTTCAGAAAAAGATAAAGTACCGGTAACGTATGGTGGGGAGAGGCCTAAAAAGCAAAATATTCCCGTTATTAATAAAAGATATCGGGAAAAAGATAATAGCTGGACTCTCGGATTATATGCAGGAAATCATATACTTGCTTCTGAAAAAAAACAATATGGGTTCAGTAACCTGAACAGGAGAAATGTCCCTGTACTTTCATCGCTGGCCGCAGTAGCTAATCCTGCCGCGAACGAAGCGGAAAGAGCCTATCGTGATATTATGTTTAATAATATCAATGATAATCCTCGTACAAGTATTACCCACCATTTTCCTTTATCGTTCGGAGTGACAGTGCGGAAAGATATTAATGATCGTTTTTCTATCGAAAGCGGTCTTACTTATTCGTTATTATCGTCGGAGTTGACTGCCGGGAATGCATCTTATTATGTACAAGAACAAAAGTTACATTATTTGGGTATTCCTTTGAAAGGGAATTGGAATTATGTTAAGAAAAAATATTTTACATTATATCTATCGGCAGGGGGGATGGTAGAAACTTGCATATCATCGCAGCTCAGAACAAAATATAAATTGGACGGTTATTCTTCGTTTTCTCATGATGAAGAACTAAAAGTAGATAGATTACAGTGGTCTATTTCCGCTTCAACCGGTGTACAATATGATATAATCCGCCATATAGGAATATATTTCGAACCGGGTATCGTTTATTATTTTAATGACGGCACACAAATCTCTACCATTCGTAAAGAAAAACCGTTCAATATTAATATTCAAATGGGGTTACGTTTTGGATTTTAATATATCCGGTTTTTATTTCGCATGGGGGAACAGGGGTATGTTTCTTCTTTGTTATTTTAATCCTCCGTTTTTCTTGAATGCATAAAAAGTATCCCTGCTTATATTGAAATAACGGCAAATAGATTTTGTCGTATATCCTTGTGCCTGCATTTCCAATATTTTTTCTTTATTGTGGGCTAATCTTTGTTGTTTATAATTATCTCCTTTAGCCCGGCCTAGTTTCATTCCCGATGCTTTGCGTACAGCGAGAGCTTCTTTGGTACGTTGAGAGATAAGTTTGTGTTCTATCTGTGCTGCCAGCCCGAAAGCAAATGCCATTATCTGGCTGCTTATACTGTCATCAAATTCATATCCGTCTTTCGTACTGTATAATAAAACTCCCTCTTCAAGTAAAACTCCCAGTATGGACATGATGTCCAGTAGGCTACGGCTAAGCCTGGATATTTCGGTAACTATAAGTATGTCTCCTTTTTTTATACGTTTTATTAATTTACCCAATTCCCTGTCTTTTTCTTTCTTTTTTCCACTGACAACTTCTTTTACCCAACGATCAATAACCAGCCCTTTGCGTGAAGCGAATTTCTCAATTTCTTCTTTCTGATTATTCAAGTGCTGTTTGTTCGTACTAACTCTCAAATATGCAATAACCATGATAATAGCTGTGTTTTAATTTTAAAATTAAAACAACAATATATATCTATAGTTACTAAATAAGAATAAAAAAATGTGATTTTAAAAGAATAGAATGTTAAAGAGATACGGTTTTAACGTTCGTCATAACCATATGTTTAATTGCAAAATTAAACAAATCTCCGTGAATAGCAAAGAATTGTTTATAAAATTATTATTCCAAGAGATTATTTTAATATATAATATATATAAATTTTTACTCATTTTCATTCTTATATAATTACTTTTTCTTTATCGAATATGACGAACGTTATAATCATAATAATTAGGTGTTAGAAATTGATTGTATTTTCAGGATTGATAATTTGTGAAGAAAGAAGACGAGAATAAAGAATTTATAAGTACCGTTTTGAGATGAAAAAACCTATGAAAGAAGGAACCCGGGTGTGGATATTTAGTGAGTCCATTCGTAAATTAGGTTTTCCGGATATTATTCGTCGTTCCGATAATCATTTTCTCAATATATTTTTCTATGTTATGAAAGGCTTCGATTGTGTAAAAGAAGGGACTATTGTAGACATTGAACCGTATGAGGAGGAAGATGCAAAGGGAAAAATAATCACCGGATATCGATATAAGTATATATTTCGCTATAAATATTCAAATAATAGATGAATAATGGGAGATTTAATTCCCGGGTTTATTATCTCATGTGAATGACCGTAATAGACCCTTTTTTATTTTTTATATTTCTGCAAAAATTTCTTTCTGTTGTACTATGGTGTTTAATCCTTTTAAAAGTGAATAATTAAATAGCCCTTAAGAATTTTTATTAACTTAATCTTTCTTGTCTGTTTGCAAGGATATATATAATTAAAGCTGGTTTAAGGAATAAATTTAGTCAAGAAATTACAAATAATTTTCGGCAGATAAATATGGCTTTTTTTCGATATGACATGGGTTCTGTGGTTCTTTTATATATTAATGATAGATTTTTCTTGTTTGCGTATTAATGTGCCTGAAATTATTATTAAGTGAATAAATGTCGGTTAATTTATCCAAAGGTTGCGCATAGGTACTTCGGTAATTGTATATAAAATCTGAAAAAAGAAAATATTAGAATATGAGCCGTAGTTTGTGTGAATCCGGATTTTTTTGCTTGTTTTATTATGCGGTTACCGGTTCGGATTATATCTTATATCAAAATAGTAAATCATACGAGATACATTCTGTCTATTTTATATAATGAATCCGGTATTTACGTGAAATATAAGATATAATCTGGGAGAGTATGTATGAATAATGTACGAGGAGAATATAAAATAAAAAAAATTGATTGTCTCACGACAACCAATCTTCGTTAACCTTAATTCTAATACCATGAAAAACACAGTGCAAATATACGCCTCTTTTTAAATCTGTCAATGATTTTATCGTAAAAAAGTCCATGGTTTAACATATATTAAAAATGAAGGTTTGTTTCTGTCATTTTGTAAACAGATATTTGTAATATTATTACATTATGATTACAAAAGGTGGTTATGCTGGCTATGTTGTGTTTTATTTTTTATTTTGTTTCTGTGAAATTAATAAGAATATCTGTAACTTCCTGATGGCTTTTGTTAAATTTATAGTAGCTGTTGATATCAACGGCAGATACCGTATTTAGTAGATCCAGACAAAAAGACGCTTTATATGATGCCTGCAATGCTTTTTTCAAAATTCTTATTTGTTCTTTTTTTTCCCGGGTATGAGCTGCAGTTTCAATGAGTCCTCCTACAGCTACTATCTGTTTTATTAATTCCTGTGTCAGCTGATTTTCGGCAAGTCCGTGGCTCATGCTACGTGCCAGAGACATCATATTTTGAGCCATTTCCATTTTAGGCCCGTTGAGTTTGCATATATCCATTACGGTTTTGTTTAAGTTTATTATTCATGTAAACAAGTAAGTGACTTTTTTTGTCCTGAAAATATCTGAAAAGAATCCGGATAAATGATAAATGGCGTTTTATTATTTAAAACTATGTAAATCTTTGAAATATATATAGTGGGTTTTGTTATAGATAATATGAATTAAATTTATAAGATATGAAGAAGATTGATAGTTGGTTTATATTATGTTGTTTGCTTATACCTATATTATTTGTTTCTTGTCATGATGATGATAAGATTGATTATAATGATATGCCGGAGGCCATTCATACTTTTATTAATGACTATTTTCCGGGAACTACCGTTACAAAATCAGAAAAAATCAGTGGGGAAGCACATTATAAAGTGAATCTGTCAAATGGTTTCGAACTGAAATTCTATAAAGAAGGAGGTTGGCAGGAAATAGACGGAAATAATCAGCCATTACCTCAGGCCTTGTTGTATGAAATATTACCTGGGAATGTTATAACGTATGTGGCTACACAATATCCTGCCGCTTCTGTTGTTGAAGCGGAACGCCATGATTATGGTTATAAGATAGAGTTGAATACAGCTCCGGAAGTAGATTTGAAATTTGATAATGACGGTTTGATTATTCAGTCATAAATTAATTAAAGCGTTTTCCTGCGGTAGCGGGTAAAGCAATAAGAATAGGGATGACGGTCGTCGGCCGGCATTTCTGTTCTTTCTGTTTCTTCCCATTTGTCGGTGTCAATGGCAGGAAAAAAGGTATCGGCATCGTCGAATATATGATGTATGTGAGTGATATATAGATTCTCAGCCATTCCGATAGTTTCTTTGTATAGTGTAGCTCCACCGATGATGAACAGTTCTTCATTATCCGGATACTTGGAGATTGCATCCTGAAGGGAGTGAAATACTTTGGCCCCCGGAAACAACGCATCTTTACGACGGCTGAGAACGATGTTCTCCCGGTTGGGGAGAGCTCCCTTCGGCAAAGATTCAAAAGTTTTTCGGCCCATGATAATAGTGTGTCCTAATGTCAGCGTTTTAAAATGTTTCAGGTCATTGGGAAGATGACATAGTAAATCTTGCTCTTTTCCGATGGCGCCGTTTCCGGCGACTGCAGCTATTAGAGATAGTCTGGCCATAGTTATTATAGTTAAACAGAGACAGTACCTTTAATGGCCGGATAAGGATCGTATCCGGTCAAAGAAAAATCTTCGTATGTGAAATGGAAAATGTCCTTAATTTCAGGATTTATGATCATTTTAGGCAAAGGACGGGGTTCTCTTGTTAACTGTAACATCACTTGTTCTCTGTGATTGTTGTAGATATGCGCATCTCCCAGAGTATGGATGAAATCACCCGCTTTGAGCCCGGTAACCTGAGCCATCATTTGTAACAGTAAAGCATATGAAGCGATATTAAAAGGTACTCCCAGAAATATATCGGCACTTCTTTGGTATAATTGAAGACTTAGACGGCCTTCGGCTACATAGAACTGAAAGAAGGCATGACAGGGAGGCAGATTCATCTGAGGCAAATCTGCGACATTCCAGGAACTGACAATAATACGACGGGAGTCGGGATTGTGCTTAATTGTTTCTACCGCATTCTTTATTTGGTCTATATGTCCTCCGTTATAGTCGGGCCAGGAACGCCACTGGTATCCGTAAATATGTCCCAGGTTTCCTTTTTCATCGGCCCATTCATTCCATATCCTTACGCCGTTTTCTTGTAAATATTTTACATTCGTATCACCTTTAAGAAACCAAAGCAGTTCGTGTATAATGGATTTCAAATGTACTTTCTTAGTAGTAAGAAGAGGAAAGCCGTCTTCCAGATTGAATCTCATTTGATAGCCGAAAACACTTGTGGTGCCTGTACCTGTCCTGTCTTCTTTCGAAATCCCGTTGTCCAGGACATGTCGTAATAATTCTAAATATTGTTTCATAAGTTCGGACGTAAAAAACTTAAAGATCATACCTGTACTTTATCTTTTGTGCAGGACGATTTTCTTTTATTGCAAATGTAATAATAAAGCGGAGAAAAATACAGATATTATCTGTATTTTGAGTATTGCTCCGAAGCATATCTGTATTT
This sequence comes from Barnesiella propionica, assembly GCF_025567045.1. Lineage (NCBI taxonomy): Bacteria > Pseudomonadati > Bacteroidota > Bacteroidia > Bacteroidales > Barnesiellaceae > Barnesiella > Barnesiella propionica. The sequence continues at coordinate 152,678 of NZ_JAOQJK010000010.1, read as the reverse complement.
TATTATTATAAATATGAAGATACCGGATTGTGATAATAAGTTAAAAAATAGTGTGTTTTGCAACTAATTTTCAGGGAGGTAAGTCTATTATAATAAATATATCTACTTTTACTTAATATGGTGATGCGAACTGATATTTTTCTATTCATAAAAACGATTAATTATAATTTATATTTCTGATGGTACGATTGGAAGATGTAAACAAAACTTATTTTGGAGGAAGTCCTCTGCATGTGCTGAAGGGTATAAATCTGGAGATAGCGAAAGGCGAAATGGTCTCGATCATGGGTGCGTCGGGTTCCGGAAAATCCACGTTATTAAATATTCTGGGAATTCTTGATAATTACGACTCTGGAAACTATTATCTGAATGATGTTTTGATAAAAGGCCTTTCCGAAACGAAGGCTGCCGAATACAGAAACCGTATGATCGGCTTTGTGTTCCAGTCTTTCAACCTTATTTCTTTTAAGAATGCAATGGAGAATGTGGCTTTGCCGTTGTACTACCAGCATGTATCGAGAAAAAAGAGAAATGAAATGGCTATGGAATATCTGGACCGTGTAGGCTTGCGAGAACATGCTTTACATTTGCCCAGTGAAATGTCGGGAGGTCAAAAACAGCGGGTCGCTATTGCCCGCGCTTTGATTGCCAACCCTCAAATGATTCTGGCCGATGAGCCTACAGGCGCATTGGACAGTACGACTTCTCAGGAAGTTATAGACCTGTTGCGTGAAGTGAATGAGACGCAAGGAATGACAATGGTGGTTGTGACCCATGAACGCGATATTGCGGCACAAACAGATAAAGTGATACATATTAAGGACGGGATCATTGGTTCCATTGAAAACCTGAGATAAATATAATATGCTGGATATTTGGGAAGAGATATGGAGTTCTTTACAAAAGAATAAATTACGTACGTTCCTTACGGGATTTTCTGTCGCGTGGGGTATTTTTATGCTTATACTTTTACTGGGATCGGGGAACGGACTGAAAAACGGAGTCAAAAAACAATTCGGAGATCGTGCTAAAAATTCGATGGTCGTGTGGCCGGGGCGCACTTCTTTGCCTTGGAACGGCTTGCAAAAGGGACGTAAAGTCAAATTTGGAAATCAGTCTCTCCGGTATTTGAAACAACAACATCCCGAGATCAGTAAAATTACTCCTACATTCAGTTTATGGAATACTACTATTTCGTATGGAAAAGAATATACGAATAACAGTACTACCGGAGTATCGCCTGATTTTAAAGAGATCAGGAATATAGAGGTTAAGCCGGGTAACGGGCGGTTTGTGAACGAGACCGACATACGAGACCGTAGAAAAGTAGTAATACTGCATGAACGAACTGCGGAATTATTGTTTAAAAATGAAAGAGAGAAAGCCCTGGGAAAATATGTAAAGATCAATAATCTTGCTTTTCAGGTAGTGGGTATTTATAGTGATGAGAATCTGAGCCGTACCCCTTCGGTATTTATGCCTTTAACGGCTGCTCAGTTACTAAGGCCTGATACATGGGGCTACGGCAGTTTCGAATTTACCGTGGATGGTATAAAAAGCAAAGAGGAAGGGAGTGCTTTTGAGCAATCTGTACGCAAAACTTTAGGTCAGGCTTTGTCTTATAATCCTCAGGACCAGCGCGCTGTATGGGTGTGGAATGTTCTGGAAAACTATATGCAGACTATGGGAATATTTAACGGGATATCTTTTTTCATCTGGATCATAGGGATAGGAACATTAATAGCCGGAATTGTCGGTGTGAGCAATATCATGTTGATAACAGTAAAAGAACGTACCCGGGAATTCGGTATTCGTAAGGCATTGGGAGCCTCTCCTGTATCTATATTGAAGCTGGTGGTCGTGGAGTCAGTACTGATCACTTTATTTTTCGGATATATAGGAATGGTTTTGGGTATCGGCGTTACCGAAGGAGTGGCATGGATATTGAACCAAAATCCGGTAGGAGAAGGAGGCTTTGCGGTATTTACAAATCCTACGGTAGAATTGCCTATAGCCGTTGCAGCGACTGCTGTTCTGGTTTTGGCAGGTGTTTTGGCAGGATATTTTCCGGCTCGTAAGGCGGTGAAAATAAGACCTATCGAAGCTTTGCGTAATGAATGATAAAAGAAGAAAAATATGTTCGATTTAGATAAGTGGCAGGAAATATGGCATACGATTACCCGAAACAAGATGAGGAGTGTCCTTACAGCTTTTGGTGTATTCTGGGGTATTTTTATGTTGGTTGTCATGTCCGGCGCCGGACATGGATTACAATCGGGAATAGAATCTAATATCAAGGGATTTGCCAACAATACTTGTTATTTTTTTTCGAACCTGACTACCGAGCCTTATAAAGGGTTCAAAAGGGGGCGTTGGTGGGATTTGCATACTACCGATATGGATGCGATACGCCAAAAATTTCCCGAGGTGAAATATATTTCGGCTATATTGTTCGGTTATAATAGTGATAATAATACTTTACGAGGGGATAAATACGGGACCTATTCTATTAAGGGGCTTTCTCCTGATTATAGATTTATCGAACCTCAGGAGATGATATATGGCCGTTATATCAATGAGGTTGATATCCGGGAGATGCGTAAGGTTTGTATTATCGGCAAGCGGGTGTATGAAGAGATGTTCTTGCCGGGAGAGAATCCGTTGGGACAGATATTACAGGTAAACGGCATTGCTTACCGGGTTATCGGAGTTAACAATCCGGTTACACAGGTGCAGATCGGGGGACGTTCCGAAGAAACTATTATTATCCCGTTTAGCACTATGCAAAAAAGTTACCAGTTTGGAGACCAGATAGACTGTATCGCTTTGACCGCTTATGACAGTTATCCAGTGACCGATTTGGAGGAACCGGTTAAAATGCTTATTAAGGAGCGTAACCGGATAGCCCCCAATGATCTGCAGGCTGTAGATAGCATGAATGTCGCTAAAGAATTTAAAATGTTTAACGGATTATTCATGGGGATAGCGTGGCTTATCTGGATAGTGGGAACAGGAACTTTACTGGCCGGTATCGTAGGGGTGAGCAATATTATGATGGTTACGGTGCGTGAGCGAACTAAAGAGATAGGAATCCGCAGAGCTTTAGGGGCTAAGCCTTTTACCATAATGGTTCAGATTTTGAGTGAGAGCATGGTTCTTACATGTATTGCCGGTTTTTTAGGCCTTCTTTCCGGAGTGGGTTTATTGCAAATCGTGGATACTTTTATGAGTAATTTTGCAGAAAGTGGAAGCGACAAAATATTTTTCGGTTCGCCTCAAATTCCGTTCAGTACGGCGATTATGGCTTCTGCCGTATTGCTCGTATTGGGTACCTTGGCAGGGCTGTTGCCGGCTTACCGGGCTTTACAGATAAAAGCGATAGATGCCATACGCGAAGAATAATAATAAAATAGATAGATTGGTTATGAGAAAGTATGTAAAGATTTTTTTTCTGGTTATAGCCCTTCTCCTTTTGTTGGGCACATTTGTTTTCCTATGGATGAAATCCCAGCCAAAGGAAGAGCGTTATGAAGTGATAAGTCCGGAGAAGACTTCGATAGAGAAAAAAACGGTGGCTACAGGAAAAGTCGAGCCCAGAGACGAAGTGCTTATAAAACCCCAGATATCGGGAATTGTTGCCGAAGTATATAAAGAAGCCGGGGAAATGGTGAAAGCCGGAGATGTATTGGCTCTGGTAAAAGTGATCCCTGAGATGGGAACATTGAATGCTGCAGAATCCCGTGTAAATGTAGCTAAAATTAACGAAGAGCAGGGCCGCAGGGAATTTACCCGTACTCAGGATCTTTATAAATCGGGAGTTATCTCCAAAGAAGATTATGAAAAAGCAAAAGCCGAATTTGACAGACAGAAAGAAGAACTGGTGAATGCGCAGGATAATCTTGAAATAGTCCGTGACGGTATAGCCAGGCGTTCCGCTCAATACAGTAATACGCAGATACGTTCTACGGTGACCGGTATGATTCTGGATGTTCCCGTGAAAGTCGGTAATTCGGTTATTCAGTCCAATAATTTCAATGATGGTACGACAATCGCTACTATTGCCGATATGAGTGATATGATTTTTAAAGGAAAGATAGATGAGACGGAAGTGGGACGTTTGAAAGAAGGTATGCCTATTTCATTGACTGTAGGAGCGCTTACCGATGAGAAATTCAATGCGGTGCTTGAGTATATATCGCCTAAAGGTACCGAGGAAAATGGTTCCATTCTGTTTGAGATAAAGGCCGCAGTGACGATTCCCGATACGGTTTTTGTCAGATCCGGCTATAGTGCTAATGCTGAAATTATTCTTGAAAAACGAGACAGTGTTGTCGCAATACCTGAGAGTGCCGTAGAGTTCGAAGGAAAAAAAACTTATGTACAGCTGGTGACCGATACCATAAACAAACCTCAGCAATTTAAAAAGAAAGAAGTGGAACTTGGGCTTTCCGACGGTATTAAGATAGAAGTGAAAAAAGGAATAACGGTTAAAGATCTTATTCGTGGAAATAAAATAATCGTCCGGTAAATGTGTAATGCCATATATGTGAATGATCTAATTTAATAATATGATACATATGAAATTATTATATAAGTTATTTGTCCTTTGTATTGTTTTATCTTGTTGTGTATTTAATTCGTATTCTCAGGAAGAGGGGTGGACTCTGGGCCAATGCATCGATTATGCGATTACTCATAATATTGAAGTTCGTCAAAAACAGTTGGCGAAAGAAAATACGGAGATTTCATTGAATACAAGTAGAATGAGCCGTTTACCGGATTTGAATGCCGACGCCGGACAAGGTTTTTATTTTGGGCGTGGACCCGGTCGAGAAGGAAATTATATAGATCAGTCTCAGGCGAATACTTCTTTATCGGTGAGTTCCAGTATCCCGATTTTTACAGGAATGCGTATCTACAATGAGGTGAAAGCCGGGAAAATGGATCTGTTGGCTTCGGTTGAGAACCTGAATAAAGCAAAAGAGGATATTTCTTTGCGTGTGACATCTTATTTTTTTCAAGTCCTTTTTAATCGGGAATTGTTGGAAATCGCCCGGAAACAAGTGGAACTAAGTAAAGAGCAGGTTGTTAAGACCGAGGCGTTGGTCGCTGCCGGAAAAAATCCTGAATCGGCTGTTTATGATAGTAAAGCTACATTGGCAAGTGATGAGTTGGCTTATACTCAAGCCGCCAATGATCTTACGCTGGCTCTTTTGGACCTGGCACAGCTATTAAATTTACCGGCTTCGAAAACATTTGACGTCTCGGCTCCGGACATAGAGCGAATGGAGGTAGAGCAACTGGCGTCGCTGGTGCGTCCGGATTCTTTGTATGCATTTACGGTAGACCGCCGTCCCGGTATACGTGCTGCCCGTTTTTCTTTGGAATCGAGCAAGTATGAAGTAAAAGTCGCTCAGTCCGGATTTTATCCGACATTATCTTTAGGCGGTTCTTATAGTACGGGGTATTATCATTCTTACAGCAGTGAGAGTGTAAATGATGCATTCGGAAATCAACTGAAAAATAACTCCAGCGAGAATGTGAGGCTATCGTTGAATATTCCTATCTTTAATCGTTTGGCTACTCGTAATAGGGTGAAACAGGCTAAAGTGCAGGTTTTACAGCAAAGTCTTATGCTTGAGGATGCAGAACAGGCTTTATATAAAGAGATTGAACAGGCGTACTATACGGCGGTAGCCGCTCATAAAAAATTAAGTTCAAGTCGGCAGGCTGTCAAGGCCGCCCGTATCTCGATGGAATATGAGCAGATAAAATACGGAGCTGGAAAGTCCACTTCTTTCGAATATAACGATGTAAAGACGAGGTATGAGAAAGCTTTATCGGATGAAGCTCAGGCTCGTTACGAATATTTATTCCGCACGAAAATCCTTGATTTTTATAATGGGAAGCCTTTAAGTGAGTAGTTTTTATTTATAGAAAAGGAAGAGCCCTGTTTAGCTGAGCAAAAACAGGGGCTTTCTTTTTTATCTTATTTTTATCATATTACCGAATCCGCTGTACATGATGGAAACGCCTATTTGATATCCCTGTGTTTCGACAGGAGCTAGCAGATTATATTCACCCCGGGTAAGATATATACGTGTACGTAAACTGGACGTGAACATTTCCCTGTGTCCCAGGAAAAAAGAGGGTACCATAGAGACGATAGAAGAAAAGCGATAGTCGAAGTTAAGTCCTATTGTCCAGTTAAAATCCGATTTAGTAATATTGGTCGATTTACGGTTTTCTGTTTCCAGTACGCGGGAATAACAGGTTCGGGCACCCCCGGCGAACGGAGTAAGAGCGAAGTAACGGGTAGAAATAATATCATATCCTACAGTAACACCCATGGTCGAGTATGTCGTATGTAATCCCTTCCGCCAGTTATCCGATACGTCTTTGTACTGAACATGGATATCTTGTTTTATGCCTGATGTCCCTACACCTATGTCACCGAACAGGTGTAGGCGTTTGTATGCTAAATCCAGTCCGATATTAAATTGCCAGGCGGGAGTAAAAAAGTCCGAGATATTTCCTGCGGGAATGGAAATCCCTCCTCCTATATTCAGTCCGTACCCGAAGGAACGCGGTATAAATGTGGGTATATCGGGAATCGGAGTTTCAGCCAGTTCTTTTCCTACATAGAATTCCCATTCCTGTAGTTTCTGCTCATTGGCTCCGTGGAGCGTTTCTTCCGCCATTTTTTTCTCTTGTTCATGGAAAAGCTCCATATAATATTTATATTGGTTGTCGGCTTCGAATTCGGATAATCCGGTGTTCAATTCAGCCTGTAACCGGCGACGGTAAAGTTCCAGCAGATCAAATTGTGCCTGATAATATCTGAGTGAATTTTCGTTTTGTGCTTCATCCGATACAAAAGATTGTGCACGGTCTACGAAAGCTTTGGCAATCGGGCGGATGGTCTTCTGGTTATTATGTTTTGTTTTTTCTATATCGACTTGTATGCCCGCCTTGAATTTTGACGGGATTCCTTTCCATTGTATAGTATCCTGAAAATCTTTCCAGGTCAGAGCTCCGCCGTCCCAGTAGCGATAACTTGCCGGATGCCTGCCGGATGCGTAAACGCAGAAAGCAAAACATGCACATAATAAAAGAAAGTACCGTTTCATAATAGTTCTGAATAAGTAATTATAAACTTTCGAGCATTCGTTTCAAAACGACCTGAGCTGAAATTTCCCGGTTTGCTGCCTCCGGAATAACTAAAGAACAAGAGCTTTCAATAACGTCATCCGTTACGATCATGTTACGCCTTACCGGCAGACAGTGAAGAAAATAGGCCTGGTTGGTAAGCTTCATCTTTTCTGTGTCAACCGTCCATGAACGGTCTGTAGAGATCACTTTGCCATAGTTCGGTTCCTCATAGGCACTCCAGTTTTTCGCGTAAATAAAATCGGCCCCTTCAAAAGCTTTTCTTTGATCATATTCAATTCGGGCTTTTCCTGTAAATGCCGGATCCAGTTCATAGCCTTTTGGATGAGTGATTACAAATTCATAATCTGTTTTGTTCATCCATTCGGCGAAAGAGTTGGGGACAGCCTGGGGAAGTGCCCGGGGGTGAGGAGCCCATGTCATCACTACTTTGGGACGTTCCGTCTTTTTATATTCTTCGATGGTGATGAGGTCTGCGAAACTTTGCAACGGATGCCGTGTGGCCGCTTCCATGCTGAATACGGGTCTGCCCGAATATTGTATGAACTGGTTTAATATTTTTTCTTCGTAATCGTCCTGTTTGTTTTCAAATTGTGCGAAGGCGCGCACCCCGATAATGTCGCAGTAACAGCCCATTACGGGAACGGCTTCCAGCAAGTGCTCGGGTTTGTCTCCGTCCATAATAACACCCCGTTCCGTTTCCAGTTTCCAGGCACCTTGATTTATGTCCAGTACTATTACGTTCATTCCCAGGTTCATCGCGGCTTTTTGGGTACTTAGCCGTGTTCTTAAACTGGAATTAAAAAATATCATCATCAGGGTTCTGTTATGTCCCAGGTGCCGGAAGGCAAAGCGGTCTTTCTTCACTTCAAAAGCCTCTTTGAGTGCGATCTTCAAATCTCCTAAATCATGTACGTTCGTGAAGTGTTTCATTTTATCTTTGTCTTAGTTTAATTTCTGGTTTGCCCGTTTCCGGTAATAATGTATTTATAGCTGGTAAGTTCGGGTAATGCCATAGGTCCGCGCGCATGTAATTTTTGGGTACTTATCCCTATTTCGGCTCCGAATCCGAATTGTGCTCCGTCGGTAAATGCGGTAGAGACGTTAGTATATACGCAAGCTGCATCGATCTCTTTGCTGAAACGGCGGCTATATTTTTCATTTTCGGTAATGATACATTCGCTGTGTCCGGATGTGTATTTGGATATATGTCTGATGCCCTCGTTTATATCTGCTACTGTTTTTATTGCCATTTTATAATCGAGGAATTCGGTTCCGAAACTATTTTCTTCGGCCGGCTTCAACAGTTTTTCGGGATAATGTCCGTTGAGTGCAGAGAACGCTTCATTGTCGGCATATATGATAACATCTTTTTCCTCCAGCTTTTGACAGAGAAGAGGCAGGTCTTTTAACCGGGAGCGGTCTACTACGACACAGTCCAGTGCGTTACAAACACTGACACGTCTGGTTTTCGCGTTGAAAATAATATCTGCTCCCTTTTGCGTATCTCCCGACGACTCAAAATAAGTATGACAAATACCGGCTCCGGTTTCTATAACCGGAACTTTGGAGTTTTCACGTACGTATTGGATCAATCCCTTGCTTCCTCTCGGAATGATCAGGTCTACATAATCAACAGCAGTTAATAACTCGGCGGTAGCTTCCCGGTCAGGCGGTAGTAAAACTACTGTGTCAGAGTTTATTCCGAAAGTTATCAACACTTTGTTGATAATGTTGATAATGGCAGAATTGGAGTATTGCGCGTCCGAACCCCCTTTGAGGATACAGGCGTTTCCGGATTTCAAACAAAGAGAAAAGACATCGAAACTTACGTTCGGACGGGCTTCATAGATAATACCTATCACGCCGAACGGAACCGATATTTTGGAGATTTTCATACCGTTGGGTCGCGTAGTCTCTGATAATATATGCCCTAACGGAGAAGGCAAGGCCGCTACCTTACGCATATCTTCTGATATACCGGATATACGTTCTGGAGTAAGCATTAATCTGTCGTATTTAGGATTATTCTTATCCATTAAAGCCAGGTCGCGTGCATTTTCCCGCAGAATATATTCTGCGCATTTTTCCGCTTCATCCGCTACCGACAGCAAAATACGGTTAATCGTGTTTTCATCTGTCAGGTTGAGTTCTCTCGATGCAGCTTTTACTGCTTTAAATGTTTGGTTCAAAGATGACATATAATCGTTTTCTTAATGCAAAAATAGAAAAAAAGGATAGGAACCCGATGAAAAACGGTTTAAATTTTAAGTATCAAGGTAATAAAGAATAATATTTATTATCTTTTTTGCCGGATACCCGTAAAAGTGTAAGATAACAAAAGGTTACTGTACCCAAAAGCCTTTTGTTATATATATTTATATACGGTTCAATCCAGGTATAAATAATCGTAATGAATAAGGGGGCGGCTTCCCTGTTTACCTATCTTTGCCCGGGCGGTTTCACTGTCGCAACCGATACGTCCTACTCCTATGGCATCTCCATTGTGATTGAAGATTTTTACGATATCATCTTTTTCAAATTCGCCTTCGATACGTGTAACACCTATTGGCAGGAGGCTCGTAGCTTTAGTAGAAGTCATGGCTATGCATGCTCCTTCATTGATATGTATTTCTCCTTTTGCAAAACCTTCGGAGTGTGCGATCCATTTTTTTACGCTGGATGTCGGTTTCCCCGAAGGTGAAAAGCGGGTGCAAACTACCCGGCTGCCTGTTGCTGCCAAGTCCGGCAGGATATTGTCCCTTTTGCCGTTCGCAATGATGACCTCTATTCCTTCATCCGCTACTTTACGGGCTATATTATATTTGGTCAACATTCCACCTCTTCCAAAGGAAGATTTCCCTGTTTGGATATATTTCGATATGTCTGGCTTAGAATGGTTTATTTCCGTAATGACCTGTGATCCAGGATCTGCCGGATTTCCGTTATATATGCCGTCGATGTTGCTTAAGATGATCAATGCTTCTGCATTCATCATAGTAGCAATAAGTCCGGATAGTTCGTCATTATCGGTAAACATAAGCTCGGTAACCGATATCGTATCATTTTCGTTAACGATAGGGATGACTTTATTTTCCAGCATCACATCCATGCAGTGTTTCTGGTTCAGGTAGTGCCGGCGCGTGGCAAAGTTTTCTTTCATGGTAAGAACCTGTCCGCAGGCGATGCCATGATCGCGGAACAGCTCGTAGTACCGGTTGATGAGTTTGGCTTGCCCCACTGCGGAGAAAAGTTGCCGGGCCGATACCGAATCCAGTTTCTGGTGTTTTTTGAGTTCGCTTCGTCCTGATGCAACGGCTCCCGAAGAAATGATGATTACTTCCAACCCTGATTTGTGCAATTCGGCTATCTGATCCGTCAAGGATGACATCCGGGTAAAATCCAGAGTTCCGTCCTTACGGGTAAGTACGTTACTTCCGATTTTTATGGCTATGCGTTTGTATTTATACATGGATATTACAGATTTGAAATAACGAATTTGGCTATCATCCCGGAATATTCGGACCATTCGGGATCTTGTTCTACCCCTATGGTGATGGGAAGAGCGGGAAATCTGCTTAATGTCGTGTTAATTATTTCGGACATGTTGTCGATGTTCGAAACATAAAAAACATACAGAACCTGTCCGGCGCCGGTGTGCATGGCTGTCATAACGGCTACAGGCTTTTTCTCAAGTTCTTCTTTCAGCAGATTCATGATGTGGTCTATAATTTCCGCTTCATGATCGGTAGGCATTCCGTTTTTGTTCCCCGTATATTTCCATTGTATTTCGGCCCGTACCGGAAATTGTCCGGAGTTTCTTATGTTGTCCAGATGAGTCCTTCCCCGGGTAATGATCTTTCCCCCGTCCGATTCGGATTCGCCGATAAACCATTCGTTGCTTATTTGCATGATTCGCTTCTTACTGATTGTTTTTATTCCGGATTTCCACCCGGCGGATTTTTCCGCTTATTGTTTTGGGCAATTCGTTCACGAATTCGATAATACGCGGGTATTTATAAGGAGCAGTGACTTTCTTGACATGGTTCTGTATCTCTTTGATGAGCTCTTCCCCCGCCTTATCTTTATAGTCGGCCGCCAGAACGATCGTGGCTTTTACCACTTGTCCCCGTATTTCATCGGGTACACCTGTTATGGCACATTCAACTACGGCCGGATGAGTCATTAATGCGCTTTCCACTTCGAACGGCCCGATGCGGTATCCGGACGATTTGATCACATCGTCGGCACGTCCGACAAACCAGAAATAGCCGTCTTCGTCTCTCCAGGCCACATCTCCTGTATAATAGATATTATCGTGATAAGCTTCCCGGGTGAGCTCGGGGGCCCTGTAATATTCTTTGAATAATCCCAGAGGCTTTCCTTTTTCGGTGCGGATGACTATCTGACCTTGTTCTCCGTCTTCGGCCCAGCGTCCGTCGCTGGTCAGTAAATCGATATCGTACTGAGGATTGCGTATGCCCATAGAACCCGGTTTAGGATTTATCCACGGATAAGTGGCGATTGTTAAGGTCGTTTCCGTCTGGCCGAATCCTTCCATCAGTTTAATACCTGTCAGTCTCAGCCATTCTTCATATACTTTAGGATTGAGAGCTTCGCCTGCGATCGTACAGTATTTAAGGGAAGAGATATCATATTTACTTAGGTCTTCCCGGATGAGGAAACGGAATACGGTAGGAGGAGCGCAGAACGATGTAATACGATATTCTTCGAACATGCCAAGGACGTCCGACGGTGTAAATTTGTCGAAATCATATACGAAAACATTGGCACCGGCTATCCATTGTCCGTAGAGTTTTCCCCATACGGCTTTTCCCCAACCCGTATCGGCCAGTGTCAGGTGGAGACTGTCTTTATGCAGGTTGTGCCAGAATGAACCGGTAATGATATGTCCGAGGGGGTAGGTGAAATCATGAGCAACCATTTTAGGTTCTCCGGTAGTACCGGAAGTGAAATATAAAAGCGATGTGTCATCATTGTTGTTCACATGTTCCGGCCGGGAGAATGCGGGTGCTTTGTCCAATCCTTCGTGAAAATTTTTCCAGCCATCAGGAGTGTCCGGACCGATAGAAACGATATGCTTTAGTGACGGAGATGCAGGGATTGCCCGGTTTATGTGCCCTGTAACGATGTCTTCGCCTACGGCTACGATCATTTTTATATCGGCTGCATTACAACGGTAAATAATATCCTTTTCGGTAAGCAGGTGTGTGGCGGGTATGCACACGGCTCCTAATTTATGAAGGGCTATAATAGAAAACCAAAATTCATACCGGCGTTTGAGAATGAGCATGACCATATCTCCGTGCCCGATACCGAGTGATTGGAAATAGGCTGCCGTCTTGTCGCTTTCTCTTTTTATATCGGCGAAAGTAAAATCTATTTTTTCTCCTTTGTCATTTGTCCATAGTAAGGCTTTTTTATCCGGTTCGATACGAGCCCATTCATCGACTATGTCGTAGCCGAAGTTAAAATTTTCGGGAACCTTTACTTTGAAGTTTTGCATAAAATCCTCCTGTGAAGAAAAGGAGGTTTTGTCTAAAAATCTTTCTACCATAATCCTATTTTATGCAGGCATAAGCCTTTTTACTGTAATCTTGAAATGATGTTTATAATATAACAGCCAGAAATTTGACGGGTTTATTTCCAAGGGCTTTCATTCCATGCTCGCGCATAGAGTCGAACATGATACTGTCTCCTTCTTCCAGAATAAGTTCTTTTCCTCCTATCCGGAGCAGACATTTTCCTTCGATAATCAGATTGAATTCTTGTCCGGGATGAGTATTCAGGGTAAAGGGAACTTCATTCCTGTTCGGCTCTACCGTTACCATGAAAGGGTCGGCTTTTCGGTTGATAAATCCTGCGGCAAGAGACTGGTATTTATAAGCTTTCGTTCTTTCTACGGCAGCACCTTTACCTTTTCGGGTCAGGAAATAAGAACTCATGCGAGGTTCGTTGCCGAACATGAGGGTAGGCAATTCGATGCTGTAATGCTGGGCGATCTGGTGCAGCACGCTTACAGGTATATCTTTTACTCCCGATTCATATCCCAGATACGTATTCGTGTCGATGTTGCAAACTTGGGCCATTTCTTCAGGCTGGAGTTCCAGTGCGTCCCTCAATCCTTTGAGCCTGTCTGCTATTTGTTTGATTTGTTCGTTCATTTCTGCGGTCCTGTTTAGAAATGTTTGGATTGAAAATTTTATATTCTGTTTACAAAGGTAACAAATGTGTTTTAAAAATATAATTATTGTCTGTAAAAACTGACGACTTATTATTTCAGAGGGGGATTTTGTTTTATGGAGATCGTATTTTCCGGATATAAAAAATATATTGTTTTTTTATGTTCTGCAAAGTTGCGTTTCGTGTCATATTCCCTCTTTATAATTGAAAAATCTATTCCGTTTGAAAAAATAATTGTTACATTTGTGGAAATTTAATTTCATATTGTATGTTGAGTATTGCGGAAAGACATAAATATATACTTGAAAAACTGGCAAAACAAGGTTTTGTAAAAGTTTATGAAATAGCTCAGGAATTAGATGTAACTACGGTTACCGTAAGAAAGGATCTAAAGTATCTGGAAGATAAAAAGTTGCTTTTCCGTACTCATGGAAGTGCCAGTCCGGTTAATCCTCATGCTCCCGATATGAATATCCTGATAAAGGAAAAAAGGAATAGTGATGAGAAACGGCGTATCGCTTTGGCTGCTCTGGAGCAAATCGAGCAGAACGATTCTATTATTCTGGGTTCGGGAAGTACCGTATATGCCGTGGCGGAGCAAATCAAGCAAGGCGGCAACCTGACGGTCGTAACTTCTTCCTTGCAGGTTTCTACCTTGCTTAATTCTTTGGAAGATACGACGGTTATACAGTTGGGAGGAACTTTGCGTAAAAGTTCTTTTTCAGTAGTCGGAGATACCGCTATTAAGGCTTTTGATGAAATAGCCTGTTCGAAATTTATCATGGGGGTAGACGGCATAGACCTGGATTATGGTCTTACCACTTCTAATATAGATGAAGCGCGACTTAACCGTAAAATGATAGAATCTTCTCTCCGACTTATTGTTGTCGCTGATTCGTCCAAATTCGGTCGCCGTGGTTTTGGGAAAATCTGTAATCTGGATGAAGTGGACGTTATTATTACCGATTCCAATGTTCCTGAAGCGACAGTGCGTGTGCTGGAAGAATCGGGCGTACAGATTGTTATTGTATAAGAAATCTGTTTCGATATTATTATGAAGCCTTTTTTTAAAGGCTTTTTTTATTTAATAAATATAAACAAAATATTTTTGAATGAATATATTTTGTTAATAAAAGAAACAAAAGGTGTGGTGTTGGTTTCTTTTTATGTATATTTGATTGCGAATAAATATTGAAAGTAATTATAAACGAAAATAGGAACATCATATAATCGTAATTTAAAATCTAATATATGAGAACAATAATGTTTTTCGGAAGTATGGAAGAGATTCCTTTCAGAAGAAATAATGGTTGCTTATTGCGTAGTATGTGAAGCGTATTGTATATGTTGCGATTGTCTTGATAATAGAAGAGACTTTTCATATAACAGAGAGGAGTTAAATCAAAATAGATAAAGAAAATGGAGCATATGGATCAGGATACCTCCAAACGGTTTAAATATTGGCAGACGCGGACGATTATCGCTACGATGGTAGGCTATGCCTTGTTTTATTTTGTAAGAAAGAACTTTAGCCTGGCTATGCCGGGTATGGAAACCGACCTGGGCATTACAAAAACCAGCCTGGGGCTTTTTCTTACGTTGAACGGTCTGGTCTACGGTTTGTCCCGTTTTGTGAACGGAATACTGGCAGACAGGATGAATGCCCGCTATTATATGGCAATAGGCCTTGCATTGTGTGCTTTGGTGAATTTTGCATTCGGTTTTGCGGAATCCGTGTCCGGAACGTTACTGGGATGGGGTATCGGCAAAAACCAGATGCAGGCGATGATTCTTTTCATGGGGGTTATGTGGGTTTTGAATGGTTTCTTGCAGGGGACGGGTTTTCCTCCCTGTGCCCGGTTGCTCACACATTGGATTCCCCCTAAAGAGCTGGCGACGAAAATGTCGGTATGGAATACCTCTCATTCCATCGGTGCAGGGCTGGTCGTTATCCTGTGCGGATATATAATGGGACATTACGGAGCCGGGGGATGGAAATATTGTTTTTTTATTCCGGCAGCGATTTCTTTTGCAGGAGCCATTGTTTTATTTATCGCTTTACGTGATACCCCTACGTCGGTAGGTCTGCCGGAAATACCGGGAACCGGAGCAGAGTATAAAAAAGATGGTAAAAAAGAAACTTCGGCTGAGAACAAAGCGTTTTTAAGGCGTAAAGTTTTCGGTAATCCTTTGATATGGATTCTGGCGATAGCCAATTTTTTCGTATATATCGTTCGCTTCTCTGTGTTGGATTGGGGACCTACCCTTTTAAGCCAGTCAAAAGGACTGTCTTTGGAGAATGCCGGCTGGCTGGTAGCACTGTTTGAAATATCGGGAATTCTGGGTATGCTGTTCTCCGGCTGGGCTACCGATAAATTCCTGAAAGGACGTGCCCACCGTACCTGTGTATTTTGTATGTTAGGCTCCGCCTTGTTTATCTTTATATTCTGGCAATTACCCTCAGGAGCTCCCGTATGGCTTTTGTTCGCTTCGCTGTGTGCCGCCGGTTTTTGTATATACGGTCCCCAGGCCCTTATCGGCATAGCTGCTGCTAACCAGGCTACGAAACGTGCTGCCGCTACGGCTAATGGCTTTACCGGACTGTTCGGTTATGCCAGTACTATTGTATCGGGTGTAGGTCTGGGTGCGCTGGCCCAGCATTGCGGTTGGGGATATGCCTATATGGCCATGATAGGTATTGCGGTAATAGGCATGCTCGTGTTCCTGATGATGTGGAATGCGAAAGCCGATGGTTATGAAGAAGAACAAGTTTAAAAACAATTGAGACTATGAATTTCGATAAAAAGATACTCGAACGTGCGGCCCGCATCAAACATGTCGCATTAGATATGGACGGTACCATTTATAAAGGAGGCACTCTATTTCCTTTTACTATTCCTTTTCTGGATAAGTTGAAAAGAATGGGTATCGGTTATTCGTTTCTGACTAATAATCCTTCCAGAAGCTGTGACGATTATTTAAATCATTTGTCACAGATGGGTATAAAGGCGGCCCCCGAAGAATTATATACGACAGCTTTAGCGACGATAGATTATATTAAAACTCATTTCCCTGCATACAGGCGGTTATTTATATTAGGTACGCCCAGCATGATCGGAGAGTTTGAAAGAGCCGGGTTCGTGTCAGTAGGGGAAAATGCATGCGACGTACCCGATGCCGTGGTAGTTGCATTCGACAGTACGCTTGTATATAAGCGGATGTGCAGGGCGGCCTGGTGGATAGAGCAGGGAAAAACTTATATAGCGACAAATCCCGACCGGATATGTCCTACGGACGAGCCTACCGTATTGGTGGATTGCGGTTCTATTTGTGCCGCGTTGGAATATGCGACCGGCCGCAAGCCGGATATCGTAATGGGGAAACCCGATCCTAATATGCTTACGGGTATATTGAACCGCCATCGTTTGGAACCTTCCCAGGTAGCCATGGTGGGCGACCGGGTATATACCGATTTGCTTATGGCGCACCGGGCGCATACTCTTGGGGTACTGGTTCTTTCGGGAGAAACAGCCCGGGAAACGGGAGAGCGTGCCGATCCCCGTCCCGACGTTATTTTAGAAAATCTTGAAAGCCTCGGCAAGCTGTTGGAGGAAGCCCGGCATAACTGATCTTTCTTTTGGAATATTATTATGCAACGCATGCCAAATGAATGCTATTGGCATGCGTTCCGTTTTTATTTATTATTGGCCTGCCGGATACTTGTTCGGTTCGTTTCTCAAACTTCCTATCCATTCCATATACATTTTTTCAGGTATTCTCCGGTAACCCAGACGATATAAGTCGGCGTATGTTTTTTCTATCTCCAGATACATTTTTTTTATGGAAACATCTTCAAATAGATCTTCTGCTTTTCGAACCTGTTTTTCTTTCATTAATGATTGTATATATGACTTTCCCGCTTCCGCTTTTGTCAGGATGGCATTGGCGTTTGTCTTATGATATTTAAGAGCCGTATTGCAACATTTTATGATAAAATCGGGGTTTTGGTTGCCGTATTTATGCCGGTAACCGTGCGCCAGGTCTACCAGGCAATTTGCAATAGCCTGCCGGGTATTGACGGTATCCATATATAAATTGTTACAAATGGCTTCGGTATTTATATATCCCGATGCCATGATCCAGGCATCTACCGGGAAAGTAGCGCTGGTAAGTTCTGTATTATACCACCCGGTCATTTCCGAAAATAGTTTGATATATATATGATTGGGAGCATAAGCGAGGTAACAGGGTATGCCCAGTTCGTCCGATAATATCTTATACAAATAAGGAAGAGAATGGCAGTTGCCTGTTCCGCTTGCTAATAATTTAGAGACGAACATTTGAGACCAGTCTGTTTCACCCCATACGTCGTCAAAATCGTACGTATAAGGCAAATGTACCATAATATGAGTGGAATCCAGAGAAATTGCGATGCTGTCGGTAAGAATTTTAAACAGCGATGAGTGCATGATAACATTATCTTTATCGGTGCCATTATAATCAATGAGGGGTGAACTGGATATCATTTTTGTCAGTCTTAATAATATATCCAGTTCTTCGTTCAGTTCGTCTGTATTTAAAGCACCGTCATAATAAGCGTTCTCCGTTGCAAAAACCGCATTCGTAAAATCTGGAGGTATTTCGTTTTCCAGCATTTTATTCAGAAAATCGTAAGCTTTCTCGTAGGTATCGGGTAACTGAGCCGCTAACGGCTGGAAAAGTAACAGCGTTATTATATTTATAAGAATTTTTTTCATGCTAATTAATACTTTATGGGTTAATTAACCGGTTGTCAGTATAATAAATCTTTTTACTTGGAGATGATATTTTTGTGTCATTCTTTTTTATCGGTATTTTTTAATCAAAACTACGATTAAATTATTTTTTATCACAGTCCAGTTCCGGTTGTTTATACCATCCCATCGCTTTGTTTGTAACTACTTTTTTATAATTTTTCAGGTTGTTCTTGCAGAAATAGTAGTCAGCTCCTTTTTTCTTTTCGGATATTCCGGATGCGGGAATGGCAACAAAACTGTCCACGTTCATGGAGTCTATATGGTTGTATTTTTGTAATACGTCTACCATCTCTTTGGTGATGATATGGGGAAGTGTATCGCTCCACCAATAGAATAATTTTCCGTCCACAATCATATATTTGTTTGGGATACCTTTTGAATAAGAGCCGATTTTATCGTTAGATCCGGGAAAAAGTTTATCTTTGTCCTGTCCGAAAATACTTACTCCTAATATGTCTTTATCGTCTATGTATGCATATATGGAAAAAATACTGTCGTCATTTCTTAGATAACAGGTGTTCATAAAATCGGTTATGGCATTTTCAATGGCTTCGTTCGTTCCTCCTTTCGATACGAGAAGTTGTTTCCATGGGGAGCAACTGCAGATAAGTAGGATAAAAATAATGAGTATGGAATTGGATGCTTTCATGATATTAATATTCTATGGTTGGATAACCGGTTGTCAGAATGATAAATCTTTTTACTTGGGGATGATATTCATGTGTTTGGTTTTTTTGTAGATAATTTTTGATGAAAATTACAATTAAGCTATTTTTTATCACAGTCCAGTTTCGGTTGTTTATACCATCCCATCGCTTTGTTTGTAACTACTTTTTTATAATTTTTCAGGTTGTTCTTGCAGAAATAGTAGTCAGCTCCTTTTTTCTTTTCGGATATTCCGGATGCGGGAATGGCAACAAAACTGTCCACGTTCATGGAGTCTATATGGTTGTATTTTTGTAATACGTCTACCATCTCTCTGGTGATGATATGGGGAAGTGTATCGCTTTTCCAATAGAACAATTTTCCGTCCACAATCATATATTTGTTTGGGATACCTTTTGAATAAGAGCCGATTTTATCATTGGATCCTGGAAAATGTTTATATTCATTCCTTCCAAAAATACTTACTCCTAATATGTCTTTATTATCTATATATATACGTATTGAAAAAATACTGTCGTCATTTCTTAGGTAGCAGGTGTTCATAAAATCGGTTATGGCATTTTCAATGGCTTCGTTCGTTCCTCCTTTCGATACGAGAAGTTGTTTCCATGGGGAGCAACTGCAGATAAGTAGGATAAAAATAATGAGTATGGAATTGGATGCTTTCATGATATTAATATTCTATGGTTGGATAACCGGTTGTCAGAATGATAAATCTTTTTACTTGGGAATGATATTCTTGTGTTTGGTTTTTTCTGGCTATGTCCTTTCTTGACGATTGTAGTTTGTCGCTTTCCGCCGCAAATCTGGGATGGGTATGAAAATCGGTATTATGTTCCGCTTTATTATACAGGTCGGGTCTTGCCCGGTATAGCATAAAAGAGCTTTTAGCCTCGTCATATTTATTATTCCTGTAAGGAGCTACTCCTATGTATTTGATATCGCTCCCCCCTTTATCCGTCAGATAATATCCGCCGATCTCTTTTCCGACAAAATCGGAGAATTGCGTAATAAAAGATTCGAAACCTCCCACCGAGGCCTGGTTTTCTCCCCCTATATCTATTACGTTATGGTTGGTCATAAAATTGATACCGTCTTTTAAGATTCCCTTTTCTATATTATCTATTTGTGTTTTTGCATTTCCCCTTTTGTCGGTCTTTAAGGTATACGTATCGTTCTTTTTGTCATAAGAGAATTTTCCTATCTGGTCATATTTATCTTCGTTCTTTACGGCTAAGATAAGGTTTCCCGTTTCGTTGTCGTACCTGTAAATATCCATTCCGTCGGTATCCACGAATCTCATGGGATTATTGGCACAATAGGCATAAGGACTGATCCAGGGGTATTTCTCGCAGAGAGGATCTATGGAAAGGAACCGGCTGGATATCTCTCCCTGATAAGCGGCGGCCGTCGTATCATCGGAAAGCAAACAGACTATTTTCCCCGATCGTGTATCCAGCAGTACGGTTCCTATCTGCACGGTTTCTTCCTGATTGAATGTTTCGGGATACCGTCCTTTGCTCAGGGTGAGGGTTTCTTTTTCAAACCCGTGCAGCCGGAATATGTCCTGTGCGTGTACGCCGTTTATAATGAACAGTGTGAGCGCGAGCGATAATATTCTTTTCATATAATTGTATTTTAGTCTTTTTTATTTCCGGAATAGCGGATATTTTTATATTTTCTTTGTTTATTCTTTCACCATGTTTTTCCTCCATGTTTCGTATATTTCCTGAGGTATTTCCCGGAATCCCCGGCTGTCGATCCTGCGGTATGTTTCATCGCGCTTTTGCCATAAATCGTATATCCGGGGGAAACGTGTTTTGAGGACTTCGGGATGGGGACGTCCTGCCTGTCTGACGGTGTAGTCGAACAGCAAGGTCAGGTAGTTGGACCTGAGTACCCATCCCGATAAATTTTCGGGGTCGTATTTCAGGATGGAATCGGTACACTGCTCTGTAAATCCGTCGAAACCGAATTTACGGGAATATCCCATAGCCAGATCCGCCAGGCACTGGGCGACCGTTTGCTTCCGGCTTTGGGGCGACATATAGGTGCCGTTTTTTATCGCTTCCGCCGTTATGAACCCGGAGCCTGCGATAAATGCGTCGCTGACGACGCGTCCGTTGGTGAGTTCCAGATTATGCCATGTTCCAGTGTTATCCCGGAATTTTACATACATGTGGGAGGGGGAATAGGCCGGGAATGCTTCGGTTCCGGTCTCTTCGCAAAGAATAAGGTAGAGCAGCGGCAATGAGTGGCATTGCCCTGTACGGGTAGCCAGCAGTTTATTCACGAACATTTTAGACCACTCTTTTTCCCCTTTGGTATCTTCGAAATCATACCTGAAAGGATAAGATATCAGCGTACTTTCCCGGGAACGGTTCTTTAGCCTTAATGTATCGGACATCGCCCTGAAAAGCATGATGTTTCTCGTTACGGGATTGTTCCAGTCATGGCAGTCTTCTTTTGCTTTTTCCCGGGCTGTTCGTATTATATCTCCGATGGCTTTGTCGTACGTATTCCTGTCCAGCGTGTTTCCGAAATAAGCATTTTCTACCATGAATACGGCGTCTTTTATATTAACGGGTATATCACCCCTGAGCATACCGGATAGCATACCCGCGGCATCGCGGTAGAATTCCGTTCCCTGCATCCATTCCCTGGACGGAAGTTCGTACCGGATAAAAGCTTCAGAACGGTATATTTCGTTTATTATCTGCCGGTTCTTTGCATTCCTAAGCTGTATCTCTCCCCGTTCGTTCTCGAACATATCTGCCTGATTGCGGGAAGCGGAATTTTCCGGCTGCGATATAGGGACAGTCTCTTCGTGCGGGCTTCCTATCGTGACCGGAGGCAGCAACGGTGCCGGCTGGGGAGGGAGGAATGAGGGAAGCCGTGTCTGCCCCGAAATTCCTGTTACAAACAGGAATACACTGAGTAGTAGTAATATAGAATGGCGGTATTTCATTATTTTAAGGTTGTAATACAAATATAATTAAATTTTTTGTATAACTCAAAATAATGAATAAAAACAGAACGAGATTTTGTTTTTACCGGAGAAAGTCAAATTTGTATGACAGTAAAAAATCAGGCTGCTTTATTTAAACTGTCTGGTGAGGTATAACGGATCGCAAATTTATTCTTTTTCTTCGCCCGGTAGATATTGGTAAGCCCCGATATCTACAGATGAAAAACGGCTGTTCCCGTACATATCTGTATCGAGCGGAGGTTTGCAATAGAGTGGATTACCATTCCCGATAGCGTCCGACTTATCCGAAGCTATCCGGAAATCGAAAATATAATCGTCTCCTGTCGCTATAAAGTAAGGCTTGCCTGTCCATACCGTATTCATGAAGTTGGCATCGTCCGAACCGTTTGCCCGCAACAGGCAATTGTTTAAATGAATTTCTGTTCCGGTTAAATCGCCCGGATCTATTTCGGATGTGTTTCCTGTGACTATACAATTGTTGAAAGAGGCTTTGAGCCATTGTGTTTCTGCGGGAGCCCCATCCTCTGGGATGAGACGCGACATGGAAACTATAGGGGATAGAATGACACTGAATATATTATAGTTGACGATCGTACAATGGGTGAATTCATGTTTACCTCCGATTAACGCTACGACAGATCCGCCGGCATTAGAGAATTCGCTGTTCCAGGAATAAGTTTGGCATTCGGTCCCTGTAAACAGATTTTTCGTAGCGTTCCGCATAACGGAGTTTCCTATTTCCAGTTTCATCCGGTCCGTATCGCAGGAATCCAGTTGAATGCCGTTCGTAGTACCTCTTACCGAGGTATATATCATCCGGTTCCCGTAGCTTTCTTCTTTAAAGTATATGCCATCCCATTGACCGGGGGTCCAATCGTACGGCAGATTGGAAAACAGCCGGTCGAGGCGGTCGCCCCGCAGTGTAACCGTTTTTTCCCGAGTACCTTCCGAGATAAGCCGTCCCTGAACGATAAATTTCGCTTTATCATGGAAATGCAGGGTTGCGCCGGGGGAAAGCTGAAGTTCCGCATTCGGTGCTACGACCAGACTATCGTAGATAAGGTAAGGGCGTTCCGCATTCAGTACGGTATTCCCGGTAATAGTCTCTCCCCGTTTGATAATTACGTCCTGCCCGTAAGCCATCAGTTTTACATCCTGTCTTACTCCGTTGGTCATGAAAACGATGGAATCTCTTATGAGTATGGGGTTATTCCTGTCCGTAGGATTTATATTCGCCCCTACATAGATAAACAGGCTGTCCTTTCCCCTGATTTCTATATCCGATAATTCTTTACCGGAGAATCCGTCCACGTTCATGAAGAATCCCGAATTCCCGGCATCGGCCAGTTTTATCGAAGAGATATTCAGTGATTTTTTGCTCCGGTTATACACCTTGAAGATACGGGTAGAGGTTCCGATGTCGGTAAATACCGTATCGAAGCGTACCGTATCGGTCGAAAAAGTAAGCACATCGTTAGGGCTGCTCGAAAAATCATCTTCGATGCAACTCGTCAGCAGACCGCCTGAAAGAGCGGCTAACAACAGGAATATCAAAACTAAATGTTTCATCTCTTTATTAACGTTGCCCGTATCCCTTTATTGTTTCCGCTCATTTGTTTTTCTCCGGAATCCCGGCCGGCTTTATTGCAGGATAGGGAAACAAAATGTAAATTTGTGCCGGACCAAAACGGACTATTATGAAATATTACCTTATTGCAGGAGAAGCATCGGGCGATTTACATGCGGCCAATCTGATGAAGTCTTTAAAAGAACAGGATACCGCTGCTGAATTTCGCTTTTTCGGAGGCGATCTTATGGCATCCCAGGGCGGAACTATGGTCAGGCATTATCGTGAAATGGCTTATATGGGATTTATTCCGGTACTGATGAACCTGAATAAGGTACTGCGTAATATACGTGACTGCAAGAAGGATATAGCCGAATTTCATCCCGATGTAGTCATATTGGTGGATTATCCGGGGTTCAATCTGAAAATTGCCGGATATGTCAGGGAAAAACTGAATATCCCGGTTCATTATTATATCTCTCCTAAGATATGGGCCTGGAAGGAATACCGGATAAAAAGTATACGCCGTTATGTCGATAAGATGTATTCCATCCTGCCCTTCGAAGTCCCTTTTTACCGGAAGCACCGTTATGAAATAGATTATGTGGGAAACCCTACGGTGGACGAGATGGCGGTACGTCCGATGGCGGATGAAACCTTTCAGGATTTTATATCCGCTTGCGGATTGCCTGACAAGCCCGTTATTGCTTTGTTGGCCGGAAGCCGGATCTCTGAGATAAAGAGTAATCTTCCGGTTATGCTGAAAGCAGCTTCCGTTTTTCCCGAATATCAGATGGTGATAGCCGGGGCTCCCGCTATCGAAGATTCCTTGTATAGGGACCTTTCGCAAGGATATGATGTTTCGGTGGTTTCGGGAAAGACTTACCGTCTGTTGCAGCAGGCTTCTGCTGCACTGGTTACTTCGGGTACGGCTACTCTTGAAACAGCATTGTTGCGCGTACCGCAGGTCGTTTGTTATTATATGGGAGGAGGGAAATTTACTTACAATCTGTTTAAGCGGTGGCTGAATGTACGGTTCGTTTCTCTGGTGAATCTCATCGCCGATGATGAGGTCGTAAAAGAGTTGCTTGCCTGCTATTGTACTCCGGATAATGTCCGGGACGAGCTGAGACGTTTACTGTATGATAAAGATTACCGGGATAAGATGTCGGACGGCTATGATCGTATGGCCGCATTGTTGGGTGAGCCGGGTGCTCCCGTCAGGGCGGCCCGTGAAATAATCAAGACGTTGCGTGCCGGGCACTGATTCTCTATTGAATGCTTTCGATAAATGAGCCGAAATTAGTGAACCGGCTTTCTTTCCCTTTTTCCGTGAATATGATCTCGTGGGCTGAAACTACTTGTACGACAGGGAGGCGGTCGCGTTTGTTTTTATCGAAAGTGCAGGCGATGTGGTTCCGGTTCAGGGCGTTTACCGTCCAGTGCGTAAGAGTTTCGTCCGGAGTATCTACGAAGATTTCCCGGGACCATTTGACAGTCGGGTAGTATACGCCGTGCAAAAGGTCGAACCGGATATCGTCCTTACTGAAAAGGGAGTCCATGTATCCGTCCAGAATAATATCTTCGGTAGTTCCGCATACCAATCCTCCTTCCCGGGAAAGAAGCCAGAGTTTATCCGCTAATATGAGAGCCTGTTCCATGTCGTGCGTGGACAGAAGAATGGTCTTTTTCTGACGGTTGGCTATCTGGTGGAGCAATGACATGATTTCTATACGACTCACTACATCCAGAAATGCCGTAGGTTCGTCCAGCAATATTAAAGGACATTCTTGTGCGAGGGCTTTCGCTATCATTACTTTCTGCCGTTCACCGTCGGATAGCTCGGCCATATAGTTTTTCTTTTTATGCCCTATACCTACGGCTTCGATAGATTCTTCCACGATTTCTTTATCATGGCGGTTAAGACGTCCGAAGAAACCGGTGTGCGGTTGTCTTCCCAGTGATACGAGCTCGTATACCGAGAGTCCTCCCGTTTGTGTCTTATCGGTGAGCACTACTCCTATTTTACGGGAAAGCTCTCGTTCGGAATACCGGGAAAGTATTTTCCCTTCCAGTTCCAGAGTTCCTTCGATAGGGGGTTGTGAAGCCGCCATGGTTCTCAATAATGTCGATTTTCCCGCGCCGTTAGGTCCCAGCAAGCAGGTGAGTTCTCCCGGAAACAGATCGAGGGCTATATGTTCATGTATACGTTTTTCTCCTTTTTTCCCGGAGTTATAACCGATACACAGGTTCTTTGCCGATATGACGGGAGCTTTTTTCATCAGTTAAAATATTGTATTTTACGCTGGTTGATAATTACATAAATAATAACAGGTGCTCCCAGAACGGGGGTAATGGCATTTAGCGGAATGATGCCCGATTCTCCGGGAATCACACATATCAGGTTGCATAATAAAGCAATAGCGCTGCCCGATAACAATGTAACGGGGAGCAGGGTATTATGATTGGATGTTCCCAGCAGAAGGCGTGCTATATGAGGTACTGCGAGTCCTATAAATGAAATAGGACCGCAAAATGCCGTGGTTACGGCTGTCAGCAGACCGGTAGCGATCAATAACCAGTTTCGGACTTTTTTAATGTTGATACCCAGGTTTTCGGCATAACGGTTGCCCAGTAATAAAGCGTTTAACGGTTTGATAAGCAATAGTGAAATACCTAGCCCGGTCAATGTAGTAAAGCTGAAAAACGGAAGCTGGCCGAGCGACACGCCGCCGAAATTTCCCATACCCCATATCATAAAAGAGTGTACTCCTTCGGCTGTCGCGAAAAAGTTAAGCAGCGATATTGCCGAGGAAGTGATATAGCCTATCATAATACCGATGATAAGCAACATGATATTGCTTTTAACGAGAGTGGAAAAAAATAAGATAAGTCCCATGACCAGGACAGAACCGGCGAAAGCTCCTGCTATAATGGAAAAAAAACCGGTAAGGGTGTAAGTTCCTGCTCCTATGCTTCCGCCGAATAACAGCATAACTAGAGCTACCCCCAGACTGGCTCCCGTATTAATACCTAATATAGAAGGTCCTGCCAGGGGATTGCTGAAAGCCGTTTGCAGCATCAGTCCCGATACGGCGAGTGCCGCTCCGGCTAAAAGCGCTGTTATGGTTTGAGGCAGCCGGGATTCCAGGATAATAAAACGCCAGCTATCTTTTTCTACTTCGTTTCCGCATAAGATATTCCATACGGCTTCTGCCGGAATGCGAACCGAACCTATCAGCAGATTTCCTATGATCAATAACAGGATAATCACTGAGAGCAGGAGGGCATACCGTGTTCCTCTGGATATGTGCACTGCATGTTTCATTCGGACAAAGAAGTGAAATATTCGGGTTGATATCCGGGAAGCAGCTCGGGATGAAAAATCTTTATCAGGTCTTTCAAAAGCCGTTCCGGATGGAAAGGAAATTCTTCGTAATACGGGATTTTAGCCGTATTGCATCCGTATATATTTTTTTTCTGAAAAGCTTTGAAATTGGCGTAAGGTGCATAATCTTTTTTTATTTCGTTATAGGTTTTGTCTTTATCCTGATAGTATTTGATCAGCCAGAAATCAGCGTCATGAGCCTGGTCGAACACGACTTCGAAAGAAAGAGGAAAAGAGCCGCTTTGTTGGTTCCGGTTCCATATATAGTTCGCACCTGCATCGGCAAATATACGGGCCATGTAGCTTTTACCTCCGGGGACGTACCAGGCCGAACCGCTTTTCATTTCGCTGAAAACAGAAGGAGTTTCGGATGAATTTTGAGCTTGTTTCTGCAGATCGGTATATTCCTGTTCAATCCGTGAGAAAAGAGAGTCGGCTGCTGTCTCTTTTCCGTATAAAAAACCGAATAATTTTATCCATTCGGCTCTTCCTAAGGGAGAGGTCTCCATATAATCGGCACATTCGACAAGGGGGATACCTGTTTTTTCTATCGGTCCGTAACCGCTGTTTTCAAAAGGAGAAAGCAGTATGGCGTCCGGATTCATATCGATGATTTTTTCTATGTCGGGATTCATGGAGTTTCCGGCATCGGTTATTTTGCCGGCAGTACAACGCTCCAGTATGGCCGGTTGGTTACTATACCGCAGGTCACATACTCCCCCGATCTGTTCCAATGCTCCTAATTCCTGCAGTATACCTGTATGTACCGAAGAGTAAATTACCGTATTGGTTAATGGAATACGTAGTACGGTTCCTACCGGGAGTTGTTCCGGTACGGGGCTATCTTTCGGTATGGCAATGTAAGTATGCAATGTCCCGGTAGAATCCCAAGGATTGAGTATGTCTATGCGTGTATAATCTCCGTAAGAGGTCATAGTAAACCCTTCGGCGTATTTGATAGCGGTTTTAATTCCGTCCCCGGTAGTCGGTTTTTTGTTTTGCCCGCAGCCGGAGAGAATGAACAGAATCAGTAAAAACAGGATGAATGGTTTTATTCTCATCGCATTGTTGTTGCTTTACAGATTGTTCAGGAAACCGAAATTTCTGGGCGAAACACCTGCATCTAAAGTTGAAATATAATTTCCGTTATTGTCAAAGACAAAAACTTTTCCTTTTCCGGTATAGTTTTTATTGCTTTGACCTATATAAATATAGTAGGTAATAGGATCTATTCCCAATGAATAAGGAGTGTCGATGACGGACGGGTCTTTCAGAAAGTTCGTGTTGATAATTTTTTCTGATTTTGTGTCCAATACGACATACTCGCGCGTAGCAGATCCGTAGGGATTATTGATCAGGTATAGATATAATCCGTTACGTACCATTATATTCGCGCCTTGAGGCAAGACGGTAACATTTCCGTCGGGTGAGATGCGTTGCAGGATACCCGGTTCTCCGTATACGCTCAATGAAATTACATATACGTCGTTGAACTGATCTGCACACATATTGATGGGATTGGCTGCTACCGGAATTGTTGTTTCTTCGGTAAAAGATTCCAGATTGACTACAGACACGGTGTTATTATATCCTGTCATATATTGTTCTCCTCCAGAATTAGCGACATATAATTTACCGTTGGCTATAGCCATTTGTTCGGGATTCGGGCCGACTGCCGCAACCGCTTCTATTTCCAGGTTGGCCGTATCGATGCGGGCTACATGTCCGTCGTACAAAGATACATATATTTTATTGCCGTTTGTTACGAAATATCTGGGTTTCTGAGTTCCGCTTAGTTTTATGCTCTTGAGTGTTTCACAGGTAAATTTGTCCATCACTTCTATTGTTTTGGATTCGGATACTGTTACATACATTTTAGATCCGTATATCAGGATATCTTGTCCTGTGTCTCCCAGTTGTTTTTTTCCGTTGTTTATATTGCCCGTGTACAGGTCGATGTAAGAGAGATTCGAATTATCGGCTCCCCATACGCCTTCATTAAGGACATATACGCCGTGAGTTGTTGGTACAAAATAATCGGGGTCGTCGTCTCCCCAGCAGGAAGTAAGGAACATGGTCAATATTGCCGCACTGTACAATAAGATTTTTTTCATAAGAATGATGTATTAGTTTAATGGACCTTCAAAAGCAAGCATAAAGAGATAAAAAGACAAAGATCTTTCTTCCCCTTATCGCTTTTTCCGGCCGATAGTTTGTTAATTGTTTGTATAATAAGTAATACCGGCTCCATACCGGATTTTGCATAAAGCTGTGCAAAGATACTTTTTTATTCTGAATCTGAGGCACAAGAATGAAATTGCGCGATTTTTTAACGAACCGTGATATGGAAGCATCCTTGTTTTATTTCATATTTTACATAACATTGTCCGGTGTTACGAAGATCCAGCAGCACTTCTCCTAAAAGATGGCGTAACTCTTCTGTTTTTATTTCATATAAAGAGTCGGTTTTGTTATAGCGGTTATAAGCAATGTCGAATGTCGTACCAAACCGGTGTGCCGAATTTTCACTGGCATTCACATTGCGCTTTCTTAATTTTTTTACAGTGTTATCTGTCCTAAGTATGCTGGTGACAACAATCTGGTAGCCCGACGCTCCCCGGCTTTGTAAAGAGTCTGTGAAATTCTTGCCTATGGTCATAAGCAGCCATTTTGCTTTGGGAACAAGATAAGGAACCGAGAATTTGAGAGGATCTATTGTAAAATACTGACAACTGTCTACGCGAGCCAGGGTCCAGAATCCTTTATTTTGAGCAGTCTCGAGTGAGGCTAAAGGGCTTATTCCGTTCTTGCGTGCTGCTTCGAGATGCAAATCGTTCATGTCATTGAAAACAGTTTTGAATTTGCCGAAAGGGATCGTTTTTATTGTTGTTTTCACAGGTCCTTCCGGGATTATTGTGCGACTGTTGTCTTTACAGGAAACGAAAATGCCGATGCTGATTAATATCCATATCCAGCCGTACCATTTCATCGAGGGCATATTAATCTCTTTTTAAATTTATTTTTTCGGATAACCGATCGTTTGGCATAATAGAATTTCCTGATTTTCATTTAATTTGAGTATACGGGAAAGCTCGTTTTTGTCAAACGATCCTCTTACTACCGTTCCCAAGCATTCCGAAGCACTATATAGATAGATATTTTGTGCAATAAATCCGCAATCGGCATAAGCCATCTGTATGTTCGGCATTTTAGTTTTATCACAAACAAATACTAAATTTACAGGAGCCGTATATACAAAATCTTGTGATCCTGCAGCTTTTCTGTAGTCTCCCTTTGTTATTTCCTTTAATTCGTTAAGTGATGCATCGTATATAAATGTACTTTGGGAAGTTATGATATATATAGCTATTTCCTGTCGGTTCATTGCTGAAGGAGCGGTGCGTTTGCCTTCTCTGTTATATCCGAAGCCGGCCCATAAAAGATTTGATAATGTTTGGTCAGAAAGAGTCCGGGACGTATCGAAGTCTCTTGTAGATTGTCTTTGCGACAAAACTTCCATCAGAGGTTTACCTCCTGTTTTTTGTGGTTCCGGAAGTTTTATCGTTTGAGCAAATGTAGAAATAGCGGGAATAATAAGTCCTGCCAGAAAAAGAGTATACCGTTTCATTTTATCTATTTTTGTGTGTTTTTGCAAAGATAACTTTGTTTATAAAAAAAGCATAGGATGGATAATGCTTTTATAAAAAAATATTACTTTTACGTGTTATTATGTATTCTATGTTATGATGATACGCATCAGGGCTATTTTAATATGCATGCTTTCTCTTTTAGGATGGGTAAGCGGTAAAGCTCAACCGAACGATTCATTGAGTATAAGTTTGCTTACTTGTTCTCCGGGAACTGAGATATATGAACTGTTCGGTCATACGGGTATCCGGGTTCAGCAATTCGGGGAAACGCCTTTCGATATAGTTTTTAATTATGGAATGTTCAGTTTTAACGCTCCTAATTTTGTTTACCGTTTTACCAAGGGAGAAACAGACTATTGTTTAGGAGTAAATGATTTCAGGGATTTTATTACGGCCTATGTCATGAGGGATTCCCGGGTAGACGAACAGATACTAAACCTTACCGGATCGCAAAAAAGAGCCCTGTTGGATGCTTTGATAGAAAATGCGCGTCCCGAAAACCGTACGTACAGGTATTCTTTTCTTTTCGATAATTGCGCTACACGGCCCAGAGATATGATATCCCGTTTTGTGGCCGGGCGTATAGAATATGCCGATCCTCGCGATACGATTTCTTTCCGGCAGGAAATAGACCGCTATGCCGGCCGTTATAGCTGGTTCGTTTTCGGTATAGACCTGGCGTTGGGGGAGCCCTTGGACCGGCCTGCTACTTACATGCAACAGATGTTTGTTCCAATGATCTTACAACAGGCTTTCGAGAGTGCGAAGGTAATACCGGAAGACGGGAGAGATTCTTATTATCTGGTGGAGCGCAGTGTGGTACTATATGTCCCGGACAAGCCTTTGGAAGTGGAGCTTACTCCGCCCTGGATATCACCTTTGGCTTGTTCTTTTTATTTATTGCTACTGGTATTGCTTGTTTCGTTATGGGATGTAAAAAGGAAAAAAGTAACCCGTTTGTTCGATACCGTTTTTTACTCTATGTACGGACTGACGGGCTGTTTGCTTTTCTTTCTGATGTTCATATCCGAGCATCCGGCGACTTACCCTAATTATTCCGCTTTCTGGCTGAATCCTTTTAGCCTGTTCCCTGCTGTTTTTATTTGGGTAAAAAGATTTAAAAAAGTAGTTGGTTATTATCATTTTGCTAACTTTGCGGTACTTTTTGTATTCCTGCTGTGCTCTCCGTGGATACCGCAGTATTTTCACTGGGCGTTTTTGCCTTTAATATTAGCTTCGATGACACGTTCATTGAGTTATTTGGCGGTGATGAGTTTGCAGGATAATGATTGGATAACGAGGAATAGATGAACAAAGTTTTAGCATCTCTTTTATTAGCGCTTATGACCGCGCCTTTACGGGCTCAAATCCCCGCGGATGTGCCTCAGCTTGTAGTGGGTATCACTGTGGACCAGTTGCGTACCGACTATATTATGGCGTTGCAGCATTTATTCGGCGAAAAGGGTTTCAAACGCCTGATGAAAGAAGGTCTCGTATATGAAAATGTCACATTTGGTTTCCCTAATGTGGATTGTTCTTCCGCCTTATCTGTTATCTATACCGGTACATACCCTTTTTATAACGGGATACCTTCCGACAAAGTTTACAATCTTTCGTTACGCCGGGAAGAATTTGCATTGAACGATCCTGAAAAGATAGGAAATTATACCGATGAGACATATTCTCCGAAGAATCTGAAAACTTCTACCCTGAGCGATGAAATAAAGATCGTAGGAAATGGATTAGGACGGGTCTTCTCTGTAGCTCCTTCGGCCCAGCATGCTATTATAAGTGCCGGACATGCCGCGAACAGTGCTTTTTGGCTGAATGAAAAGAACGGTAAATGGGCTACTACGACATATTACCTGGATGTTCCCGTATATGTGGAGCAGCGTAATTATAATCAGTCGTTGTCGTTGCGTATCGATACTCTGGCGTGGGTTCCTCTTTTGTCACCGGAAAAATATACGGCACTTCCTTATTTGCGGAAAGATTTTCCTTTTAAACATATTTTTCCTAAGAACCGGTACGATAAATATGCACAGTTTAAGACGACGGCACTGGTGAATACAGAAGTGACGGCTGTCGCTAAAGATTTTTTGGATAAAGGACTTTTGGGACGCCGGGGGTATCTGGATATGCTGAATGTGGGATATACGGCCGGCACCTATCAGAATAAAACGATTCAGTTATACAGTCTGGAAATACAGGATATGTATGTTCGTCTGGATAAAGAGATTGCTGATTTACTGGATTATATAGATCGTACTGTCGGATTGAAACGTACGGTTATATTCCTGGCTTCTACCGGTTATTTCCGGGGCGAGGGAAAAGAGTCGTCTCAATACAATATACCTGATGGAGAATTTTATCCCAAGCGTGCGGTTTCTTTGTTGAATATGTATCTGATGGCTCTTTACGGTCAGGGAGATTGGGTGGCCGGTTATCATAACCGCCAGATATATCTGAACCATAAACTGGTTAAAGAAAAAGACCTGAAGCTGGATGAGATCCAGTCTCAGGCGGCTGAATTTCTTATTCAAATGGCCGGAGTACAGGATGTATTTACTTCACGCCGTTTATTATTGGGTAACAGCAATGAACATATTGACGCGCTGCGCCGGGGATATTATCCGAAATTGTCCGGGGATATTTTATTGGAACTGAATCCGGGCTGGGAAGTCGTATATGAGGATGTGCATGATACGAGAGAATATGTACGTGGAAATGCTATCCCCTCACCTTTATTTATCCTGTCAGAAAAAATAAAGCCGCAACATATTACCCGTCCTATCAAAGCTACGGAGATAGCTCCCACTGTAGCCAGATTACTTCGCATTCGTTCTCCAAACGGCTCTACAGAATCTCCATTGCCTGAAGTAGAGTAATTCGCTATTTTATATGGAGATAGCAAGAATTTTCATTATTTTTGTAAACGATAAACAAAAATTGCCGGCAGGCAATTGGATTTCCTGAATAATAAAAAACAATATATGGCATTTAATGATTTACTTAAAAAGCTGTTTGGCAATAAGTCGCAGCGGGATTTAAAAGAAATAGATCCCTATATCGCTAAAATTAAAGCGATATCTCCAACTCTTGAAAATATATCGAATGATGAATTACGCGGTCGTATTGATGTTATTAAGCAATCGCTCCGTGACCGGGTTGCCCCCGATCGTGAACAGGTAGCAGAGCTTAAGAAACAGGTGGAAGATATGGATTATGACAAGCGCGAAGCGGTATGGGAGGAAGTTGATAAAATAGAAAAACATATTCTGGAAAAACTGGAAGAAGGACTGGACGAAGCTTTACCTGAAGCTTTTGCTGTTATGAAAGAGACTGCCCGCCGTTTTAGTCAAAATGAAACGATAGAAGTAACTGCCACGCAATTTGACCGGGACTTGTCCATCAAACACGATTTCGTGCGTATCGATGGTGATAAAGCTATATATGTGAATCACTGGATGGCCGGAGGTAATGAGGTTACCTGGGATATGGTGCATTATGATGTACAGCTGATCGGCGGTGTCGTTCTTCATAAAGGTAAGATCGCCGAAATGGCGACAGGTGAAGGTAAGACTTTGGTGGCTACATTGCCTGTATTCCTGAATGCTCTTACAGGTAACGGAGTACATGTTGTTACGGTGAATGACTATCTGTCTAAACGTGACTCCGAGTGGATGGGACCGTTATATATGTTCCACGGATTGTCGGTAGATTGTATCGACAAGCACCAGCCGAATTCACCTGAAAGACGCGACGCTTATAATGCCGATATTACTTTCGGTACAAATAATGAATTCGGTTTCGACTATCTTCGTGATAATATGTCCGGCTCCCCGCTGGATCTGGTGCAGCGTATGCATAATTACGCTATTGTCGATGAGGTTGACTCCGTGTTGATCGATGATGCACGTACCCCGTTGATCATTTCCGGGCCTATTCCCAAGGGGGAAGACCAGCTTTTCGAAGAGTTATGTCCTAAGGTAGAGCAGGTGGTTAAGGCTCAGCGTACTTTTGTGACAAAAATACTGGCCGAGGCCAAAACAAAGATTGCGTCGGATAATAAAGACATACGTAAAGAAGGTGCGACATTATTATTTCGTGCATTTAAAGGTTTACCTAAGAACGGTGCTCTTATTAAATTTCTGAGCGAACCCGGTATAAAACCATTGTTATTGGAAACTGAAGCTTATTATATGGCGGAAAATAACCGCAATATGCCGCAGGCAACGGAGCCGTTGTATTTCGTTATTGATGAAAAGAACAACAGTATAGAGCTTACCGATAAAGGACTCGATATGATTACCGGGAATTCCGATGATTCCCAGTTCTTCGTGTTGCCTGATATTACTGCGCAGCTTTCTGCTTTGGAGAACGAGAGTCTTACCCCTGAGGAGAAGCAAATCAAAAAAGACGAGTTGATGCAGAATTATGCTGTAAAAGCCGAGCGGGTACATACGGTTAATCAATTGTTGAAAGCTTATACACTTTTCGAACGGGATACGGAATATGTCGTTATCGATAATAAAGTAAAGATTGTTGATGAACAGACCGGACGTATTATGGAAGGACGCCGTTATTCCGACGGGCTTCACCAAGCCATAGAGGCAAAAGAAAGGGTAAAAGTGGAAGCTGCTACTCAAACGTTTGCAACTATTACGCTCCAGAATTATTTCCGTATGTACCATAAACTGGCAGGTATGACCGGAACGGCAGAAACGGAAGCCGGAGAGTTTTGGGATATCTACAAGCTGGATGTGGTAACTATTCCTACGAACAAACCTATCGCCCGTGCCGATATGAACGATAGGGTATATAAGACCAAGAGAGAAAAATATACAGCGATCATAGAAGAGATCGTCGCTATGCATGAAGCCAAGCGTCCGGTATTGGTTGGTACGACTTCGGTAGAGATCTCTGAATTGATAAGCAAGATGCTCGATCTTCGTAAGATAAAACATAACGTATTGAACGCCAAGTTGCACCAACGCGAAGCCGATATCGTAGCCCAGGCAGGACAAAGCGGTATGGTGACGATTGCTACCAATATGGCCGGCCGTGGTACCGACATCAAGCTGGCGCCCGAAGTGAAAGCTGCCGGCGGTTTGGCGATTATCGGTACCGAGCGTCATGAGTCCCGTCGTGTGGACCGTCAGTTGAGGGGGCGTGCCGGACGTCAGGGAGATCCGGGTTCTTCTGTATTCTTTGTTTCTTTTGAAGATGCTGTAATGCGTCTTTTCGTAGCCGATAAGGTGGTTAAGATGCTTGACCGTTTGGGATTGAAAGACGGTGAAATGATCGAGGCGAATATGGTTAACAACGCTATCGAGAATGCTCAGAAGCGGGTTGAAGAAAATAACTTCGGTATACGTAAACGTTTGCTGGAATATGATGATGTGATGAACGCCCAGCGTAATGTGATTTATACCAAACGCCATCATGCCCTTATCGGTGAACGTATAGGTCTCGATATTATGAATATGTTCTACGATGTGGTGGAATCTATGGTCGAAACATACAGTAATCATTCCGATTACGAAGACTTCTCGATGGATATATTCAAAACCTTTGCTATCGAAATGCCGTTCGACGCAGCCCAGTTCCGTTCTTTGAAAAAACAGGAGCAAATAGATATGCTTTATGATGCAATTGTAGCAGCGTTTAAACGCAAAGCGGACCGGATGGCTGAGATCGCTGATTTGAATATACGTCCTATATTAGAGGAACGCGGTCTTAAAGGCATTATTAGAGTTCCTATCACCGACGGTAAACGTGCTTACGGCATTGCTTGCGACATCGAAGAATCTTGCAGGACAAATGCCAAGTCTGTGGTGAAACAATTCCAGAAAGCCGTGGTGCTTATGACGATAGATGATTCGTGGAAAGAACACCTTCGTGAATTGGATCAGTTACGTCAGTCGGTACAAAATGCCAGTTATGAGCAAAAAGATCCTTTGTTGATTTATAAACTGGAGTCTTTTAACCTTTTCAAGGAAATGGTGGAAAATATGAACCGGAAAGCGGTGGCGATTCTTATGAGGGGACAAATTATCGTACAAGAACCGGCAGCTGTACATCAGGCTCCTCCGGAACGACGTCAGGATTATAGCAAATATAGCGCACAGAAAGAAGCTTATCCGGGTCAGCAAGCCCAGGCTCAGGCAGCGGCTGCGCCGCAGGGTGGGCGTCCTAAAACAGAGCCTGTAAAGGCCGGTCCGAAGATTGGTCGTAATGATCCTTGTCCTTGCGGTAGCGGAAAGAAATATAAGAACTGCCATGGCAAATTAGCTTGATATTTTGATTAATAGTTCCATATAAGCATAGGGACAAAATATATCCTAATAATGGGCCTGTCTAAACTATTAGACAGGCTCGTTTTGATAAAGTAAAGTTTTCTTTTACTCGGAAAGAAAACTTTACTTTATATAATAAGTATTTTGTATTTCTGCTTGATGGCATTTAATATAAACCGGTTGAATGGTTATGATAACATTTGTATTAAAAATAAAGTGCCAAAATAATTGGGGGGCTGTTTCTCTCTCGCTTGAGATAATTAATTAAAATCATCCGGTTTCGTTTAGATATTAATTGTCTTGTATAAACAGGATTGGTCGGAGAAAAATAGCGATATATAGCAAGGTATATTTTTTGTGAGTAATTTATTAAAATCGGTAACTAAGTACCGAACGAATAACCGCTATTTATTAAATAACGGTTTATGTATAGTTGGATAATAAAACTTAAGGATGGAATTAATCTTTCGTTATATGTAAAAAAATGAGACTAAATAACTTTTATTATTAGATAGTCTTATTTGTGTTTTCAGGTAATCTTTGCATTTCCATATAATAAGATGAATATGCACATCTTTATATATGGAAATATTTTGCTTAGTATAGATATAACCCTTACAATACTTGTATATGCAGCTGCTTTTCTAATATATCGATACGTTTACTTAGTAAATCAATTATTTTACTGTTTGCCTTAATAAGATCCCGCAATTCGTCGGAAGCTTCTATCTTGATCGTGCTGCTGTCTTTGGCTATTCCTATATTGGTTCCGATTGTCCCGGCATTATTAAAATAAGCGCTTCCGTCAATTCTTTTAAATAACTCTAAAGCAGACATGTTTAGTACTTCTGCAATTTTATTTAGTCTTGTTAGAGTTAAATCTGTTTCCCCGTATTCTATTTTGCAATAGGCGCTTGTCGAGAGATTTAACTTTTCTCCCATTTGTTCCTGAGTTAAGTTTTTTTCTTGCCGAAGCAGTTGTAGCCGTTGTCCGATAATCTTTTTTAAATCAGTTTCCATAAGTTTTCAAAATTAGGAGAGTTACTCTTCTTTTATTGGGTAAATGTAGTAAGAATAGTGGATATAATGAGTGTTAATCTGTGCTTATCTTTGTAAAAAATAAACAAGATAGTTATTGATAGGAAAAAATAGAGCATTTTTTGTTTTTCAATTTCTAAAACCATTATGAAATATCTATGGAATAAGTTTTGTCTAAAAGGGCGAAATTACATGTGTATAGGGTTGTCTTAATGGGAAGCAATTAATGCAGTATATGTTGAGAATTGCTTATAAATATAAAGAACTTTGAGTGGAGCACCGATGCTGAATACCGTGAGATGATGATTAATTACATTTGCATCCCTTGTAAGTGTTTTCTTTTATTTTGTCTGGACTCATATTTAGAGATAATTTAATTATAGTTTAATCGGCTTTCTTTGAAAGAGAGCATAATCTAATTTACGTATGAAAAAAAACATCTGTTTTCTATTGTTAATTTTTTCTGTATCAGTATTATTCCCTTCATGTGGAGGCTCGAAAAAAGTGGCTGTGGCATCTTATCCTGAATATACGGGAGAAGGTAATACCGGGTCTAAAAGGGTAACTAAGGTAAAAGAGATGATTGATGAATGTGAGAAATTGTCTTTAGAAGCTCCGAGTGGAGAATTGCGTGCTTATGCCAGTGCTATTGATGAAGATCGTGATTTTGCTCGCCAGCAGGCAGTGTTATATGCGAAAGCACAAGTTGTTTCGGATGTTGAACAGTTGGTATTGAATGTGATGAAAGGATATAGGGCTAAAACGAAGAAGAATGGTGTAAGTTCCAGTTCCTCGGATACAAGGCAAGATATAGGTGGTATGGCTGAAATGTTGGTGGAAGGAAGCCGTATTATCTGTTCCAATCGTTATGCATTATCTGATGGTACTTATGAATGCTCTGTATGCGTTGCTATAGATAATCCTGCAGTAGAAAAAATGGCAGGTGCTGCTGTACTTTCGGATGATGAAAAATTGGGGGTAGAATTTGAAGCTCAAAAGTTTCGTGACTCTTACAAAGAAGAATTGGAAAAATATCGAGTTATGAAGTCCGCAAAGAAATAGGTATGAGAAAACTGTTAATTCTATTCTTTTTGCTGTGTATGTCAGGTTTGGGGAGCTTGAATGCACAACAAAAGTCCGATCGTTTGCGTCCGCGTTGGCTTACCTCATCATTACCAGTCGCTAAGTCCGCTTCGTATATTTTTTTAGATGCGTCTGGGATAGGAAATACGTTAGAAGAAGCTCGTCAGCGTTCTTTTGTGAATCTTTCGACTAAACTGGAACATGAGCGGGGTATAAAAGTGAATAGCTCTATGAAAGTGAACAGTCAGTCTATCCGTCAAGGAGGTGAACGTGAGCAGAAAACTTATCAATCCTATCAAATGGAGTGTGTTGAAAAGGGCAAAGAACTTGTTATGACAACTCGGATCGTGGATGAATACTGGGAACGGGATAGTCGTGGCTATACGTGTTATGTTCTTTATACTGTTACTGATAATAAGTGTGCAGGCGGAAGTTATGAAGATGAAATCCGTTTAACTACTTCTTACGGAGCAAAAGGTTTCTTTTATTCATTAATTCCGGGTGTGGGACAACTATATAAAGGAAGTAAGCTGAAAGGAGGTTTGATACTGGGGGGAACAGCTGCTTGTGCAGGTATGATTGTTGTGGCCGAAAATCAGCGTTCTACATATATAAAGAAAATGCGGGAAAAGCCTAAATTCAAGGAATTTTATAGTGATAAGGCTGGAAACTGGGAGAATGTACGCAATGGATTCATTGGTGCAGCAGCAGCCTTGTATGTCTATAACCTGATAGATGCAGCGGTGGCTCCTGGGCGTAGGCGTGTTATAGTGGAACAAAATCAACGTGTTCACGTGTCATTTATTCCTGCTTGGAGTATCGATGGCGTGGGAATGTCATTGGTGATGAATTTTTAATATAATTAATCGATAAAAAATGAAGCGTATATTTTATTTGCTGGTATTATTTTTAGCAGTTTCATGTACAAAAGAACCAGAGGTAATGACCGGGGATATTATGGGTGTTGTTACGGAGTCGGGAAGTGGAACGACTCTTTTATCGGGTGTAACTGTTAGTATTGTTTCTAATGGAAAGAGTACGACAACAGGAAGTAATGGACAGTTTCTCTTTGCCGCTCTGGAACCGAAAACTTATAGTTTGCAGTTTGTGAAGGATGGTTATGTGTCGGATACTCGCTATGTGACTGTTATTGCAGGAGAAGAGGCTAAATGTGATATGCAATTAGTTCCGGAAAAGAACGATGCCAATATAAAAATAACTCCTACTTCATTAAATTTCGGAATAACACAAACTCAATTGTCTATAACTATTACTAATAATGGAAATACTGAAACCGAATGGACGTTAGATTTGGGTGGTGTTTCGTGGTTGGAAGCCGATCAAATCTCCGGACGTATAGCTTCCAAAAAGACACAGAGTGTTGTATTCAAAGTGGATCGTGAGAAATTGGGGAAAGTGGAAAGTGTAATTGTAAAACTATACGCATTCGGTAACTCATATCCGATTTCCGTGTCTTGTGCTCCTGAAAATGCAAAGTCTGATATGTATGTTTCTCCTTTGACATTGAATTTTTCGGATGTTGCATTGGAACTGCCTTTAACTATAACGAACAGAGGAACTGCCGATTTGAATTGGACTTTAACAGATTTGTCGGTTTCTTATATATCGGTTCCAGAAAAACAAGGTACGATAGTTCCGGGCGGAAATAAAATCTTGCAGGTGAAATTGAACCGGGAGATGATACCCGATGAAGTGAATACTAACTTTGTCATATCGGATGGAATTAAACAAGAGGCTGTGACGGTGAAAGCCATCAGGGCTAAAGCTGTCATGTCTGTATCTCCGTTATTATTAGATTTTGGGGAAAATAAGAAAGAGTTATCGTTTAATATTGCTAATACAGGTAATAAAGAATTGAATTGGACGATAGCGTCTTTAGATGAGTCATGTTTATCTGTATCTCCTGTTTCTGGTCGTGTGCCTGCACAAGGATATACGCAGGTTAATGTAACATTGAACCGGACGGCAATGCCACAGACCCTAAATACCGGGATACGGATTTCGGATGGAGAACACTGGGAAACGATTAATGTAGTAGGGGCTAAAGGTAATGAAGTTGCCGATGTGGTAGTATCGGAAGGGCTTTATACTTATTATAAGTTTGATGATAATTATAATGATGCTACAGAAAATGGGATACATGGATTCGGCTCCAATTCTCCTTCTTTTGTGACTGGAGTTACTGCCGATTCAAAAGCTGTGAAATTTAGCCGAACGGATGGGAGCTCTTTTGTTGTGCCTAAACCTATTATTGATTCTCGAAACATGACTGTCAGTTTTTGGGGAAAAGGATTCAGTGACGGAAATATTTTTTATATGGTTTCTTCTATTCAGAACACTCCCATGTTTACTTTGAGTATGAGCGGCGGTTCATTGAAGTTTGTTGTGTCACGCTACAATAATGTGTACCAGTATAGTAATAGTGGTACTTTTACACATCCTGCTTTAATGGATAACCAATGGCATCATATAGCATTAGTATCGGATTATGAGTTGACTACTTACTCTACGGTTACTACGATCTTGTATGTGGACGGACAGGCTGTTGATGTAGTAACTGAGGAGGCTAATCACTTTAGTGAGAATGGAGGAAGCCAGTCGTCTTATGGCACGGGAATTAAATTTGTGATGGGGGGAAGCGTAAAATTGAACAGTACTACTACGCTGAATGCTACTAATATGTCTATCGATAATTTACGAGTATATGACAATCGTCGTTTGTCTGCTAATGAAATCAAGAATATTTATAATGCGAAGCAATAAGACAAAATAAGGACTTTATATGAAACGATTGTTCCTTTTTCTATTTGTTTTTTGCAGTGGAATTGCTTTTACGCAGACTTTTTCGACTGAATTCCAGGAGTATAGAAATAAAGTTAAGGCAGAGTTTAACGAATATAAAAATAGAAAACAAACGGAGTTTGAAAATTATCGTAAGGTAAGGAATGAAGAGTTTGCTGTTTATTTGGCAACATCGTGGAAAGATTATATGTCGTTTTCTGCTAAGACGTTGAAAAACAGGAGTAAACCCGTTGCTCCTGTTATTTATGATGAACAGGATTTACATGTGCCTTCAAAACTTCCGGTATCTCAGGTAATTTCACCACCTTCTGTTATTCAAGACGTACCCTTGAGTATTGCTCCTCCGATAAGTCCGGGAGAAAAGAAAAATCTGTATCGTTTTCTGTTCTATGGCACAGCTTGCTATATGCATTATATTCCCGATGAAAATATTGGGTTAGAAAACTTGACTGAAGAATCTGTGAGCAAATGCTGGAAACAGTTGTCTAAAGATAAATATGCGACTTTGATTGATGATTGTGTAAGGTTGAAGAGTGAATTGAATTTGTGTGATTGGGGATATGTGAAACTAGTAGAAACTGTATCGGCCCATTTGTTTCCAGGGTTATCAGATTTTCAAGCTGTGGTCAGCACTTATTTGTTAGTGCAGTCTGGTTATGATGTCCGGTTATGCCGCATGGGACAAAGTTTACAGATGCTGATTCATTCAAGCGATCAATTATTTCAATTGAATTATTACATAATAAACGGGAAAAAGTATTATCCTACACATCCCATAAAACAAGGACAATGTATCCAGACCTATCCGGACGATTTTTCAGTAAAGTGTATACCTGTAAGGATGCTTATGAATAAATATCCGAATTTTGATACAGATATAGCAGATCGGTATACCTATGTATCTTCTTCTTGGAAAGAAGTCGCTCCGTTTCGTATATCGGTTAATCCGGCTGTAATCCGGTTTTATAAAGATTATCCACAATGTGAATGGAATCTTTATGGACAGGCAGCTTTAAGCCCGGAATTTAAGAAGCAAGTATTACCTTTTTTTCAGCGGCTACTTACAGGAAAATCGCAGTTGGAAGCTGTCGGCTTATTAATAAATTACGTACAGTATGGTTTCTCATATAAAACTGATCATGATCAATTCGGTTATGAGAAACCCTTCTTTGTGGATGAAAATTTCTATTATCCGTTTAATGATTGTGAAGACCGTTCTATTTTATTTGCCAGTCTTGTAAAAGAATTGTTGAAAATGGATGTTGTATATTTGTATTATCCAAATCATTTGGCAACTGCAGTCTTGTTTTCGGATTCGGTAGAAGGTGATTCGGTTATGGTGGCGGGTAAAAGATATATTGTATGTGATCCTACTTATATAGGTGCTCCGATAGGACAAGCCATGCCTTGTTATAAATCGGTTGCGGCAAAGGTGATATTCATAGATTAATACGATTTCTTTGAAATATAGCTGTAATGATAATAAAAGGCTTCCTGATTCAGGTGGCCTTTTGTTGTTTAAACTACATTTGAAGAACAAATCACAAGACAAAAGCAAATAAATAAATTGTATAAGAGGGAAGATAAGACGGTTTTTTTAATTGCGGATTTTTTCTTATATTTGTAGTATGACTTCTCTCTCGGATGCCAATTTGGGAGATACAGGTGGGTAAATAAAGGATTTTATTATTACTATCGGTCGGAGAGGACGGATGT
Organism: Barnesiella propionica; assembly: GCF_025567045.1. Classification (NCBI taxonomy): domain Bacteria; kingdom Pseudomonadati; phylum Bacteroidota; class Bacteroidia; order Bacteroidales; family Barnesiellaceae; genus Barnesiella; species Barnesiella propionica. The sequence continues at coordinate 109,289 of NZ_JAOQJK010000010.1, read as the reverse complement.
AATGATTGCTGAAATGGTGATCCATTTTTTTATAAGATTCTTTTTTCCGGAATATAAAAACACGATTTGTCCGGAAAATAATCCGTTGAAGTTTATATAAGTTGTTAGCTCTGTATAGGATAAATTATAGAGAAATCGTAAATGAAATATACAGGAAGAGTTAATTCTTATAGGATTGAATTATTGTTTGATAAAACGAATATCAGTCTTTTAAAAAAGGCCTTTCATAAATAGGATCACGGATAACGTTCGTGTAAGAGAGAATGAACATTTTCAGGCTTTGTATGGATTTTTCATCCCGGGCCGTTAACCAAAACTGAGATTAAGATGAATAAACACAAAACGTTACATTCATTTACGTTGCACAATTACCGGGAGATCCCCCAAATTGCCGGATTGTCGCAGGAAAGTATCGAAGCTATCGAAGTAGTAGGGAGAGTTTTACCGTTCAAAACAAATAATTATGTGGTGGACGAGTTGATAAATTGGGATAATGTTCCGGATGATCCGATATTTACGCTGAATTTTCCCCGTAAAGCAATGCTGGAAAAAACTTATTATAACCGCGTGTTGAAATTAATGGAAGCGGGAGAGCCGTCCGGGAAACTGAAAGAAGAGATAAATGCGATTCGTCTTTGTCTGAATCCCAATCCGGCGGGACAAGAGCATAATGTTCCTATGCTAGGCGATATAAAGCTGAAAGGAATGCAACATAAATACCGGGAGACCGTACTTTTTTTCCCCAGCCAGGGACAGACATGTCATGCTTTTTGTACTTTTTGTTTTCGATGGCCTCAGTTCTCGGGAATGAGCGGTTATAAATTCGCGATGAACGAAACGGAAAAGTTGTTGAATTATTTGAGAATACACAGGCATGTGACAGATATTTTATTTACGGGCGGAGATCCTATGACAATGTCGGCTTCTATATTAGAAGCTTATCTTGTTCCTTTGCTTTCACCGGAATTCGAACACGTGCGTACTGTCCGTATAGGAACAAAATCGTTGGCGTACTGGCCTTATCGCTATTTGACCGATCCTGACGCGGACGATATTTTGCGCCTGTTCGAGAAGATCGTTGCATCAGGTAAGAATCTGGCTATACAAGCTCATTTTAATCATCCTGTAGAATTATCTACCGATGCCGTTAAATCTGCTATTCGTCGTATTCGCAATACCGGAGCGCAGATAAGAACACAATCTCCTATGCTTCGTTACATCAATGATTCTTGGGAGACATGGGCGCAGATGTGGAGAAAACAGGTAGATCTGGGATGTATTCCGTACTATGCTTTTGTAGCCCGTGATACCGGAGCCAAGCATTTTTTTGAAATTCCGCTTGAACGATGCTGGAATATTTTCAGAAAAGCTTATAGCTCGGTGAGCGGTGTTTGTCGTACAGTGCGCGGACCCAGTATGAGCGATACTCCGGGAAAAATACAGTTGTTGGGGGTTACCGAAATAAAGGGAGAAAAAGTTTTCGTTTTGAGATTCCTGCAAGGGCGTAATCCCCGCTGGGTAGATATTCCGTTTTTTGCAGAATATGATCCTAAAGCGACTTGGTTCAACCAACTTAAACCGGCGTTCGGAGAAAAAGAATTTTTCTTTGAGAAAGATAAAGAGTATGTGGGATTAAATAAAGACTCTTCCTTCCAGCTTTTTGAGTGACCGGTCGTTAGTAAATATATTTGTAACCTATAGAAAGAAAAATATACGGGAGATGTAAGTTTTTCTTTCTATAGGCTATCCTGTTTTTTACAAGGTCCAGCTAATCCCAATGGAGAATGGTCTTACATCGGGACCTTTTCCTTTCTCGAAAAGGCGATCAATCGAGTAACGTCCGTAAATTCCCAGTTCTCCTATTCCCATATGCAGGAATATATTTCCTCCTCCGGGCTCGGCATTTCTGTCTCTGTAATTTTCCGTATGTTTTTTACCGTTCTCGTCTTTATATTTTACCGTACAGCCCGGAATGGCTCGTATGTCGGCTTCTATACCCCCTTGTACGAAGAACGGATTTTTTTTCCGGGGAGTCTGCCAGGATAATAATACGGGGATTATCGTGGAGAAATGATAAAAACTGCTGCTTGTATATACTTTTCCTTCCGGGGCCGGCAGCCATTTTGTTACACCGTTTTCTTCTCTGAAAGCACGGTTGCCGTTATAGCCGTACCAGTTTCCTTTAAATCCGATACCGGTTACAATAGACCATTTTTTACTTTTGCCCAGAGGAATATCTGCTTCGAAAAGATACATGCCAACTTCCCATGAACGAATTTGCGACAGATTGATATCTCCTTTACAAGCGAAATTATTCATGCCTAAGTAGAACCCGACCAGATTGTTCTTGTGTTTGCGGTAAAATGGAGCGGATAATATAATTCTCCTTTCTGTACTTTTTCCATCCTTATAAACCCCTTCGAAGATTTGGTCGTTTTCGATCGTATCGCCTGAGGATGACGGTTCGAATATTTTTACCTTGATTTTTTCGGCCGATTCTTTAATTTCAAGTTTTTTATTGCCGATAAAGATAGTGGTATCGGTATAGGCTTTTTCCTGAGCTATGGCGCATACTGGCAAAAGGAGAATAAGTCCTGATAAAAAAATGTGTTTCATTTTGTGTAAGTTATGGGTTAATCTTTTTTCATGAATAGCATGGTGACCAGGTCGTCGGCATCTAATTCACCTTCGATATATAGTAGAGTTGCCGATCCCTTCTTTCCTGTTTTAAAAAGAATAAAACGATTTATCTCTCCCTTTTGAGGAGGTAGTTGATAATAGCCTGATTTTACTTCTCCTTCCTCAATTATTTCTTTGATCTTTCTGGCCCGTTTTTTATCGCTTTCCAGACAACGTCGTATTTCGGGCATGAATTTTTCTGTATCCTTGAAACTAATGCTTTTATATAAAGTCATTTCATAGGTTTCCAGCATTTCTTTGGAAAGTTCCACAACCGTCACACCTTTTTGCTTTCCATATTTTTGAAACAAAGAGGCTATTTGTAATCCTTGCTGGGCATAGCTTTGACCGACGCCGCTAATGATAAGGATGAAGAGAATGATGCGGATTATTTTATTCATGGTTTTGAGTTTTAATAAAATTAATCGTTGAATAAAAGATTGAATGTATCCGGTTCGTCGAAAGAAACATCTTTAAAGGCGGACTGTGCTTTTTCTCTTATCAGGTATTCATTGGTATATAGCTGTCCGTCAATAATAACATAATTTTTATAATCACAAAAGCCTCTTTCCTGATAGAATATGCTTATGGCAAGGAAAGCACAGGCTGCTATGCTGCCGATCGTATATAATATTTTTTTTCTGTGCCTACCGATGTGCAAAGATGGAGTGCTTGATTTGCTCTCTTCGACGAAGTATGAAAATAGCGGACGATAACGTTCCCGCTCAAAAGGAATATTTTCTTGTGTGAAATATTTTCTTAATTGTAATTCTTCTTTTCGTGAAGTCTTACCTTCAAAATATTTATGTAATAAATCTTCGATATTCATGTTTTTAATTTGTTTTTTCACAAGTCATTTTAAAATATATATCCCTTACTGTTTTCCTGGCCCTTGAAAGGTTTTTACGTACCGATTCGGCGTTAGTTCCGGTTATTTCAGCTATTTCTTCCGTTTCATATCCTTCAATATCTTTCATTTTGATAATGGTTTTTTGTAAATAAGGAAGAGATAATATGATTTCCCGTATCAATTGTATGTTATCTTTTTGTTCCAGAAGGGTGACAGGGTCGTACCGGGTACTGACTTTCTCGATAATTTCCAGAGGCTCGGTTTCTATTTTTTTTCTTCTCCACTTGTCTATGCAGGTGTTTTTTGTGATTTCTACGGCTAAAGCTTCTATATTATTGTATTTCTCCAGGTCTTTTCTCATATGCCAAAGTTTCAGAAAAACATCTTGTACTGCGTCTTCCGCGTCTTCGTTGTTTTCCGTCATTTTCCTGGCATAGTTCAGTAACCTGTCCCGGAGCGGTATGACTTTTATTTTGAAAGCTTTGATCTTCATTTATATTATGGAGACGGTAATAATAGAAAAACGTGACATGAAATATAAAAAAATAGCAGCGGAAACAGGGACTTATGCAGGGCGTCTTTGGGGACAAAGAACATTAAATTATTTGCAGAATGACTGATAATGTGATAAGTCCTAATCCGATATAAAATGGAAAATTCAATTCTTTTGTCTCATTTAATAAGATAAAATATAGGCCGGTTCCAGATTATAACTCCGGTTTACGGTGAATGCCGATAATTGTTTAAGTACTTGAATTTGCGCAGGTATAATCCGGTGGTACAGATATGGCAGAACAGCAGGAGACAGAAGATATCTTTATCTTTCATAGGAGCATTTTGTCTGTAAAAGAACACAAAAGTAATGTTTTTTACCCATACTCCGCATGTAGATATTGTCTTTAAAAATATCAGAAAGGGTATCCGATCGCCAGATGAAATGCCAGACTTTTCTTAAAAGAAGTCATGTTATAATAGCTTTTTTTATCGGGATTCTCATAAGGAGTGTGTATCCCTATGCCCAGGTCGGCGCGTAATACGAGCATACTGATGTCGTACCGAAGTCCTATTCCGGTTCCTAAAGCAATATCTTTGAGAAATGTTTTGGCGTTCAGTTCCCCGCCGGGACGTAGAGGATCTTTTTTCAATAACCATATGTTTCCGGCATCGACGAATATCGCACCATGCAGGTTTCCGGCTATTTTAAAACGGAATTCCACATTTGCTTCCAGTTTGAAATTCCCGGTCTGATCGAAATAACCGTAGGAGTCGTCTGCTGGCGGACGGTAACTTCCCGGCCCCAGAGAGCGTATGGTGAATGCTCGTATGCTGTTGGCTCCTCCGATATAAAATTGTTCGCTATAGGGCATTTGCTTGGAGTTTCCGTAAGCATATCCGGCTCCTATGAGCAATCGGGTTGCCAGCCAGTTATCGGTTCTTATCCTGTGATAATATTTCACTTCGTTCGTCCCTTTGATGAATTGTGAAAAGGGGCTTCCGAACAGTTTCTTTTCCCCTTTTTTCCCGAAAACTTCCATGATGCTCCATAATATATTTCCGGCAGAGGTTCCTGATATCTGCCATACCCACCGGTCGTTTTTTTCCCTTTGCCGGTTATCGAATGTGTAGGTGTAGGAAGAAGTGGGTATAAATTGGTTGCTAAAGCTCATCGCAATAGCAGGATTTTCTTCCATGGTCTTGTCGAAGGCTTCCGTCGTATTCAATAGTTTCGTGTAAGTCAGCTTCGCTATGGTTAGGTTGTGAAAACGTGTTGATGCTGATTGATAATCGTAACCATACGAAATGTTGAACGATGCCATACGAAAATAGTGGGGCCTGTTCAATAAGTTTGCTCCTAACTGGAAATTGGTATTGGTATCGAATCTCCGGCTGTGCGGCATAAATTTCAGACCTAACAGCCGTGGGATGGAGAGGGTACTGTTCAAGCCTATTTCATAGGAATTGAATAATGATGATTTACCTTTGGAGGATCCTCCTCCCGTTTGCCATTCGTAACTGCCGTTCAGCTTTACCGAAAGTTTTTCTCCTCCTCCGAAAATGTTCCGGTGATTGATTCCGAATACCAGTCCCGGCCCCAGATAGCTGTTCGACTTGGAAGATACGTTTGCTTCCAGTGAGGCTTCCAGCGGAATGTCGAAAGGAGTTTCGATAGATACGTCCAAAGAATCTTTTCCTTTCAGGGAATCCAGCGGCGTTACATTTACCGAAACCGACCGGAAAATACCCAAGCGGGTGAGCTTCGTTTGTGTGAGGTTCTCCTGATTAACCGAAAAGTATTGTCCTGTATGGAGCAGAATATTCTGGGGAAGTACCGATTTTCTCAGGTGTATAGGTTTTTGGAATGCGACGGTCATGTCCCGTTGCCGTATCGTATCCCATTCGCCTTTGCCTGATGCACTGGGTAGAGATATGTTTATTTTTCCCACGCGGTATGCTTTTAGTGCTTCGGCCGGTATACCTTTGCGGAGGATGAGTTTCAGGTCTACACGTTGATCTTTTTGTGTTGTGTCGGCCAGATATTCTATATATTCCGGTCTAAAATAATAATATCCCATATTCCGGACGACTTGGGTAACATTATTCCTGACCGAAGCGAGTGAATCGAGGCAATACCGTGTTCCCGGTTGTATAGGGGAACGGCTGTATATACTGTCGATGATCTGAGTGAGACGCGTATTGTTTTCGGGCAGATAAATGCTGTCCAGTGTATAGGCCGGAGCAATTTCCACCCAATAGTTTATCCTTGCTTTCTTTTTATTTTTTTTATTATATAGTATTTCATATTTGGTTTTAGACCCGAAATATCCGTTGTTGTTAAGGATATCCTGTACAACGCGCAACCTTAATTCGGGCTGTACGGTAGAGATGAGAACGGGTTCTTTTGCCAGTTTTTCATATATCCAGTGTTTTAGCCCTGTATTTTTAGAAGGTTTCATGTAGTTGTATACCCATAGCCCTATAGGAAAGGGTGAACGTATATAAGGTGCATATAATGAATTATTGGCAGGTACAGATAAAGTGGAACGTACTTGCGACGTAACACTTCCGGGCACTTCTACTCCTTCTTCGGGTTCTATCTTCATTTTTTTTACACCTGTATACAATACTTCACCTTCGCCTAACCTGCTGGTCGTCGAGCAGGAAACCAGAATGGTTCCCGATATTAAAGCGTATAGTATTTTTTTCCAGGCTTTCATAGTTAATTTTCTTTCTTTTTACGGTTACTGAACCGGAATAGATCAAGTAGATTCGATAACTTTTTACGTACGACAAACCCGACTCCCGTTTGAGTTATTTCTCCTTCCAGTATGCTTTCATAATCATTATGGCGGAATATCTTAATATACATGTTTTCCCTTTTGTTGAGCATGTATTCGAGAGATATATCGTCTATGAGGTTTTCTTTCAGATCTTCGTTCGTGGTCGCGTCGGGACTGAAACTTCCTCCTATCACGACTTTGAACCGGTCGTCGAATAGTGTTTTGGATACTTTGTACGAATAATCGGTGCGCGTTGTGGCTCCTCCGGTTCTTTGATCGTCATATTCGCTGATTCCGAACGAAAGGTCTATATTTTTGAGATTATTTTGCGCCCATTGATTCAATTCCTTTTGCAGGAATGAATTTAGCGGATTACCTGTAAGATTAGCTTTGGCGGTGGTTCCGGGACCTGTATAAGTATTATATAGTAACAGATTCATGGCTTGCGAGGCTCTTTGCTCCGCAGTAAGAGACTGGAGCTGGTTTTGGATGGTAAGATCCTGGGGGGCGGACAGCCCGAAAGATACGGATAACCGTTCCAGGGTATTTTTTATTTCTATACTGATGTCAAAATTTACAATCCGGCTGTTCTGGTTTTCTTCGGTTACACTGGTTCGCAAGGTTTCTATTGCGGTAATATTGAGTATAGGGTCGAGCATATTACCGTTCCAGGTCACATCGCTTCCTTGTTGTATTTTAAATAACTTTTGTGATATGATAGGCGGGTTGTAACGCACATATCCTCCGCTCAATACATATTTCCCGGTAAAACGGCTGTCTCCCAGTGTATTCATGGTATAGGTGAGAGATCCTCCCCCTTCCAGGTCTATGCGGTTACTTCCGTCTGCCGAGAGATTTATGGCCATTTTTACCGATGGCGCTATATTCAGATTCATCAGGATATCCATACCTATGATGGTGTTTTTGGGTACAGAATCTGTTTCTTCTATAGCGGTCGAGTCATTAAATGCGACGAAAGTCACCATATTATTTTCCTGCTGTTTCAGTTCGAGCGGCGAATCTCTCATGACATAAGTAACTTCGGTTCCGTTCAGCAGGTCCACATTTCCTCTGATGGTCAGTCGATCGAGTGGTCCTTTGACTGTCGTTTCAAGGTCAATGATAGCTTTTCCGTATACCATGGATTTACTGTTTTTGTCTACACGGATAGGCTGGAACTCCGAAGCATGCAAACGCAGATCGGTATATATGTGGGAAAAATCTTTTAAATTTATATCACCGCTTACGTATAGAGGTTTTTGATTGGGACCTGTGACGGAATATTCGTCAAAGTGTAATATTCCCTCATCGATAAGTATTTTATTATCAGATAAATTATACGAAGTCCCTATCATAGGAACGGAAAAAGCTGTCGTGTCGGTCTGTAACCATCCGTTAAGCAAAGGCGATTCTGTTTTTCCGGTAACGGAGATTTCCCCGTTAAGACCTCCCTGAAGATGTGCCATGTCACCGGGAAGAAACGGATTTGCCGTAGAAAGGGGAAGCTGGTTTAGTTTAAGTGTAATGTTCAGCGGCTCAGGCGAGTTTCCTGCATAATATCCGCCTATGCGTGCAACTTCTTTTCCGTCTATATCCATGTTCAAGGCTGCCTGTTGCCTTCCTATGGAATCCAATTGATAAACAATTTCCATATTTACGGTTCCGATGCGTTGCTTATCATATTTTAAATTTTCTATGCCTAAAGAACCTTTCACATTTGTAGTGTTTTGTGGAAAGTTGAGTAATAAGTTAGCCGACAATAATCCGGCGACGGGAGGGGCGAACGGTGATAATTGGAGCCAGGATTCTATATCCACTCCTTTCATATCTACGTGCAGGGCTTCCTGGAAATTAAAGCCGTTTTTATGTTGTGTTTCGACGATTAAATGCCTGTCATTGTGTTCCAGTCTTATATTTGCGTCGAAATGTTCGCCGAACTTGTATTCGAAAAAATTATCTTCATTCAGGTTCCATGATTCAAAACCTATGATCGGTTGATTGGGGAAAAAAGAAATTCGCAAAAGGGAGTCCTGCAGGCTGGCTTTGCAACCTATGTGGAACCCTTCGTTCCCTTGCTGATTCTTTTGTATGCATAGGAATTGGGAGCTATTTCCCGAAACATATCCGTCCAGATCAAATGCGGCGGTCTGCCCTAATAAATTATCCGGGCGATTACGTATGTTAAGATGATAATATAAACGTTCATTCGATTCATTTACTTTCATGCGTACCGTATCCAGAATAATACCGCTTACCTGAAAACGGTCGATACCTGCAGACAGATTCAGGAGCGAATCATTCTCGGCTTTCAAATTTAGATTATGAAAATTCATTCCCATACTGGATAGATACTGGTTCAGCAAATTTTTTCGGGCTGCATTAACAGACAAGCTGAAGTCCGGCATAGCATGCTGCAGGCTCTCTATATCCAGACGTTTGTTATTAACCTGTTCGTTTAATATGGGTATTGTGCGGTTAATTGCGGACAGAAAGTTATTGGGACCGGATGGTGTGGAGAAGTCTATCGACATGTCTCCCGATCTCAGATTTCCTTTTATATGAGTGGAATCTGTTTCTGCCTTTAATAAGAGTTGTTCGAAATTGATCTCTGCCTTATCTGCCAGTAGTTCGAGCTTTGTTATTTTAGCTTCGAGGTCATATATTTGATCGGGTAGTGCGGCGTTCCCCTTAATAGAGAAATTCATGCTGCCTTTGAGAGGAGTGGCTGATAGTTTAACAGCTTGCAAATCCATGTGGGGAATATTTCCTGTAAGGTTTCCGGTATATTTTTGTTTCGATATATATCCGTTGAATTCCAGATGCGCTTTAAGGTCGGGAATAAGAGACGTAATTCCGGCTATGAGTCGGTTATCAGCCAGTGAAACATCTGCTTGTATGCCGTTGAAATCGTATGCTTTATATTGGAGCTGACGAATCTTTGCCGATATTTGAGCGGTCGTTTTACCTGACAGAAAATCGAAGCCTTTGCCATTTGCTTCTATTTGTGAACTTATATAACCCAGCGAATCTTTTGGGAGAAATCGGAAAAGAGGAAAACTATCCAGCGATAATGTTGCATCGTATAGTTCTTTTTGTGGGGAATAGCTTCCTTCAAGAGCCAATTTTCCTTTTCCTGCATAGCAAATTAAATGGGCTGTCATATCGTCCGGTAATACTTTTGCTTCACCTTTTAAAGTTAAAGAGGGTATAGATAAACGATTTTGTAAAGCCGTATCGGGTACCATGTATCGGATAAATCCCATATTAGTAAAATTTCCGTTCAGTTGTACCGAAGCTGATAATTTTTTAGGTTCCGTTATGTTTTGCGCATTTCCGGAGAGATGCAATAGGAAATGGGAAGGCAATTCGGCTTTTAATTCGGATAAATTCAGCCTTTTAAGACTGCCGGTAGCGGTCAGGTTCATATTAATACGTGAAGCCGGAGACAGGCTTTGTGTATATTTTTTTGTGTCGCCATAGAATGAACTTATGTCGTTCAGACTTATCCAAGCATTTATTCGAGCAGAAACCGGTGCGTTATAATCACTGGTTAATAATCCTCCGCCAGCGGATAAGTCGGCCGATAACTCAGAATCCCGTGTCGCTAAAGAGAATTTTTGTAATGCTATCCTTGTAGAATCCATGATGAATGTTCCGGATGTACGGATAACCGAAATACCCGATCTTTCGTTAAAAGCGAGTTGACGGATGGGTACGGTAATCTCGGTACCCCTGTTATAGAAAGAATCTACTACGATGGAGAAATCCGATACTTCAATATATTTTGGATCGAATCCTGATAAGGGTCGGTATCCGTTTTCGGCATATATAGCTTGGTTATGAAGAATTTTGATGCTGTTAGCTGTAACGGTCCAAGGTGCGGATGTAATAGTGTCGGCGGGTATTTTCTCCTTTTCATTATTAATTGTTACCAGGGTCGGTGGGGGAGTGAGATAGCGGTAGGCTCCTTGTTCTAACGTAATAGATTTTATGTTGACAATGTGTGCTCCCATGTCGACGAGCCCTTTACGCAAATCGGCCTGTGGAACCGAAGCTGTGAGCAAGTCGATAACCGGAAGCATTTTCATTTCATAAAATATTTTGTTCAGGCTAATGCGGTCGGCCTTGATTTTCCACTTCATAGAGGAATTGTCTTTCACTGTCGTATCCGGCGAACTTTCTTTCATGTGGAGTACTACATTTCCTTCGTTAAGGCTGATATAAGGAATGCTTATCGATTCGTTTTTCAAGTCTATTTCACCTGCTGTAAGGATTAAAGATTGTAGTTTTGCCGATAATGATAGGGTTGAATCGGAGGTTATGAATTTAAAGGAAGTGTTACGTATATCTATTTTTTGTACATTTAGTTGTTTATGGAACAGCGGTAACAGTTCTATGTCTATTTTTATGTCCCCGCTTTTTAAGATCGTGTCTTTTGACTGGCTGAGCAGCAGACTGTTGCGGACTGAAAGGTCAAATGGGAATGCCAGATGTATATCCTCGATGGTTAATGCCATTCCGGTTTTTTCCGATACTATTGTAATAAGCTCATTCTTAGCCCATTTTTGCACAGGGGGCAGATAAATGAGCAGGGGAAGCAATAGTAAAAGAATCAGAAACGATACTATCGCTATGAGTGTATATTTAAACCATTTTCTCATATACGTTTTTTATATCGCCGGTTGCGTTAATTAATCGGATATCAAGTAAACATTTGGGTAAACGTTTTGTTTTAAAAATACGACCATCTTAAGCTGTAAATATATGAAAAAGTTTTTGTTATTGATGGTTTCTTATGCAATGATTGCATTTGGAAATTCCTCTTCTTTGCCACTTGTAGCCCATAATCAGTCGGTTAAGTTCGATGATTTACCCGAAACAGCCCAGCGTTTTGTGAAAAAATATTTTCCTGGAGTCGCCATTCGCCAGTGTTCTATAGGAAAAAAGAGAAACTTCGATATAAAACTGGTTAACGGGTATGAGATAGGTTTTGACAGGGAAGGAAACTGGACAGGGATAGAGAGTGATAAACATCCGTTTTCTCCGGAATTACTGGAAGAACTTCCCGGAGAGTCGGTAACTTACCTAAATATGCAATTCCCACGTACTCCCATTCATAAAATGGAACATAAAGGTTCGAAATATAGGGTATGGGTGAAATCTACTCCAAAAGCTGAAATTTCTTTTGATGAAAAGGGTAAATTATTGAAGGCGGATTATAAATTGATTAAAGCTAACCGCCCTCATAAATGATACTATTGACTATACGCCCGAGTAACTGACGGCTACACCGATAAGCCGGTCGTAACGAGCTCCGATGGGGCGCTGATATACTTTGACCAGGTATTCATTGACCGTTTCATAATAATTGCCTTCGGTAAAAGCCGGTGTTGCTTTACTTTTGTTATGCGGGATAAAAAGATAATTATAATTGTACGAGCCTTGTTTCAGCAACAATGCTTTTTCATATCTGTTAGTTGCCGGATTCCATGTCATACGGCTATTCTCATTGTACAAATGGTTTGTTAATTCTCCGTCGATATATACGTCTCCGTTTAACGGATGGTCGGTTTCCAATGAAAAGTGAGTAACAAAATAATCACTTTCCAGATCGCTGTTGTCCGCGTCGGTCTGCCGGATGACAAATCGTCCGTATTGGGTTTTATCGTAAGTATAGTTTCCGTTGACCCGGGGTAGAGCCGGAAAAAGCGTAGCATGGTAGTAGGGATTATAATAACGGATATTCTCTATTCCCATTCCGGCATAGCGAAGGTTTGTCGTCTCAAATCGGCGGTATTCATTACCGGCTTCGAAGATAAGTGACGGCATATGTTCGTACCGGATGTTGTTTCCTTGTACCATCATAGGCCGGGTGATTAACACCTCATTATCTCTTCTTCCATTTTGGGAAACATATATTTTCAGCTCGTTGTAAGGGTCTTGCAGCCCGAAATGACTGGTATTTATGTCTATGGTCACTTGTTGATGTTCCCGGTTATAATCGATATCGGTGCGGGAAGATACAGACGGGATCACGGTTGTAAGTCTTTCATATACCGAAAAGCAGGCCTGTAAAAGCACCTTTTCCGGCTGGTTCTCAGGATATACGAGCAGTACGTAGTTTCCCGACACCTTGAACCGGACCGATTCGTTCGGTAATTCTATCTGGTAATGAACATAATGGGCAAATGTTGCAGAAGAAAAATCGTAATTTTCTACAGGGTTGGTATTGAATCCGTCCAGATATTCAAGTTCCGATAAGGCTGAGGGTCTCCAATCGGCGTTACAATGTATAAGACTGTAACTCATATATCTTACGTCTTCGGCCAGTTCGTCGAACGAAATTATTATACGATCGTTGCTGTCCAGTTCTATTAAAGGAGGGAAAAATTCGTTATTTTCATTTTTTACTTCGATAGTGTGTATGCCGGAGGCCAGTGGTTGTGTCTGATATACCTGATTCTGGCCTGGCAGAGGAGAGATTAATCCGATGGTAAGAAAAAAAAATGTAAGGATTCGAGCAAACATAAGCTATCGTATTAATATACAAATATAATGATTTATACCGTTATAGTATTGCTGGGTAAACAAAATCTAACAGTTGGTATATCATATATAAGAAATATTACTATAAGTAGCTTATTTCCAGTAGTAATATTTTATTTCCTCCATGTTTGATTTTATTTTTTATCTTTGCAAAAAGAAAAAGTCGATTAAAATATATAGTATGCTTAAAAAGAGTTTGTTTGTGACTTTGTTGTCTTTTTGTTCTGTGTGTATTCTGGCACAGGAAACAGACACGGCAAAGGTAAAAAAAGGATATGAGTTTACCGATATAAAAGTGCTTAAAACTACGCCCGTCAAAGATCAGGACAGATCGGGGACTTGTTGGAGTTTCTCCGGTATAGGCTTAATTGAGAATGAATTGTTGAGAATGGGTAAGCCGGAAATTGATTTGTCTGAGATGTTTGTCGTTCGTTATTGCTATCTGGATAAAGCTATCAAATATGTGAGAATGCATGGTGAAACGAATTTTTCCGGTGGCGGAGGAGTTTCCGATGTTTTTTATGTTATGAAAAAATATGGAATGGTTCCCGAAGAAGTGTATAACGGTTTGCATTATGGTACCGACAGCCACAAACACGGTGAATTGGATGCTGTGGTTAAATCTTATATCGAGACGGTGGTGACTAATCCTAATAAAAAACTTACTACAGCCTGGATAGAGGGCCTGAATGGAATCCTGGATGCCTATTTGGGAAAAGTTCCTGAAAAATTCGTTTATAAGGGAAAAGAATATACGCCTAAAACATTTGCTGCGTCGTTGGATATCGACCCCAATGATTATGTGGCGATCACTTCGTTTACACATCATCCTTTCAATCAGCCGTTTGTACTGGAAGTTCCGGATAACTGGTTGTGGGGGAGTTTTTATAATTTGCCTTTAGATGATATGAAAACAGTTTTGTATAATGCAATAGAGAATGATTATAGTATTTTATGGGCTGCCGACGTCAGTGAAAAAGGATTTGCTTGGAAGAAAGGTTATGCTATAGTTCCTAAGGATAGACCGGTGAAAGATAAAAGTGGAACCGAAGAGGCTAAATGGGTAAAAGAAGCTGAGAAAGAGAAAAATGAAACAGAAGGGAATGAATTGGCAGAGGAAAAAAACATTACCCAGGAAATGCGCCAGGAAGCTTTCGATAACTATGAGACGACCGATGATCACGGAATGGTTATCGTGGGTGTAGCGAAGGACCAAAACGATCGTAAATATTTCAAGGTGAAGAATTCCTGGAATACCGATCAGATATATGAAGGATATTTTTATGCTTCGGAACCCTATGTTTTGTATAAGACGACCAGTTTTCTGGTGAATAAAAACGCAATACCAAAGTCAATAAAGAATAATTTAAATATTAAATAAGAAAAAGGGAGCATAAAGTTCCCTTTTTTATTTGTCATATTTTATTTCTAATATATTATATTCGCAATTAATAAATGAATGTCATGATGTTTATTTTATTATTGCGTTTCAAATTATTATTACTCTTTATGGGACTCTCTTTCTGTAATGCTGTAAAATTTGTGCATGATGAGAAGAATGAAGACCGTTTGTGGTTGCATCGTTGCAATTCTGTAGAGAAAATAAAGGAATTCGAATCCGAATACCCCAATTTTGAATGTGATGTCATTTTCAGGTCTGAGAATTATTTTGATGTTACACATGACTATGATAAAAGTAATGGGGTCGTACTGGAAGATTATTTTAAAGAGTTAAAAGGCAATGACCGCCGGATGTGGATAGACCTCAAGAATCTCGATGAAAATAATTGTGCCGACGCTTTGCAGGAAATGGAAAGGCTGGTCTGTACCTATAATATTGCTCGTGAAAGATTGATTATAGAGACACGTCAGTGGAAAGCTTTACGAGATTTTACCCTCAAGGGTTATTATACGTCTTGTTATATAGATATTAAAGCTCCCGGCAAAATGACGGAAGAAGAAAGGTCGCAGTGTCTTGATTCGTTGAGAAAAGTTGCCGACAGCGGATATGTGCGGGCGTTGTCTTTTTATGCTGCGTATTATAATTTTCTGGATAAGAATTTGATGAGACCTATAGATTTTCTTACCTGGGAACATCGCAGGAAAAAAGAATTTTTACCTTTATTTCCGCGTTCCAGACGTATGATTTTAGATCCTCAGGTTAAAGTCATTCTGGTAAAAGATAAAGGTCATTATCATAAGTAAAGCTATTCTTCACTGTTGATTTTTTCTCCTACGATACGTGCTGCTATTCCTACATATTCAGCACACGGACGCCGTTTATAATATCCTTCGGTACGTTCTTCCGGAACGGGGTTGTCGCTTTTATGGTCGAGCTTAAGCAGGTCCCGGCAAACAATAGAACCGTTTTCTTTTCGATAACTCTCGGCAAGTTCCTGTACGATCTTGTATATTTTGGTTTTTGCATCTTTATCGTTCGGGATAGGAGCTTTGTAATGAAGTCCGGCGACAATGAACATGCCGCTTACTGCTCCGCACACTTCACGTAAACGTCCCATACCGCCGCCTAATGGAGCCGTTATGTTTGCAGCTAACTGCTTATCCAGCCCCAAAAAGTCGCAGTATGCCAGTAATACCGATTGTGAACAGTTATATCCTTCTTTAAATAAAGATTTTGCCTTCTCGGCGCGTTCTTCTGCATTAACTTTCATATGAATGCAATTTACCATTGAATAGGAGCAATGCCGTGTTCGCTCAGATATTTGTTCGTTTTACTGAAATGATGGTTCCCGAAAAATCCCCGATGGGCCGATAATGGGGAGGGATGGGGAGAAGATAGTACCAGATGCTTGTTACGGTCTATGAAATCCCCTTTCCTTTGAGCATAAGAGCCCCATAGAATGAATACCAGATGCTCGCGTTCTTCGGCTAAACGGTGGATAACAGCGTCGGTGAATGTCTCCCAACCTTTGTTTTGGTGTGATCCGGCCTGATGTGCCCGGACTGTTAGCGTTGCGTTAAGCAGAAGGACTCCTTGTTCTGCCCATCGTGATAAGTTGCCACTGCGCGGCATGGGTATACCCAAGTCGGTTTCTATTTCTTTGAATATATTTAGTAGAGATGGAGGAAAAGGTATTCCGTCATTGACTGAGAAACATAAGCCGTGTGCCTGACGAGGCTCATGATATGGATCTTGTCCCAAAATAACGACCTTAACCTTTTCGAAGGGACAGGCATCGAAGGCAGAAAACATTTGGCTTCCGGGAGGATATACTGTCGTAATAGCATATTCGTTCCGGACAAAATCGGTAAGGCGGACAAAGTAATCTTTATCAAATTCCGGTTGTAAGCGTTTTTTCCAGCTTTCTTCTATGCGAACATTCATAACTCTTTTTGTTAAGTTTTATAGTTATCTGTTTGCAAAGCTACAAATATTTCTTACTTTTGCCACGCGAAAGGGTTACTACTTTTAGTAAAATAGTATTTTCGCTTTCGAAAACATATATCCGCACCCGTAGTTCAATGGATAGAATATCGGATTCCGGTTCCGACGATTGGGGTTCGACTCCCCACGGGTGTACTGAATAAGTGTAGTACAAAACAATAATCCCTTGATTGTCAATAGATAATTGGGGGATTGTTTTTTATGAGGGTAACGAATAGGGCAACGAATAAATTTTTTCTAAAACAATAATTGTTGTTAAATAATGTAATTTTTTTTGCCCAATTAATTTGATGTAACTAATATTAGTACTATCTTGGCAGTATCAAATTAAAAAAATGAGACACATTATAAACTGTAATAAAAAAATGAAAACAATAAATTTAGAAACTATAAGGGAAAAAGGAGAATATATATCCCAGCATCGTCCCGGTATAGCTTTTGGCGTTGTATACGGGCTCGAATATAGCGAAGATAATGAGAAGCTATTTCTTTGCCGTTACAAATATCCGAAATGGAAAATGGAAATAGAAGAAAATATGGTAGATAAATTACAATTTGCCAACTCTTTAAAAAAAGCAGCCGAATGGCTTAGAAAATGTAATGAATGAGATAAGTAAAAATAAAAAGATTATTGGCGAAAATCTGAAAGCCATCAGGGAGAAAAAAGGTCTTACTATTTATAAGGTTGCTAAACAAGGAAATATTCGAATAGAACAAGTTAATTCCATAGAAATAGGAGAAAAAAATTATACGATAGATGCATTAATAGGATACATATTAGGAGCTAATATATCTATTGATTTTAAAGAATAGGTTTCATGTTGGATATTTCCAATGTGTTTGCATAATATAATAATCCCTTAATTGTCAAAAGATGATTAAGGGATTATTATATTATTTGGAGATGTTAGTAGAATATTTTACTATTGATGAGTTATTATTTTGAAAGATATTGAATTCTATTAAGATCATTGTTATTTTAGTTTTTCCAGTAGTTTTTCCAGATTCTTTTTGTCTACCGGGTATTTCTTTAATGAAGAAATATTACTGGGACTTTCAGAAGCTGGAGCATAGGTAACCATTATAAAAGAAGAATTGTACACTGACATTCCAATAACGGTATTTGCTGCATCTGGTGATAACGCATCCATAAACATATATACCCCATTGATATTGGTTATAAATAAATATCTTTCACCTAAAAATTTTACTAAGTCCGAAGCATAATCTGCCTTAACAATTACGGTAAAACTATTCAATGATCCGTACTCATCAAAAAATAATAACAATACGGGAGCCTTATCGGAATAATTGAGATACTCTGTTCCATCGGCTGTTTATTGATCTGGTGTTCCAAGTTTTAAAATAGATACGGTTCTTGGTTCTCCGAATCTTACATTAGGAAGAGTGTATAAATTATATTTAGGTGCAACAGTTAATTTAAATTTTTTTGAATTGTTCCCATTGTCCAACCGGATTTTTGTTTGTCCGACAAATGCAGCCGTAACGAGACTGGATTCCGATACGGTGGCATGATATTTATTTTCTACGGTGTAAGTGATAGCATCATTTGATTTGGCATTAATTTGATATTTTTCGCCGGAATAAAGTGTTTTTTTATATATTTTCAATGATATTTTATCTTCTTCTTTGGTACATCCTACGGATAAAAGCGATACTATCGCTACGAAAAGAAGTTAATAGTTTTTCATGATGTTGTGTGAATTAAGTTTTAATATAAGTTTATTCAATATCTTCTTATGCAACCGACAACGAGTGTCATATTGTATTATACGCTAAAGGAGTAAGCCATGAATAATTTTAAAATATATATCGTTTTGGAAATTTCCGATAAATGGTTTGCTTTGAATGGATGTATCAACAAGAATAATGAATTTTCCGGTATATTTGAAAATAGGGATAGTCTGATATATGTTGAGCACATTGTCCCTAAAAAATTCCTTTTTATTAAATGGGGGGGTAAAGAAAGGAAGCAAGAAATAATATCTAAAAATCTAAATACTAAAATATTGAGTGCTGAATATATCAGCATACGAAAATAATACTTCAAATGTAGTTTACTTTGTTGAGGATATTTTGCTGTGAAGTAAGATATCCTTTCCTTTTAAATGTTAAATCTTACATTCTTAGAAAAATAAATTAGAAATAATCCCTTTAATTCCTGCATATTAATCAAATGATTATTATCTTTAGAGTGTCAATAATTAATAACAGATATAGATAACGAAAAAACGAAAAGAACTATTAAAAACCGTTCAAATGGAAAAGATTGCAGTAAAAATGGAACTGAACCGAATTAGTTTTCTTTTGAAGCAAAACAAAATTTTCCAAAAAAGAATGGATGCTTTACTGGATCGGCTAAAAATGCTGGAAGAATTGGAAAAAGAGATAAGCAAACAAAAGTAATTAACAAGCCCTCGAAAGGGGGCAAAAAACTAACAAATATGAATTTACAAGCAGAACTTGAAAAACTGAATCAGTATTATTTTGATACAGATCAGGAAAAGTTTCAAAAGCAATATTTATATGTTTGTGAAAAGTATCCAAACGACAAAGAACAAATAGATAACTATTTGGCGAAAATCATTGATAATTCAATTGAACGTGTAGATGATTTTATTGAAGCAACAAAGGTAAAAATGCAATTAATGGAAGTTACGGAAATTGTATCACTATCTTATATTGCAAAAAACTACTTCCATAAAACAAGAACGTGGCTATATCAAAAAATAAATGGGAATAAGGTAAATGGAAAAGAAGCTTCTTTTACAAAAGAAGAAATAAATACGCTGAATTATGCGATTCAGGATATAAGCAAAAAATTAGGCTCAACAGTTATTTCGTTATAACCTGTTATTATTGACAAAAAGCCGGAATTGAGCCGTTCCGGTGGCCCCAGTATCATTCATTTGGTATCGGGGTTTGTTTTTCCACTGAAATACGGGTGATCTACCAAACGTTTGGCGTTATCTTCCGCCGAAACTTTAATATAAGATATGGTTTGTTCTATCTTTGAATGCCCCAAAATATCTTGTATAAATTTTAAGTCTATCCCGGCAAGATACATATTAGTAGCTCCTGATCTCCTGGCTGTATGAGAAGTAATAAATTCATATTTGGATTTTACGGTTTCAATCCGCTTTCCGCCTCTTGTTTTGGAAAGAATAACTTCTTCATTAATTCCTGCCAGTTTACCGATAGCTTTAATTTGTTGATTATGCTTTTGATCTGATATAGGTTTGGGCAAAATATTATATTTCTTCGTTTTAATAACTCTCTAAGCTGGTAGTGCATAGGTATAAATACCTTCTTATCCCTTTTTACCGTCCATATTCGAATGATATCATCTTTGAAATGAACTCATCCAGCCGGGAATAATCGGAATGCCTAAGGGCTGTAAAACATCCCAAAAGAAAACGATCCCTTTCCTCATTCAACGATTTAATAGTAGATTTAAATTTTTTTTGATATCCGTTCTTTTTCAGTAATTCTTCGGTAATATCCAGATCATATATTTTTTGTATTTCGTTTTTTGTTAGATAAATTGAATCGGTTTGTTTGAACGGAATTTTAAATTCAGCATCTTTATATCCGGTAAAATCATGCAATTTACTGTGAGATGCTGACATAAATTTAGAAATACTTTTGAATATGGAACCTATATAGTTTTTTGTATAATGCATTTCCTCACCGCCTTTTGTATAGGTCTATTAAGCATCCAATAATTGAATTTATTGTGAAAATTAATGTCAACATCGATGAATCTAAGTTTTATTTTATAGTTAAAGGGATGGTAAAGAGAAATGGTTTTCTGCATTAATATATAGTCTATTTTTCTACATTATTTTTTTGTTTATAATAATAAAGGATTTCTTTTTTTGTTTCAGTAATATACAAATTAGTTAATACTTAATTTTGCCAAAACTTTATTAGTTTTGTAAACATAAATAATAAAGTTGAAATTTTATGAAAAAGCTATTAGTTGCAATAATTTTTATATTGTCATTATTTTTATGTCATGCGCAGCCTTTTATTTATGAAATAAATTTGTCAGCTACTTTAATTAATAGGTATGAAGGGTTTGAAAAAGGCTCACAAGTTAAGATCTCCGGTGTAATTCATGAGGCTCTTGTAGAACCGTACAACCAAAATCGCATTAAGGATTTATATTATATTCGATTAAATGAACAATTGAGTTTAGTTACAAGAGGATTGGTAGATAAACTTAATTTTGAATGTAAAACGGTACAAGATATTTGGAATTCTGAAATTATAAAAAAGGTATTTGTTTCCTTACAAAATAAGGGTATACAAAAAGAATTGAGACTTGAGATGGAGCAAGATGCATTGGAATATATCGAAAGATTGAATTCCAATGGATTACGCTATAATGAACCATATCTCGAAAATTATATATATGGTTTGATTGCAAAAATTGCTCCTGTGGATTTTATTGATGGCAGGCCGGAGAATGTTAACGTGATAATATTAGATGATGCTTCTTTAAATGTAGGTATGTATCCCAATGGAACTTTAATGATCACTACGGGAATTTTGTCTTGTTTACATTCAGAGGATGAATTGGTTGCCGTACTTAGTCATGAAATAGCTCATTTTGTGTTAGATCATCAGATACAAAATGTGAATAAAGCCGTTTCTCGTAAAAAAAGGGCGGAATTTTGGACCGCTTTTGCGACCGGAGTGACAGCTGTGGCAGAGGGTGCTATAGCTGCAAATAATCAAAATTATGTTCCGGGAATGGCGACGATAGGTATGGCTATATTGTCGAGCTCAATTGCATCGCAAATGATAGATCGATTAGGAATGAAATATAATCATGAGCAGGAGGGGGAGGCTGATAAACTCGCCAAAAGGATTCTTTCTATTCTTCAATACGATACTAATGCTTTATCGACCGCATTAGCGCATATACGAGAAGTTATGGAGACAGAACGAAGTGATGGAATGTATTTTGCGTCTTTTACTCATCCGGCATTGTCAGATAGAATTATGTATTTAGGCAATTCTCAGATGCCTCCTGATCCTAATTTTGAGAAAGAAATATCGTTCGCTGTTACAAGTACAGCCCGTAAGAAATATGGGAATGGGCGATTTAGGCAGGCTATTGATCTTGTTTCTCAAAATATAGTAAATGAAGTAGCGATTTCTGAAGATTTTATTTTGAAGGCATACTGTTTATTTGCTTTGTATAATAATTATCAATCAAATCATGAAGCCATGTCTCTTATTAATTCTGCTAAGGAAATAAATCCTTCGGATATCAATATTTATAAAGCTGAAATTTTGGCATATCTTCGATTAGGTGAACGAGAGACCGCTTTGCGTTTGTTGCAGGAGTACGAATCTAAATTAATCTCATTGTTCAGAAAAGATTATTCAGCTCATTTCATTGAATCTGAATTGAGTTGGAGCAAGAATATGCAAATAAAATTAAAAGGTATGTAAATGTCGGTTAATGGTTAGATAAAGTAAGTTGCCCTTTCTTGATAAAATCTATATCTTTGAAATATGAAAAATAAGAGTATAGACTGGAAAAAAACGGATAGTATCTTGTTCGATATGGACGGTACTTTATGGGATGCTATAGATACATATGCCGATATCTGGAATGAGGCCTTCCGGGAAATCGGTTCGGATCAACGAATTACAAGGGATATCCTTTATCGGTATATGGGTATGAATATAGAAGAAATTACTTCTAAAGTAGTTTCAGATTTTCCTCCTGGCAAGCTTAAACCTTTTATCGGAAGTTTGTACCGCATACAGGATCAAATACTTCCGGAAAAAGGCGGCATTCCTTATGAAGGGATGAAAGAAGGCCTGGCTGAATTGTCGAAATATTACAAACTATTTCTGGTAAGTAATTGCGGAGATAAGACTTTGCCGGCCTTTATGGATTATACAGGTATACGGCCTTATGTTACCGATTGGTTGTCCTATGCCGATACCTGGAAGGTGAAAAGCGAGAATATGAAGATATTGCAGGAACGTTATTCTTTGAAATATCCGGTTTATGTGGGAGATACCGACGGTGACAGCCGTCAGACGAGACTTGCCGGACTCCCGTTTGTTTTTGCCCGTTACGGGTTTGGTGAAACAGATGATTATGATCTGGCGTTTAATGATTTAAGATCCATGATTACTTTTTTTCTGAATTTAAAACAAGAATAAAAAATGTTTAGCGAATTGTCCAAAAATGAAATAGACCTCAGAAGGAATGCTATGCAGGCCGCTATGAAACAAGCCGGGGTAGATGCTCTTCTTTTGAGTACCAATGCAAATCTGTATTATTCTTCCGGCAGAGTATTTGCCGGTTATACTTATGTTCCCTTAGAGGGTGAGCTTATTTATTTTGTTCGCCGTCCTGTCGGACTGCAAGATAGCCGGATTGAATATATACGTAAACCTGAGCAGATTCCCGGGTTATTGACGGTTCGGGGAGTTGTAACACCGAAAACTCTTGCGATTGAGTCCGATTCTGTCCCTTATACCGATTACATGAGATTAGCTTCGGTTTTTTCTGGTTCAGAATTATCCAACGGTTCACAAATAATGAGAAAAGTACGTTCTGTAAAAACAGCGTATGAGACAGATCTGGTGCGTCAATCCGGTGCAAAGCATTCCGATGTATATAGGAAAATTGAATCGGTTTATATAGAGGGTATGAGTGACGTTGAACTGTGTATAGAGATTGAACGGATAATGAGGTTGCACGGCAATTTAGGTATTTTCCGTATAAACGGATCCAGTATGGAGATCTTTATGGGCAGCCTTTTATGCGGGGATAATGCGGACAATCCCTCTCCTTATGATTTTGCTATGGGAGGAGCGGGTCTTAATCCCTCTTTGCCGGTAAGTTGTAATGGTACGTTGATAAAACCGGGTATGACCGTAATGGTGGATATGGGAGGAAATTTTACAGGTTATATGACCGATATGACACGGGTGTTCTATGTGGGCGATATACCTATGCTGGCGAAAAAGGCGCATCAGGTATCCATAGATATTCATAATGAAATAATGAAGATGGCTAAACCGGGTGTTCCTGCATCCCAGCTATATGATTTGGCATTGAATATGGCAAAGAGTGCCGGTCTGGAAGATTATTTTATGGGCTATACCCAAAAAGCCGGGTTTGTGGGACATGGAGTAGGCATAGAAGTAAATGAGGCTCCGGTATTGGCTCCTCGTTCAAAAGATATTCTGGAAGAGGGAAATGTTATAGCTTTGGAGCCTAAGTTCGTAATACCTCATGTCGGAGCTGTCGGAATAGAAAATACCTATGTTGTCAATTCGGACGGAATTGAGAAGCTGACTCATTTTAAGGAAGAGCTTATCCCTTTATTTTAAACAAATTGCTGTATGAAAGCTATGGGAATACTTTCGCTTGCTGCTGTTGAAAAATATGGAAAATATTTTTCCGATTCCGGTTTTTGGAAAAAACTTAAGAAAGTAGCCCGTAAAGCCGGTAGCAAAGTCATATATGTCTCGTTATTACTTTATTATATGATGACAGGTGGTACAGTGTCATTAAAGGATAAGGTGCTTATAATGGGTGCGTTGGGATATTTTATTTTTCCGTTAGACCTGATACCGGATTTTTTGTTACCTCCGTTAGGGTATAGTGACGATTTAAGTGTCCTACTTTTTGTTTACAGTAAGATTAAAGCCGGTATTACCCCTGAAATAAAAGCCCGGGCCGATGATAAATTGAAGAAGCTGTTGGGCGATACGAAAACATCCTCTTTGTAAAATATAAATAGAGTTATATATATCCGGCTGAAATTTATTTTTAATTTCAGCCGGATATTACTTTTTTTAAATGGTAAAACGTTTGCCTTATTACGAAAATTTCGTAGATTTGCGAATACTTCGTAATTTATTGATTTGTAAGATAAACATAGAATAATAGAACCATGGAAAGATTAACGAACCAAGAAGAAGAAATAATGCTTGTGATATGGAATAAATCAGGTGGGTATATAAAAGACTTTCTCGAAGCATTATCAGAGCCTAAACCTCCTTATACGACTGTGGCGTCGATCGTAAAGAATCTAGAAAGAAAAGGATATATTTCTTCGAAACGTTACGGAAATACTTATTATTACTCTCCGGTTATCGCGGAAGGGGATTATAAGAGAAAGTATGTTTCGGGAATAGTACGCAATTATTTTGAGAATTCATATAAAGAAATGGTCACGTTTTTTGCCCGGGAACAGAAAATATCTTCTGAGGATTTACAGGATATAATTGATATAATAGAGAAAAAAAACAAATAATTATGGATGCGTTTTTTTTGTTTTTGTTCCGGGTAAATATTGCAATAATCTTTTTTTATATTCTTTACAGAATGTTGTTTTGCAAAGATACCTTTTTCAAGACGAGACGTTTTATTTTGCTGGCAATCCTGTCCTTTTCCTTATGTTATCCTTTGATAGATGTAACCCCGTGGTTTGTGCAGAGCCGGGAAGTACAGGAATATATGGAACCGTTGTTGCTGTCAGGGGGTATGTTGCCTATTATTCAGATATTTCCCGAAGTCCGAGTGGGAACTTCGTTTTTAAGTATACTGGAATGGTTATATATGGCAGGTGTGGTCTTTTTCGGGGTTAGGATCTTGTTAGAAGGATATTCTTTGTTTCATTTGTGCCGTAAAAGTGTGTATGATAATTGGAATGGCTGCCGGATAGTACATATTAAAGAAAAAGTATCTCCGTTTTCTTTCTTTAAATATATCTTTATAAGTAACCAAAAGTATGACGGAAGTGAACTAGACGAGATACTGATTCATGAGTCAGTACATATGCGTCAGTGGCATTCAATTGATATCCTGTTTATGGAATTTATATCTGTGGGTTGTTGGTTTAATCCATTTTTATGGCTTATGCGTAAAGAGTTGAGGCTGAATCTGGAACATCTTGCCGATTGCGGAGTGATATCGGCAGGATATGATCCTAAGATGTATAAATATCATTTATTACGCATTTCTATGGGAGACAATATCTCTGTCGGTTGCGTAAATTATTTTAGTATATCTGAATTTAAACGGCGTATCAGGATGATTGATAAGAATCGTAGCTCCGGATTCTCTTTTGTGAAATATTTATTGGTTGTGCCGTTAGCCCTGCTTCTCGTATTTTCAGTCAATGCCAGGGATGTAGTTGAGGGCTTGAAAGATAAATTATCTGTGATTGTCGTTCCTACGGGCCAAGAGAGTAAAACAATTGAATATGATCGGGTTATGGCTGGCTCTCTGGAGGGTAAGGACGAGTTGACGTCCAAGGTGTCAGATAATCAGTCTGATGAGAGAGTTCAAATGGTAGAATATTTAGATAAAGAGGAGCCTGATTTGGGTATAAATAAAGATAACCTTGATTCATATTCTGTTTTGTACGAAATGTGTGATAAATATCCCCAATATCCCGGTGGTACAGAAAAGCTGATGGACTTCTTCAGGAAAAACCTCACCTATCCGGTATCGGCTTTACGGGATAGCGTGGAAGGCATGGTTGTTATTCAGTTTATTGTAGAAACTGACGGATGTCTTACGAACAAGAAAATAGTAAAGGGGATAAGAAAAGATTTAGACGATGAGGCATTAAGGATGCTGGCCTATATGCCTAAATGGGAATCTGGAGAACAGGACGGACGAAAAGTAAGAGTTCGTTATACATTACCGATTCTTTTTACGAAAAATGAGAAATAATTTAAATTATAGTATCCTGCAAGGGAAGATGATTCCGGATGCTCTTCCTGTTTTTATAATTTAAAAAATAAAGAAATGGGGAAAAATATTTTAATTATTGTCATGTCTTTGTTCGTGGGGATGGGTGTGTCATATTCTTTCGGGAACAAAACAGAAAATGCTTCAGTTCCCGGGTGGATTATAAGAAATGAGTAAGTATTTAATAGAAAATCTTAAATATTCACAGAAGGCGGTAAAAGAAAAAACTGCTGGAAGAGTAATTGCGGCTTTTGTTGTTAATGTGGATGGCACATTGTCCGATATTGAAATGATCAGGGGCGCATCTCCTGAATTAGATGTAGAAACTTTGGGGGTTATATCCATTATACCTAAGTGGATACCCAGCTAAGATAAAGGTAAAATAGTGGCCGTAAATATGTTTTGCCTGTAGATTTTAGATGCGATAATTGATGGGTGTCTGATAAAAGAAGGGAGTGTATGGCATATTTTTTTAAATCTCTGCTAGTTGAATGTTTTAATCTGATCCCAGATTTAAAGATACATGTAAAATATGGAAAGAGGTATTCTATATGTTTGGATATTTCCTGCTAAAATTATTATTTATGAAAATAAAATATTTTTCATCGATTTTATTGGTTTTATTTGTCGGTTGCCAGTCAATAAAAAGCCCATTTCATTCCAATAATAGATATATAAAAGACTTTTACGGTCTTTATTATAATGACAGTTTAAAAATATCTATTGATTTTTTCGGAGATTATACCGCTTTAAATCAAAGTGTTGTAAAAAGAAACGAGTTTAATTCATGTGTCAATTTTATAAAAAAAAATTACCCTGACTTAAAAATCAAAAAGGAAAATTTTATTATCAAATTGAAAACAGAAGTTGAACCATGGATTCATTGCACCTTATTTTATACTTCGCAAAACAATACCATCCAAGATACGATGCTTCAGTCCTCCTATAATAATATAATATTATTTACCAAGAAAGATATAGAAAATAAAAGAACATATTTTTTAGTATTTAATCTCGATAAACAATATAAAAGCAATAATCTATTTGATCTATTGAAAGCGGAATCTTCCAATATTTTTTCTACTTTAACGATTGATGAAAATTATAATAAATCTCACCCGAAATCTCCTTTTGCAATAGCAGCTTCTGCTTTTATAGAAGATAGCGCAAACTATATTAAGCCAATAAAAAGCCTAGAGGATAAAAAAAGTAATTATAAAACCGAACAGGAAAAAAACATATGGCTACAAGCTGTTTTAACCTATAACTCGTTTATTAAAAATAATTCTCAATGGGAATTCTATTTATCCGAATTCTATCACCCCCAAGACAATACGATTAATAGTTCGATTTATGATGATGATGCTTTTAACTTTTTAACAGAACAAATAAAAGGGCAACAGTTGGTTATTATGAATGAACAACATTGGCAGCCAAAACATAGATACCTTGGTAATTTATTGTTGAAATATCTTTATGAAGAAGGTTTCAGGTATTTGGCTGTCGAAGCCATATATGGAGATAATGAGCAATCCTTAATCAATAAAAGAAAATATCCGCTTCAATCGTCAGGCTTCTATACAAAAGAGCCGACTCTAGGTAATTTTATACGGAATGCGCTCCAAATAGGATTTAATGTCATAACGTATGATACCGATTCGAATGACAGAGAGCGTGTCCAGGCAAACACTATTTACAAAAAAACTTTTAGAAATGATCCAAATGCTAAAGTTTTTGTTTGGTGTGGAATAGGTCATATTTTAGAAAATGAAAGAGAAAGTCCGAGTATGGCTTATTATCTAAAAAAGGTATCAGGAATAGACCCGTTAACCATACAACAAACATCCGGGGATTTTAAATCCAAATTTTTAGGAAGTCATTATTTGGCAATAGATGCGGATACAATGTTCCGGCAGGGATCCGACATATACATATATAATAATATAAAAGAAAATAATATTGATGTTCAACCAAATAAAGAACACAGGACTATAACGGTTCCTGTGTCTGATAACCTGCGGGAAAAAATAAAACAACATGGACAAATC
Organism: Barnesiella propionica; assembly: GCF_025567045.1. Taxonomy (NCBI): domain Bacteria; kingdom Pseudomonadati; phylum Bacteroidota; class Bacteroidia; order Bacteroidales; family Barnesiellaceae; genus Barnesiella; species Barnesiella propionica. The sequence continues at coordinate 80,716 of NZ_JAOQJK010000010.1, read as the reverse complement.
CTGTTAATGATATATGATAAGGATGAATTTAAAATTCACGGATTCGATGCAGTTCCTATTTTAAATTATTTAATGGAAAGTAACGTTTCTCCTTCGATAAAATTGCCTAAAGGGGAATTTCTACTGATAAAGCGTAGCCCTTCAGGATTTATAATAGAACAAAATGATTTAGCCGTAGACTGATTCCTGTTCTGTTTCATATTTTTTAAATCGAATCTTTCTTTTTCTGCATTATTTATCTATAAAGATAAAATGCGTATTTTTGCAGTCGTAAAGATGAAAAAAATATGAGACCTGATAAAGATTTGATAGACGAGCATTTAGAACATCCCGTATTTTCTATTATTGGTAAAGTTGCCGATGAAAAAAATCAACCGTGTTATGTAATAGGAGGATATGTGAGGGATATATTTCTTTACCGGGAATCAAAGGATATAGATATCGTGACGGTAGGCAGCGGTATCGAGCTGGCTACAGCCGTGAGCCGGAAAATGGGTAAAGGCGTTCATTTATCGGTATTTAAGAATTTCGGAACGGCGCAGGTAAAAGCTAAAGACTTAGAGGTGGAGTTTGTGGGAGCGCGTAAGGAATCGTATCAAAGGGATTCCCGTAAACCGATTGTGGAAGACGGTACGCTCGAAGATGACCAGAACAGACGGGATTTTACGATCAATGCTCTTGCATTATGTTTGAATAAAGAGCATTTCGGAGAGTTGGCCGATCCTTTTAACGGAATGGAAGATATGGAACATGGAATAATCCGTACTCCTCTTGACCCTGATATTACTTTTAGCGATGATCCTTTGCGTATGATGCGTGCGATACGCTTTGCCACACAACTTAATTTCAAGATTGAAGAAAAAACCTTTGCTGCTATCGAACGTAACAGGGAGCGCATTTCTATCATATCAAAGGAACGTGTCATTGACGAGTTGAATAAGATTATGCTTTCCGATGAACCATCCCGCGGTTTTCTTTTGTTGGACGAGTGTAAATTACTTCCGTTAATCTTTCCTGAGCTTGATGCATTGAAAGGTGTCGATACGGTTGCCGGCCGTGGACATAAAGATAATTTTTACCATACACTTATGGTACTGGACAATGTGTCTTTACGCACCCGTGACTTGTGGCTCCGGTGGGCTGCTTTGCTTCATGATATTGCAAAACCAGTGACAAAACGATATGATGCTAAATTGGGATGGACTTTTCATAATCATAATTTTGTCGGTGAGAAAATGATTCCTGGTATATTCAGACGCATGAAGCTTCCTTTGAACGAAAAGATGAAATATGTACAAAAAATAGTCGGATTGCATATGCGTCCGATTGTCTTGGCCGAAGAAGAGGTTACGGATTCTGCAGTTCGCCGCCTGTTGTTCGATGCAGGCGATGATATAGAAGATTTGATGATGTTGTGTGAGGCCGATATTACTTCGAAAAACCAAGAAAAAGTAAAGCGATTTTTAGAGAATTTTGCGTTAGTACGTACAAAACTCAGGGAGATAGAAGAAAAAGACCGGGTTCGGAATATGCAACCTCCGATTTCGGGAGAAGAAATTATGGAAATATTCGGGCTTTCCCCGTCTCGTACTGTAGGGGATATCAAAAGCGCAATAAAAGATGCCGTACTGGATGGTATTATTCCTAATGAACGGGATGCTGCATATCGATTCATGCTCGAGACCGCAGAGAAGTTAGGATTGAAACCCGTCCATCCTTTACGTTGATTCTTATAAAACGATTCTTTCTTTATTTAGTTACGATATAGTCCTTGTGCGCTTTTAAAACAAATAATATTTATTTAAAGGGATAGAGGTAAGTTGACCTGCCTATCCGGTGAAGCGAGAGATTTTATAGTCATCTTTTAGCCAATGGCGCAGAAAGAATGAAATGTCTCGTTGAAAGTTATGTTTTACAATATCAGTTTTTCATAAAATATTTTAGCAACGGATTTTTTTATTTTGACAAAAATCCTTTTTTGGGTATTTATATTGTACAATTTGCTTTAAAAATTCAGATATTATATTTTTTTGAAAGAATTTTAGGTAAAAAGGTTGCAATTTATAAATTTATTTTTCATCTTTGCATTCGAAACGAAATATGAGGAGCTCTCCTTTATTCTACTCAAGAGAATTGAACTGAAAATTAATTATTAAGCGATGAAGGTACAAGAAGTATTAAACGACTTACAAAGACGTTTTCCCAATGAGCCGGAATATCACCAGGCTGTAGAAGAGGTGTTGGCAACAATCGAAGATGTTTATAATGAACATCCTGAATTTGAGCGTTACAATCTGATAGAACGGTTATGTATACCTGATCGTATCTTCACGTTCAGGGTTACATGGGTTGATGATAAAGGACGTGTACAGACGAATATGGGATACAGAGTGCAGCATAATAATGCTATCGGCCCGTATAAAGGAGGAATTCGTTTCCATTCTTCTGTGAATCTTTCCATCCTTAAGTTTCTGGCTTTTGAACAGACGTTCAAAAATGCACTTACGACTTTGCCTATGGGTGGTGGTAAAGGTGGTTCCGATTTTAGTCCTAAAGGAAAATCGGATATGGAAATCATGCGTTTCTGCCAGGCTTTTGTAACAGAGTTATGGCGACATATAGGTCCCGAAACCGATGTGCCTGCCGGAGATATAGGTGTCGGCGGAAGAGAAGTGAGTTATATGTACGGAATGTATAAAAAACTGGCCCGGGAAAATACAGGAACATTTACAGGTAAAGGTCTGGAGTTTGGAGGATCTTTAATACGTCCGGAAGCTACCGGCTATGGAAATGTCTATTTCCTGCTTGAAATGTTGAAAACTAAAGGTATAGATATAAAGGGGAAAGTCGTAACTGTTTCAGGTTCTGGTAATGTAGCCCAATATACGGTAGAAAAATTAATAAGTCTGGGGGCGAAAGTGGTTACTATGAGCGATAGTGACGGATATATCTATGATCCGGAGGGAATAAACGCTGATAAATTGAAATACATATTCGAACTCAAGAATCTGTACCGTGGCCGTATTCGGGAATATGCCGAAGAATATGGCTGCAAATACGTGGAAGGTGGCCGTCCCTGGGGTGAGAAATGCGATATAGCAATGCCTAGTGCCACCCAGAATGAGCTTGATGGTGATGATGCGCGTACTTTGCTGGCAAACGGGTGCTTTGCTGTATCGGAGGGAGCAAATATGCCCTCGACTCCGGAGGCTATAGACCAGTTTTTGAATGCAAAGATATTGTATGCGCCTGGAAAGGCTGCTAATGCGGGCGGTGTTTCGGTGAGTGGTCTTGAAATGACCCAGAATTCCATGAAGATAAGCTGGACTGCTGAAGAAGTGGATAATAAACTGAAACAAATCATGCATGATATTCATGAACAATGTATTCGTTACGGAAAACAAGAAGATGGTTATACCAACTATGTGAAAGGAGCTAATACCGCAGGATTCATGAAAGTTGCAAAAGCTATGATGGCGCAGGGTATTTTGTAAACAATAGGTTATTAATAAAAAGATTGTTAAAAAGAAAGGACGGATAATACTATCCGTCCTTTCTTTTTATTATATAAAAATTACAATAATGCTTTGATTTTGGTTTCTAAATCAGATTTAGAGGTGGATCCCACGTGTTTATCTACTAATTTCCCGTCTTTAAAAAAAAGCAGGGTAGGAATATTACGGATACCGAATTCGGAGCTTAATTCAGAATCATCATCTACATTATACTTACCTATGATGACTTGTCCTTCATATTGGACGGCAAGTTCTTCGACCGAAGGTGCTATCTGTCGGCAGGGACCGCACCATTCTGCCCAAAAATCAATGACAACTGGTTTGCCCGATTCTATCAGTTCTTTTGCGTTAGCATCTGTAATTGTTAAAGCCATTTCTCAATTTATTTAGTTTTAGGTTTACGTTTACTGCCTTATGGCGTAACAAATTTAGATAAACAAAGTAAGTTCTACAATACCTAATTGTTTATTTTGAATGAAATATCCTCATTTTCCTTTAAAAAATCAATTAATTCCTTTGTAATACGCGGTCTTCGCGAAGAACGTAATTTTACCGATTTTTTATGTTCGGGATCGTATATCTGGAAGTATAAGTCCGATTTATGCTGATGAGCGGCCGGGAGAAAATCAGATAAAGATTTGATTATTCCCCTATTTACTGCATCTATCGACATATTAATGGTAAGAGAATGAAGTAGTTTATCCTTTACATCCTGTAGAAGCTCGATAGAAGTTATTTTCAGATCAACTCTGTCTGGGTTATATCTGGAACGTTGGCAACGGGCATGTACAAGTATGAACATGCCGTTAATACCATATTTCCCATAATCGATGTAATCTTGTCCGAATAATGCCAATTCTTCGGCTCCGGAGTAATCTTCTATTTTCAGGAATCCACAAGATGTACCCTTTTTGGTAAGGGCTGTCCGGTAATCGATGACAATACCTCCGAATGTGATATCTTTATTTTCGAGGGCTTCACGATCTTTTAATTCAATCATGCGAGTGTTGCATCCGTATTCGAGTTCCAATGCATAAGTATCCAGTGGATGAGCGGAAAGATACATGCCTACCAGCTCTCGTTCTTTATCCAGGCGTATTAGATCGGGCCAGGATTCGGCATAAGGAACTTCCGGGGTGGCTGTGGAAATGGGAGCTATATCACCGAAAAGAGAATTGGTCTGCATCATTTTGTCAGCTTGTACTTTCTGACCGTACCTTACTAAAGAATCAAGGAAGGGTTCTCCTTTGGTGTTCATACAGCTCGCATCGAACACTTCTCGTTTAGTTTCGGAGAATGCATCGAAGGCTCCGGCTATTGCCAGAGATTCTATGTTCTTTTTATTACAAGCGGAAAGATTTACCCTTTCTACGAAATCGAAAACAGATTTATAGGGACCGTTAGCTTCACGTTCCTGAATAATCGCCTGTACAGCAGCTTCTCCGACACCTTTGATGGCGGCTAATCCGAATCGTATGTCTCCATGATTGTTTACGGAAAATTTTGATAAACTCTCGTTGACGTCAGGCCCAAGTACCTGGATCTTCATGGATTTACATTCATCCATATATTTTGTTACTTCTGTCAGGTCATTCAGGTTCCGGCTTAATACTGCCGCCATATATTCTGCCGGGAAATTAGCTTTCAGATAAGCTGTTTGAAAAGCTACCCAGGAGTAACAGGTTGCATGACTTTTGTTGAATGCGTATGAAGCGAATTTTTCCCAGTCTCCCCATATCTTTTCCAGTACTTTCGGGTCATGACCGTTGCTTACTCCGCCATTAATGAAAAGCGGTTTGAGTGCATCCAGTTTGTCTCTTAGCTTCTTACCCATTGCTTTGCGTAATCCGTCGCTCTGGCCGCGGGTAAAGTTTGCCAATAAACGGGAGAGGAGCATGACCTGTTCCTGATAGACCGTAATACCGTATGTATCTTTCAGATACTTTTCCATAATGGGGATATCGTATTCGATAGGTTCCCGTCCGTGTTTACGGGCAATGAACTGCGGTATATAATCCATTGGGCCCGGGCGATACAGGGCGTTCATGGCTATAAGGTCTTCAAAGGTTGAAGGATGTAACTCTCTCAGGTATTTTTGCATACCTGCCGATTCGAACTGGAACGTACCGGTTGTTTTACCGGCACAGTAAAGTTCGTATGTTTTAGGGTCGTCAATGGATATATTATCAATATCTACATCAATATGCTTGGATATACTGATGTTTTCGACCGCATCTTTAATGATAGACAGGGTTTTCAAACCCAGGAAGTCCATCTTGATAAGCCCCGTCGACTCAATTACGCTTCCTTCATATTGAGTAACCAGCATTTTTTCTCCCGTCACTTTATCGTCGGCGGTACTGACCGGTACCCAGTCGGTAATATCATCACGGCCTATGATGACGCCACAGGCGTGGACTCCCGTATTGCGAACATTTCCTTCCAGCATTTTGGCATATTTAAGCGTATTGCTTAATTGCGGGTTACTGGATTCTTCAGCCTGTTTCAACTCAGGAACATAATCTATGGCAGCCTGTAATGTTATTTTTTTAGTGTCGGGTATTTTATCAGGTATAAGTTTTGCCAGCCGGTTCGATTCACTTAAAGGCAGTTTCTGTACGCGTGCTACGTCCTTTACCGAAAGTTTGGTGGCCATGGTTCCGTATGTGATGATATGGGCTACTTTTTCATATCCGTATTTGTCGGTGACCCATTGAAGGACTTCGCCTCTGCCGTCGTCATCGAAGTCTATATCTATATCGGGAAGTGAGATACGGTCGGGGTTCAGGAAACGCTCAAACAGTAAATCGTATTGTATAGGATCAATTTGAGTAATTCCGAGACAATATGCTACGGCCGATCCGGCAGCCGATCCACGGCCAGGCCCGACCGAAACACCCATATTTCGGGCTGCAGCAATGAAATCCTGCACGATGAGGAAATATCCCGGGAATCCCATGGATTTGATTGTATTCAATTCGAAGTCCACACGTTCTTGTTGTTCTTCGGTAAGTGTTCCCCAGCGTTTCTTTGCTCCTTCCATCGTTAGGTAACGGAGATAGTCGTTGTCATCGGAAAAACCTTCCGGAAGAGGAAAATTAGGAAGTATCGGGTCGTGCTCTATATTATAAACTTCAACTTTGTCTAAGACCTCTACCGTGTTTGAGAGCGCTTCTGGTATATCGGAAAAAAGCTCATTCATCTCTTCTTGAGTTTTCATCCATTCCTGCTTGGTATAGAGCATACGTTTCGGATCATCCAGGTCTTTGCCTGTACTCAGACAAATAAGGTGATCGTGGGCTTCGGCGTTTTCTTCATCTACGAAATGTACGTCATTGGTACAAACTAGTTTTATATTATGTTTCCGGGAAAATTCTATCAGATATTTATTTACGTTTTCTTGTAAAGGATATGCTTCGTGATTGGCGCGGGGAACAGTCGCTTTATGACGTTGCAACTCCAGATAATAATCTTCTCCAAACAGATTTTTGAACCAGAGAACAGCTTCTTCTGCTCCGGCTATATCTCCATTGGTGATTTTTTTGGGTATTTCACCACCCAGACAGGCAGAACATACGATAAGTCCTTCGTGGTATTTTTCCAGTTCCGCCCGGTCGGTACGGGGACGCATATAATAACCTTCGGTCCAGGCTTTGGAAACAAGCTTGATGAGATTATGATAACCGGTATTGTTTTTTGCCAGAACGACCAAGTGATATCCGCTTTGGTCTTCTCGGCCGTTTTTTTTAAGTAAGCCGTTTCGGGCTACGTACATTTCGCAACCCAGAATAGGTTTGAAAAGTTTCTTCTCTGTATCGGCTATTTCCTTTTCGATGTCGGCTATAACGGCTTCCTTGTCTTCTGCTTCTTCATTCCCTTCTTTAATGTCTTTAATCCGTTTTTTTAAAGATTTGATGGCCTTATTGTAGTCCCCGTTCTTTTTGTTACATATATCGAACAGTTCTTTTATGCCGAACATGTTTCCATGGTCTGTGAGTGCAATGCCCCTCATTCCGTTTTTTATGGCTTTGTTTACTAAAGCCGATATGGAAGCCTGTCCGTCAAGCAATGAATATTGTGAGTGGACATGTAGATGTACAAAAGGTTGCATGATTCCGGATTTTTTGTTTTCGAGTTGTAAAGTTACAATTCAAAACGGTTTAAAAAAAGAAGAATCAATAAAAAAATCTTTTCGGAACGTTAATGTCTTTTTCTTTTCATACGCAAACGAAAAACATATTTTGATTCTTTATTTCTTTCCGGGTTCTTCTCCGTATTGTTTGTCGCTATGTTTCAATACTTTGGCATCAATGTAGAAAATAATGGATTCGGCCATATTGGTTATATGATCGCCCGAACGTTCCAATTTCCTGAATACACTTACCAGATCGAGGCATATTCGGGTGTCCTCTGGATGATTGAGTAAATGTGCGGACATGGTTCCGGTTATTTTCCGGTTTATCTCATCCAGCAAGTTATCTTTAGAAAAAATTGAGGACGCTATTGAAATATTCTCCTCATCGAGGGCCTCCCGGGTCAGTTTCAGCATGGTGAGAACCTGATTCCCCATTTTATCATATTGCAGGGATTCCAGTAATTCCCGTGATATAATATATTCTTTGTTATGTATGACAAACCAGGCAATGCCTTCGGCAAAATCTCCTAATCTTTCGAGATCTGAGTTTATTTTGAGCATGGCCAGGACAAAACGAAGGTCGACCGCTACGGGACTATAAAGTGCAATAATATTTTCGATCGTACTGTCTATTTTCAGTTCGTAGGTATTTACACGTTTTTCTCTGACTATAACCTGTTGAGCCAAATCGGTATCTACAGTATTGACTGCGTTTATAGCTTTTTCCATCTGGTTATAGACAAGAGCCCACATATCGTCAACTTCTTTTTTGAGCAGAGATAAATGAGATTCTATAAATTTTACCATATATCTATGTTTTTTTAATTCATTTGATGATTATCCGAAGCGTCCTGTAATATAATTCTGGGTCGATGTTTTCGACGGATTGGTGAAAATTTTACGTGTATCGTCATATTCTATCATTTCACCCATATAAAAATAAGCGGTTTTGTTGCTTATCCGGGTGGCCTGTTGCATATTGTGGGTGACAATGATAATCGTATAGTCTTTTTTCAGTTCATAAATAAGTTCTTCTACCTTGGCAGTCGATATAGGATCCAGTGCCGAAGCAGGTTCGTCCATAAGTAGTACCGACGGAGAAACCGCCATGGCGCGGGCTATACATAGTCTTTGCTGCTGTCCTCCGGAAAGAGCGTATGCCGATTCTTTCAGTTTATCTTTTACTTCATCCCATAGGGCAGCACCTTTAAGTGTTTCTTCAACACGCTGGCGGATGAATAATTCGTCTTTTATGCCATTCACTCTTAGCCCATAAGCTACATTTTCAAAGATACTTTTTGGGAAAGGGTTGGGGCGCTGGAATACCATTCCTACATTTTTACGAAGTTCATCGACTTGTACGCCTTTAGCATAAATATCGTTTCCGTCTATCAGTACTTTTCCTTCCAGCCGGGTATCCGGAATAAGATCGTTCATTCGATTGAATAGTCTCAGAAAGGTCGATTTTCCGCAACCGGAAGGTCCGATAAAGGCAACGACCGATTTTTCCTCTATTTCCATGTTTATATTTTTTAGCGCATGGAAGTTGCCATAATAGAAATTGACATCCTTTGCTTCGATTTTTATCATATAGGTGCTATTTATTTGTTCTTACTTTTTTAGAGAAAAATTTTCTTAGAGTATTAGCCAAAATATTGACAAGTAAAATGATAACAATGAGTACCAGGGCGGTTCCGTAAGCGATGGGTAGCTGGGCTTCCATGTTGGTTCCGCTGGTAGATATAACGTATAGGTGATAGGGTAATGCCATACACTGGTCTAGTAAACCTGAGGGAAGATTCGGTAAAAAATAGGCGGCACAGGTGAATAATATAGGTGCTGTTTCTCCCGAGACGCGCCCCAGAGCCAGAATGAGACCCGTGATGATGTTTGGCATTGCCATCGGAATGATTACATGCCAGATAGTTTGTAATTTGGTAGCTCCCAAGGCTCGGCTGTTTTCTCTGAAACTGTCCGGTATAGCTTTTAAAGCTTCTTCTGTAGTACGTATAATGAGAGGAACACATAATAAACCTAAGGTGAGAGAGCCGGCTAAAATACTGTCTCCGAAATCCAGATACTTGACAAAGAGAGCCATTCCGAAAAGTCCGAAGACGATTGAAGGTATGCCGCTTAGATTATTGGTCATAACCCGTATGAACCGTATTAATTTTCTTTTTGGGGCATATTCGTTCATGTATATCCCGCTCATAATACCTGTGGGAAAAGCAAATATCGCGCTACCTATCATCAGATAGAATGTTCCTACGATAGCAGGCCATATACCTCCGGATGTCATCCCGTCAGCCGGATAACCGGAGATGAATTTCCAGTTTATGACTCCAGCGCCTTTGTAAATAATAAATCCTAATATACCGAACAAAAGAATTACGATGCTATAACTTAATAAAGAAAATATCCCGAAAGCCCATTTTTGCGATCTGGTTTTACGTCTTTCATATCCGGACGGGAATACAGGTTTGTTCATTATTTTTGCTTATTACTGATGTATTCTACACTCAGGTTGATAATGAGAGTAATGAAAAAGAGGATAACTCCGAGCAAGAAAAGTGCTTGGTAATGAGTCCCTCCCGAAGGGGTTTCTCCAAGCTCGGCTGCTATTGTTGCGGGTATCGTTCGTAATGGTTCCAGAATGGAATGCGGGATAACGGCAGCATTTCCTGTTACCATGAGCACGGCCATCGTTTCACCTATAGCTCTTCCGATACCCAATACGACTCCTGATGTGATACCAGAGATGGAGAAGGGAATCACTACCTTATATATAGTTTGCCATTTCGAGGCTCCTAATGCCAAGCTTGCTTCCCTCATGGAGTTCGGGCAATTTCGCATAGCATCTTCACTGACTGTAATGATAGTAGGAAGTGCCATAATAGCTAATACGATACTGCCTGCAAGTCCGGTTTCTCCGACGGGTAAACCGAATATTTTTTGTATGAACGGAACGATGACGATAAGTCCGAAAAAACCGTAAACGACCGAAGGAATCCCGCTTAAAAGTTCTATTACAGGCTTAAGTATATTACGGATCCGGTTATTCGCTACTTCGCTCATATATACCGAAACGGAAAGCCCGAAGGGAAGTGCGAATAAAATAGCGAATGCACTTACCCATAGAGTTCCACCGATAAGTGGTAGTATTCCGAATTGTGCAGCTGGTGTAGCTGTAGGAAACCATTCTGTACCGAATAATACGTCTCTCATGGGGATTGCATTGTCTTTCAAGATACGGCTTTTGGGATTTTGGGGAATAAATTCTTCAGGAATAAAAGCTATCATTCCGGGTGTCATATGGATGAGAGAATCTATTTTGGTGGAGGCATGTTCATATTCTTTTCCTAGCTCTGTTTCTGTAAAATAATGCGTAAGGTCGTTCAAGCGGAAAACGGTTATAGGCTCTCTGGGGCCACCCAATTGTTCCCAGTTCAATATTTCTTCGTCAAAGATGTCTTTGATTTGTGAGGCATTTAGCTTTTTTACGGTGTTATTTTCATTGAAGGCCAGTACATATCCGTCTTCTATGGTTTTCTTATTGAACAGGCCGAATGCTTCGGTGAACAAAAAAGCGATAATAAGTAAAACTACTATACTGGTAAGGAATCCGCTGCATTGTATTATTCCTTCTATGATACGTTCGAAAATTCTTTTCATGTTTTTTCTTTCTTATACAAAGAAGGCTATCTTGTATGAAGTATCTGTGAAGAAAGTTTTAAGAATGTGTGTAGAAAATATTTCGTTAGCATTACAAGAATATTATGTGGTGGACAGATTGCTATGATAAAGTAACCGAAATGTCATATATATGTAATTTTCGGACTGTTCTTTTGTAAATAATAAATCAAGCATTTATGAAAGAAGTACTCTGTTTTTTCCTGATGTTTTATTCTTCTATATCGATTTCGGTGGCTCAAAATGTCAAAGGAAGCGATACGGTACTGCCTGTTTCCCAGATTGTGGCCGAAAGTTTTCTGAAACAAAATTCTTCGGGAGATATAACAGTGACCGGAGGAGGAACCGGAGTAGGATTTTCTTCATTGATGAACGGTACTTGCGATATTGCAATGGCATCCCGTGAAATCAGCTTTAGCGAAAAAATGAAGTTTAGAAAAGAACATAGAGAGATAATAGAAAAGGTGATCGCACGTGATGCTCTGGCTGTTGTTGTGAATCCGGCAAATAAGGTGAATAAACTGACGAGAAAGCAACTGGAACAAATTTTTAGAGGCAAGATTACCAACTGGAAAGATGTGGGAGGGGATAACTTGAAAATAATCGTTTACTCCCGGGAAACATCCTCGGGTACATACGAGTTTTTTAAAGAAAGTGTACTGGACGGGAAAAATTATATGAGCGGCAGCTTGTCTATGCCGGCTACAGGAGCTATTATTCAATCCGTTGCTCAGACTAAAGGGGCGATAGGGTATGTAGGTTTGGCTTATATAAATAAAAAAGTTAAATCTCTGGCCGTTTCTTATGATGATAGAAATTATTCTTATCCTACCGTGGAAAATGCTTTGAGTGGAAAATATCCTGTAGTGAGACCTTTGTTTTATTATTATGACAAAGTGCGTGAAAAAAAAGTTTCTCCTTTTATTAATTATATGCTTTCTCCAAAAGGCCAGAAACTCATAATGGAAAGCGGTTATATTCCTGTGAAGTAAGTTTACGTTATATTTTTATTTCTTTTGGCTCCAAAAAAGTATATTAATTAATGCTGGAGAAATATCTATTAATTTTTTCTGTCAAAAAGTTTGTTATTGATAACTTTAATATATTAATTATATATGTTTTTTTAAAAAAATATTATATAAAAGAATCATTGCATTTGTAAATGATTACCTTTGTTGAATATTAACAAAAAAACTTTATACGTAAATGAAACCCCAATGTTTAAGATTGCATTCAGAATTTGTCAATTATATGGTAATAATTTTGTGTTGTATACTTTTTTTATCTTGTGAAAGAGGTTCCGAAAATTTAGAGAATACCGATGGAAAAGGACATACTGGAACGAGTTGTGATAATGAACTTTCACCTGCCATAAAGCGTTTTGTAGGAAATTGGTCACGACAAAGTGGCTACAATTTTCCTCAAAGTTGGATATTTTTCGCTGACGGTACCTGTGCATCTATAAACCCTGATAATAAAGGTAGTTGGACCTATGATGAGCAAACAAAAAGACTGGCAACTACAGCTGGCAGTTATGTCTATATCGTAAATATTTCTACTGATACAGAATGGTCGGGTACTTCACCATCTACTAATAAGACCACTTCTTTTGCAAAAGAATCGGAATCCAGTTCCACAACCATGTTTGGTTTCAATATATTTTATCACTATGAATGGATTAATGCAGATGGCGTAAAAATGCGTTTTGAAAAAGAGACGAATGACTTTTCTCCTACTACAACATATGGTAGATATTACCCGGACGTTGACAAAAATGAATGTGAAATTACAAAATACAACTACTCTTTTGTAGAATCCGGAGTTTGTAAAATTATGATTGATATATATAATATTAAGACGTTTCGTAAAGACTTTGAGAAATCATTTTATATCTATATAAAAGACATGAATAAAAAGAAACCTTCTCTTGTTACAAGTAAAGGGGCAGTCTTTACTGCAAATAAGGTAATTGAATAGATATTTATACAAAACGACCCGGAATATTAATATTCCGGGTCGTTTTGTATAATATTATATGTTCTGGTTATTATTCTATGATCGTGTTCCAGTTATGAATGTCCGGTTCGTCCCCGTATTGTATAGCACGAAGTTTATGATATAGTTTCTCACATACGGGGCCTGGTTTTCCGTCTTTTGAAAATACATAAGATTTGTTCTCGTCCAGGTCGTCTATACGTTCGATGGGACTGATAACTGCTGCCGTACCGCATGCTCCGGCCTCGTCAAAAGTGGAAAGTTCTTCTTCCGGAACATGGCGATGCTCTACCGTCATTCCCAGGTCTTTTGCCAGTTGCATCAGGCTTTTATTGGTAATAGAAGGCAGTATGGATGTAGACTCTGGTGTGATATAACTGTTTCCTCGTATCCCGAAAAAGTTTGCAGGTCCGCACTCATCAATGTATTTTTTTTCTTTGGCATCTAGATAGAGTACGGCTGAATATCCCATTTCATGAGCTTTTTCTCCGGCGACCAAACTGGCAGCATAATTACCGCCGACTTTATATCTGCCTGTTCCCAGTGGTGCTGCACGATCGTATTGGCGCAGAATGACCATAGGTGTAGGTTTGAAACCTTCTTTAAAATAAGGGCCTACCGGAGTTACGAATATTAGGAAAAGATATTCTTTAGCAGGTTTTACTCCTACTTGTGCCGAAGTGCCGATGAACAGAGGTCGTATATAAAGAGATGCTCCGCTTTCGTAAGGCGGAACGAAACGTTCGTTCTTTTTGATTACAGTAATAACAGCTTCTTTGAATTTTTCGGTGGGAAGTTCCGGCATCATTATACCTCTGCAACTGCTTTGCAGACGGGCTGCATTTTCTTCGAGGCGGAATACCCTGATTTTCCCGTCTTTCCCTTTGAACGCTTTCATTCCTTCAAAGGCTTCTTGCCCGTAATGAAGACAGGTCGCGGCCATATGCATGTCAATGCTTTGTGAATCTGTAACAACGATATCTCCCCATTTGCCCTCTTTGTAGGTGCAGCGTACGTTATAGTCGGTGGGCATATAACCGAAAGAAAGGTTAGACCAGTCTATATTTTCCATATGATTAAATATTAGTGAAAAAATAATTCTTATCTTTTACAAATGTAATGAATTTACAGTTTAACATCCCTGTTTTCCGGAATAGTTTTTATTAATCGGAAATGTTTAGTGGATAGATTCTGTAAATTTATGAATATAGTTATAATGCGACTTTTTGGGTAACAGATCCTACCTTAACGATATAAATACCCCGGGTTTCAATCTTTAGTTGTGACGTTCCCGGGTTTATATATGCTTGTGAAACCAATTGGCCTAAGATAGTAAATACTTGTACTTGTACCCGTTTGGGAGTACGGATATAGATAAAACCGTCATTGCTGTATACTTCGATAGGATCTCCGCTCTTGACGGTAGAAGGGAGCCGGGTCGTGTTTTGACCGTTGGAGAGAGTAATTTCTTCGGAGGTTACTTCCTGCCAGCCGCTTTTAGGAGACGCAGCTTGTATAGGCAATGTCATTAAAAGGGACATGCTGAAGAAAAGAGCTGCAGTAATCAATCTTATGGCTTTCATCTCCCAAATCGATTTTGTCATTATTTTAACACACAAAAATAAACATTTTCATTGAAAAAAGGAACCGTAAGAGGTTAATTATGAAAAAAATCATAAACTTTTCCAATTAAGAATCCTCATGTTCGGATAACGGGCCGAAATACTTCAGAATTTATATGTACGTTTCGGATTTTTAGGAAACCAGCCTTTGCGGACTCGTTCCTCCTGTTCGAATAGTTCTTTTATGGTCCAGAAAGATGAAAAGGCGAACACACCGAGAAGTGCCGCAAAGAGGACGTTGTCGGTGAGCAGGGAAAGAATAATGCCTGTAATTCCTGTTACGAGGAATATCCACCAGCAACGTGTCCCCCAGTAATATTCTGCTTTTACAACAATAGGATGGAATATTCCTATAATAAGAAATGTACTTATTCCTATTATCAGCCCTAGCAAATGATTGTTTTCTAAAAATTGCATCATAGTTATGGAAATATTTATTTACAAAGATAACTCCTGAGACGGGAAAAAGATTTTAAATAGAAGGAAAAATACGGGAATTTCTGTCATAAGAATCACATTCTCTTGTCATGCTGGAGTAATAGCGGACAGTTATTTTTACATCAAAATCAACAGATTGGTATGAATAGAAAAAAAGTTTCTACGGTTATTATTTCCGATGTCCATGTAGGGTCGGAACATTCAAAAGTTAACGAACTTATTTCATTTCTTCATTCGATAGATTGTGAAAAACTTATTTTAAACGGAGATATTCTGGACGGATGGAAATTGCATCGTAATCCTTTCGGGCGCTGGAAACGGGAATATACCGATCTGATAAAGGTAATTATGAAAATGATGGAAAAACATAATACCCGGGTTATTTATGTAAGAGGAAATCATGACAGTTTTCTGGACAGTATATTGCCTCTTACATTGTCGTCTGTTTCTTTTGTTCAGGATTATATACATGTATCTCATGGGAGACGTTATTATGTGACTCACGGAGATGTGTTTGATCATATAAGTAGCCGGATGGTATGGCTTGCTAAATTGGGAGATTATGGTTATACTTTCTTGTTATGGATAAATAAAGTATTAAATGCCTACCGGAGGAAAAACGGTAAGCCGTATTGTTCTTTTTCGCAGAGAATAAAACATAAGGTAAAATCGGCAGTGTCTTATATTTCGGATTTTGAAAGGTCTTTAACCGAGATAGCCGGGCGTCAACATTATGACGGGGTTATTTGTGGCCATATTCATCAACCGGCCGATCTTTGGTTCGGGAATGTGCATTATCTTAATTCCGGGGATTGGGTGGAATCGTTAAGTGCTCTTGTCGAAAGGGAGGATGGAATATGGGAAATATACAAATATGAGGAAAATTATGCGAAAGAGATAAAAGCTTCCTGAAACCGGACAACCGTATAAAGCATGTTTTTGTTATGATTAAAAATGAAAGACGAAATGAAATTTCTTTTTATTATACAGGGGGAGGGAAGGGGACATTTTTCCCAGGCATTGGTTATGCAGGATATGCTTCGCAGGCAAGGGGATGAGGTGGTGGCCTGTCTGGTGGGAAAGAGCGAGTCCCGTATATTGCCCGATTATTTTTTATCGCAGATGAAAGCGGATATACTTCCGTTCGAAAGTCCTAATTTTTTGCCCGCAGCTCAGAATAAACGTCCTAACCTGATAAAGAGTGTTGTTTATAACTTGGTTAGATTGCCTGTTTATATTGCAAATATGGTATTTATAAAAAAGAAAATAGCCGATTATAACCCCGATATTGTTCTTAATTTTTATGAGTTACTGGCCGGCCTCACTAATTTCTTCTTTTCTGTCCGGGTTCCTATAGTATGTATAGGACATCAGTATATGTTTTTGCATCGTAAATATATTTTTCCGAAAGTATCCTGGTTGGAGATCAATTTATTACGTTTTTTCACTAAGATGACTGCACTGGGAGCCTCTTCCCGGCTGGCATTATCATTCTATCCGCTTTCCGATGACCGGAAAAGCGGAATAGCCGTAGTCCCTCCGTTGTTAAGAAAGGAGGTCAAACAGCAAAAAAATGAAACAAGAGATTATATTCATGGATACATGCTTAATAGCGGTTATTTGTCCGAGATTGAAGATTGGCATAGAAAACATCCTGATGAAAAATTGGAATTCTTTTGGGATAAAAAAGATGTTCCGGATGTTTTACGGATTTCCGATGGGTTGAATCTGCATCGCATCAATGACCAAACTTTTCTTTCTTATATGGCCGGTTGTAAGGGATACTCGACTACCGCAGGTTTTGAATCGGTGTGTGAGGCGCTGTATCTGCAAAAACCTGTAATGATGGTCCCGGTTCATATAGAACAAATCTGTAATGCATACGATGCATTAAAGGTGGGCGCCGGAGCCGTTGCCGGGTATTTTGATCTGGACGTATTGCTGGATACTATACCGGATTATAAGCCTAATGAGATGTTCAGAAAATGGGAGAGTCATGCCGAAGTACTGATATATGCCGAATTGAAAAGCATTTATAATTCATATAGCCGGGAGGGGATAAAAATCTCTCCGTCTTTTCGTTGAGCATTTGTTTTTCTGGTATAAAAAAATAGAGGGGCTGTTATAGCCTCTCTATTTTTATGAATTACCGGTATTAGTAATTGTTTTTCTTTCTTTCAAAATAAGCTTGCGGGTGCTGGCATGCCGGACATAACTGAGGCGCTTTTTTACCTTTATGAACATATCCGCAGTTACGGCATTGCCATTCTATTTCGGTTTCTTCTTCAAAGAATTTGCCGGTTTCTACGCGTTCCAGTAATTTACGGTAACGAGCTTCGTGTTCGGCTTCTACGCGGGCGACCATTTTAAATGTAGTGGCGATAGCAGGAAAGCCTTCTTCTTCGGCTATTTTTGCGAATTCAGGGTATAAATCGGCCCATTCCTCATTCTCTCCTTCGGCAGCAGCGCGCAGGTTTTCTGCTGTTGTACTGATGATGCCTGCGGGATAGGAAGCTGTGATTTCTACCATACCGCCTTCAAGATATTTAAAGAATTTTTTAGCATGTTCTTTTTCTTGTTCGGCGGTTTCCATAAATACGCCGGCTATCTGTTCATACCCTTCTTTTTTAGCTACGCTGGCAAAGAACGTATAACGGCTTCTTGCCTGTGATTCACCTGCAAAAGATTTCAGTAAATTTTGTTCTGTTCTGGTTCCTTTAATGCTTTTTTCCATTGTCTTGTGTTTTGATTGGTTATACAATTGTGTTTATATCTATTTTTTTGTACCTACGATTTGTATTTTTATCTCTTTCATTCGGAATCCGGGTATATGATGTGTGTCGAAATATTCCCGGATCATCTGGTTAAGTCCCGGGTCCCGGTAATCTGCTATGTGCTGGGTATCTTCGAAATAAAGGTGCTGATGCTCACTCGTGTCCCAGTCGAAATACATTTTGTTGTCGTCGGTATGTACTTTTGTTATAAGTCCGGTTTTTACAAGACTGTCCAAAACATTATATATAGTACCGGTTGTCACAGTGGGATGTGTTTCACGTACATGTTTCAAGACATCTTCGGCACATGGATGCTTCAATTCCGAGAGAGCATAATAAACGGCAATTCGCTGAGGGGTTGTTTTTAATCCTTTCTGATGAAATATTTCCTTTATTTCCTGAATAGTCATTTTGTCGTTTTATTATTTTGTTCGGCAAAGTTAATTAGAATAATTCTAATATAAAAATAATTTCAAATAAAAATCTCGGATAAGTTATTATGATTTTGATAATGAGTGAATAAAAAAGTCACTGAAATTTTCAGTGACTTTTTATCTGTTTTTTTCTTTATGTATTTTACATAATTCCTTTTTCCCGTAATTTCAACTGCCATTTCCACGCCGAAGCCAACGTGTCTTCAATGGTTTCTTTTGCCGTCCATCCGAGTTCATTGTTGGCCCATTCAGGATTTGCCCATACTTGTTCGATATCTCCTTCACGGCGGTCTACGATTTTATGAGGAACTTTAACTCCGGTAGTCTTTTCAAAAGCATGTATAAGTTCCAATACGGAAAGTCCTTTTCCTGTTCCCAGATTGAATATCTCTACATTCTTTTTTGATTTTCCTTGTATCATACGGTCTACAGCAATAACGTGTGCTTTTGCAAGATCTACCACGTTGATATAGTCGCGTATGCAGGAACCGTCAGGCGTATTATAATCGTCACCGAATACACTTAATTCTGGACGTATGCCTATTGCAGTTTGAGTGAGGAACGGTATCAGGTTCTGGGGAACTCCATTGGGTAACTCTCCTATTTCTGCTGTAGGATGTGATCCGATGGGATTGAAATAACGAAGTATAATTGATTGGAATGGTGCATTTGCATGGATGGTGTCCTGGATGATTTCTTCACAAATTTGCTTTGTATTGCCGTAAGGGGACATGGCGGGTTTGATAGGCGCTTTTTCATCTACCGGAAGAACGTCGGGTTGTCCGTAAACAGTGCAGGAGGATGAGAATACAAAACCTTTTACTCCGAATTCAGGCATCAGTTCCAACAGATTGATGAGAGAAACAAGGTTGTTACGATAATAAAGTAACGGTTTTTTCACCGATTCTCCTACAGCTTTGCTGGCGGCAAAATTGATGATTCCCTGTATTCCGGGATTTTCTTCAAATACCTTTTTTAAACCTTCTTTATTTGTGATGTCAAGTTGTACGAATACGGGACGTTTTCCTGTGATGTGTTCAATTCCGTCGAGAACGCCGATGTTGGAGTTAGATAAGTCGTCTACAATTACGACTTCATAACCTGCGTTCTGTAATTCAACGGTGGTATGAGAGCCTATATATCCAACACCGCCGGTAACCAAAATCTTTCCTTTCATAGATATGCGATTTAATAAATGAATTCTGGACAAAAGTAGATAAATAAATCAAACCGTCCTATGGATTTAATGCAAAAAATCATGGACATATACCGGTCATTCTGCACATTTACAGAGAAATATTTGCGTTGAGAAAAAAAAGTTATAACTTTGCACCGCTTTAAAATTCCGTGTGATGGGAAATTAAGGAGCGAAACTGATAACTTAATTTTGAGTAACACAAAAACAAAACAAAATGAAAACATTTAAACTTGAAGGTACTCCCAGAACCGATTTGGGTAAAAAAGCAGTAAGAGAGTTACGTAAACAGTCTTTGATTCCTGCCGTTCTTAATGGCGGACAAATTGTAGAGTTGCCTTTTAAAGGTAAATTGAATGCCGGAGAGAAACTGGTTGAAATGGAAAACAACAAAGGTATCATTGTAACCGACTTTACTGTTTCTAAAGATTCAGTGCGTAAATTGGTTTATACACCTGATATCTATGCCGTGGAGCTTACTATAGGAGATAAAAAAGTAATGGCTGTTCTTAAAGACATTCAGTTCCATCCGGTAAACGATTCTATTTTGCATATGGATTTTCTGGAAGTGAACGAAGAAAAACCTGTGGTAATGGAAGTTCCCGTTGCTTTGGAAGGTCACTCCGAAGGTGTGAGAGCCGGTGGTAAGTTGAGCCTTTCTATGAAGAAATTGAAAGTAAAAGCCGTTTATACTAATATACCTGAAAGACTGGTAATAAATATCGATAACTTGGGATTGGGTAAAACTATGCAGGTAGGCGATCTTCATTTTGAAGGCCTTGAACTGATGAATGCCAAGAATGCAGTTGTATGTGCCGTTAATTTGACGCGTGCTGCAAGAGGTGCCCAGGCTAAAGGTAACTAATCGGAATTAAATGAAATATTTGATTGTAGGGTTGGGGAATATCGGACCTGAGTACGAAAATACCCGGCACAACATAGGATTCAGAGTGTTGGACGCTTTAGCTAAGGCGTCCAATCTTGTTTTTACAGATGGCAGATACGGGGCTACGTGTGAATTGAAGATAAAAGGACGTACACTATTGCTTTTGAAACCTTCTACATACATGAACCTTAGTGGTAATGCGGTACGTTACTGGCTGCAAAAAGAGAATATTCCGGTTGAGAATTTACTGGTAGTCGTGGATGATCTGGCACTCCCCTTCGGTATGTTACGCCTGAAACCCAGAGGGAGCGATGCAGGACATAACGGATTAAAACATATTCAGCAAATTCTGGGAACAGATAATTATGCTCGTTTAAGGTTTGGCATCGGCAATGATTTCCCGCGCGGAGGGCAAGTGGATTATGTGCTGGGATGTTTTCCTCCTGAACAAGAGTCGGAGCTTCCTTCCAAATTAGAACGTGCCGAAGAAATGATAAAAAGTTTTTGTCTGGCAGGGATTCAGTTGACTATGAATCAGTTCAATAATAAGTGATATGGCAAAAGAAGAAGTGAGAATTGACAAGTGGATGTGGGCTACCCGTATTTTTAAGACCCGGACCATCGCTACTGAAGCGTGCAAGAAAGGAAGGATTTCTATCGATAATGTTACGGTAAAACCTTCCCGTACAGTGAAGGTTGGCGATATCATACAGGTGAGGAAACCTCCGGTGACTTATTCTTTCCGGGTTATCGCCTTGGCTGAGAACCGGATGGGGGCGAAATTGGTTCCCGGTTATTTGGAGAATGTGACTACTCCCGACCAGTATGAATTACTGGAATTAACAAAAATAGGAGGGTTTGTAAAACGTCAGAAAGGGCTTGGACGTCCTACAAAACGAGATGCCCGGGAGATGAAAAGATTTACGGAAGAAGAATTTTATGATGATGGATTCGATTTCGATTTTGATTTTGAAGAAAGCGATGAATAGTCGCTTTTTTGTTTTGATAGTTTAAAATAAATTAAAATAACATCGGTCTGATGGCTATCTGTGTGAACAATTCATATTGCTGATTATCTTTGTATTTCATTGAAACAGAAATGTATTTAAAAAGACTGTACATAATTCTTCTGGTTTTTGCCACAAGTATGATCGTGGTATCTACAGTTCTTCCTCATCATCATCATGAAGATGGGCATATCTGTTTACTCTTTTCAATGAATGAACATAGTGCCGAGAAAGATGAACCGGATGGCAAAGGTTGTACCGATAATTGTTTGGTGAAATTAAGCTCTGTTGATGCTTCTTCTTTGAATCACCATGTTATTAAGATGATGCCGGTCGTGCTTACGTCCTTGTTGTCTTTTTTTCCGGAAATAGTTCCCGATATATTGAAAACAACGGGTTCCGGACCGTATTATCTGGAACGGCTCCATAGCATATTACTAACCTGTAGTGCCGGATTGAGGGCACCTCCCTGTTTTGTTGCATAAAGTATGAGACTCCTTTAAAGGGAGTCGTGTTTTTTATTTTGGAGCTTTTGAAAAAAAGTTCTGTTTGTCTGTTTTTAATTATGCAACATGAAAAATATATTTTTTATTATAATAATTTGTACTTATATTCTGTTGACAGGATGTAACGGGACTTCTTCTCCGGTAAAACCGGAACATGTTCACGTTCACGATCATGAAACTCATGATCATGAGAATGAAGAAGGGGCCGGGCATGCGCTGGAACATGAAAGTGAGGAATATGCTCGTTCCGAAGAAATTATACTGAAACAAGGGGAAGCGGAGTCGATAGGACTTACTACAAAAAAGATGGTTCCAGAAGATTTCAGCGAAGTTATTAAATGTTCCGGTCAGATTCTGGCTGCGCAGGGAGACGAATCGACATTGGTGGCTCCTGTTTCGGGAGTGGTTTCGTTCGGGAAAAAAGTTTTAGCTGATGGTACGGCAGTCCAGAAAGGTTCTGTGTTATTTGTTATATCGGGAAAAGGATTGGCAGAGGGTGATCCTGTGGAGAAAGCCCGCATTAATTATGAGACGGCCCGAAAAGATTATCAACGTGCCGAAGAACTGGTAAAAGATAAAATCATCTCGGAAAAGGAATTTAACCGTATATACCAGGAATATGAAACTGCCCGTATGGCTTATCAGGCAATAGGCAGGAATATGCAATCCGGTGCGGCTGTTTCGGCAACGATGAACGGATTTGTAAAAAGCTGTCTGGTAAAGGAGGGCGATTATGTGGAAGTAGGTCAGCCACTTGCTGTTTTATCCCAAAACCGAAAATTGCAGCTGCGTGCCGAAGTTTCGGAGCGCTATTATAAATCGTTACCTTCTTTGATTTCGGCTAATTTTAAAACTCCGTATGATAGTAAAGTTTATGATTTAAAAAAGCTGAACGGGCGATTACTTACTTACGGCAAGTCTTCGTCGGGCTCATTCTATATTCCGGTGACTTTCGAGTTTGATAACAAAGGAGAGGTTATTCCGGGCTCATATGTGGAGGTCTATCTGATAGCATCTCCTTTAAAAAATGTATTGAAAGTTCCGGTATCATCCCTTAGCGAGGAGCAAGGGTTGTATTTTGTTTATCTGAGGCTGGATAAAGAAGGCTATAGAAAACAGGAAGTGACATTAGGTGCTTCCGACGGAAAAAATGTACAGATACTTTCCGGCTTGAAACCTGGGGACGAAGTAGTGACCAAAGGTGTCTACCAGGTGAAACTGGCTGCGAACAGCGGTGTTATTCCCGAGGGTCATACACATAATCACTAAGCCGGAAAGGAGATATTATGCTGAACAAAATAATAAGATATTCGCTTCATAACCGCCTGGTGGTGCTGGTAGTTTCTATATTGCTGTTGTTTGCCGGCACTTATACTTCCATGAATATGGAAGTGGATGTGTTCCCGGACCTGAATGCCCCTACGGTAGTGGTGATGACCGAAGCTTCCGGAATGGCTCCCGAAGAGGTGGAACGGCTTGTAACATTCCCGGTTGAAACGGCTCTGAACGGAGCTACAGATGTACGGCGCGTACGATCTTCTTCAACTACGGGATTCTCCGTAGTATGGGTAGAGTTTGACTGGGGTACCGATATTTACAAGGCACGTCAGATAACTTCCGAGAAATTAGCGGTATTGGGAGAAAGTTTGCCTGCCGGTGTGGGAACTCCCACATTGGGTCCGCAATCCTCTATATTAGGAGAGGTTATGATCCTGGGTCTTACTTCGGACAGCACCTCTTTACAGGAGTTGCGTACTTTGGCCGATTGGACTATCCGTCCCCGTCTTTTATCTACGGGAGGCGTTGCCCAAGTTACGGTAATAGGGGGTGAAATGAAAGAGTACCAGATATCTCTTGACCTGGCCCGTATGAAACATTATAATGTAACGGTCGAAGAGATTATGGCCACAGCCCGCGGAATGAACCGGAACGCTAACGGAGGTGTCCTTTACGAATATGGTAATGAATATATAGTAAGAGGAGTTGTTTCTACCAATAAAGTTCAGGATTTTGCCAAAGCGGTTGTAAAACGTGTGGATGGAGTCCCCGTGTTACTTGAAGATGTCGCCGACATACATATTGGAAATAAGGCTCCTAAATTAGGGGTCGCTTCGGAGCGGGGAAAACCGGCCGTATTGGTGACTGTTACGAAACAGCCGAATACAGGAACGATAGAACTTACCGACAAGCTGATTGCTTCGGTAGACGAACTACAGAGGAGTCTTCCTCCGGACGTAAATATCTCTACGGATATTTTCCGCCAGTCTCATTTTATAGACAGTTCGATTGATAATGTACAGAAATCATTGTTCGAAGGAGCTATCTTTGTAGTGATCGTGCTTTTTTTCTTTTTAATGAATCTGCGTACCACGCTTATTTCGCTGGTAGCTTTGCCTTTATCATTATTGGTCTCTATTCTTACGCTTCACTTTATGGGACTTACCATCAATACGATGAGCCTCGGCGGAATGGCTATTGCCATAGGTTCGCTGGTAGACGATGCTATCGTGGATGTGGAGAATGTTTACCGGAGGTTAAAGGAGAATAAATTGTTACCTCCAGAAGAACGAAAGAAAACGATAGATGTCGTATTTGAGGCATCTAAAGAAGTGCGTATGCCGATTCTTAATTCTACTTTGATTATTATTGTGAGTTTCGTTCCTTTATTTTTCCTGACAGGGATGGAAGGCCGTATGCTCATGCCTTTGGGAGTCGCTTTTATTATCGCTTTGATTGCTTCTACTATTGTTGCGCTTACTCTTACCCCCGTGTTGTGTAGTTATTTACTGGGAGGTAAAGAAAAGGAGGAAAAGAAGCTGGCGCGCGAGCCTTGGTTAGCTCGAAATTTGAAGGGTGTTTATTTGCGTTCCTTGAATTGGACCCTGTCTCATCGCAAGTTGGTAATAGGTGGTACTCTTGCTCTTTTTATTGTGGCTTTAGGAGTATTCTTTACTTTAGGCCGTAGTTTCCTGCCTTCGTTTAATGAGGGGTCTTTTACGATAAATGTAAGTACTCTTCCCGGTATTTCTCTGGAAGAAAGCGACCAGGTGGGACGCAGGGCCGAGGAATTACTTTTGCAGATACCCGAAATAAAGACAGTAGCCCGTAAGACCGGTCGCGCCGAGCTTGACGAACATGCTTTGGGAGTAAACGTGTCGGAAATTGAAGCTCCTTTCGAATTGAAGGATCGTTCTCATTCCGAGGTAATGGCTGATATACGAAATAAAATGTCTATGCTCCCCGGTGTGAATGTCGAGATAGGACAACCTATATCCCACCGTATAGATGCTATGCTGTCGGGAACACAAGCTAAAATAGCAATAAAGCTTTTCGGAGATGATCTGAACCGTATGTTTATGATCGGAAATCAGATAAAAAAATCCATTGGTGGTATCGACGGAGTAGTGGATTTGAATGTGGAACAGCAGATAGAGCGTCCTCAGTTGAAAATTAATCCGAAGCGAGAGATGCTGGCGAAGTATGGAATTACCGTACCTGAATTTGCGGAATTTGTGGATGTCGCCCTGGCTGGAGAGGTTGTCTCTCAGGTATATGAGGACGGTCGCGCCTTCGATCTCACAGTAAAAGTGAAGGATGAAGATCGTACGAGTGCCGATAAAATACGGAATCTTATGATTGACAGTCAGGAAGGCAAGATACCGTTGTATTATGTGGCGGATGTGGTATCTTCTACCGGTCCCAATACGATCAACAGGGAGAATGTAAAGAGAAAGATAGTTATTTCGGCCAATGTCGGGGACCGGGATTTGAGAAGTGTCGTAAATGATATACAGAAGAAAGTAAATGAAGAGGTACAGTTGCCGGAAGGTTATTTTATTCAGTACGGAGGACAATTCGAGAGCGAAGCGGCTGCTTCTCGTACGCTTATGCTTACTTCTGTGATGTCGATACTGGTGATATTTCTGTTGCTATATAATCAGTTCCGTAATGCGAAGGAGGCAGGTGTTATTCTGCTCAATCTCCCTCTTGCCCTTATAGGAGGTGTGTTTATGTTGCGCTTTACTACAGGAGAAGTCAGTATACCGGCCATCATAGGTTTTATTTCTTTGTTCGGTATCGCCACGCGTAATGGTATGTTGCTTGTGTCTCATTATAATTATCTCGGAGAACAAGGACTTTCGCTCCGGGAAACTATTATAAAAGGTTCTCTGGATAGGTTGAATCCTATCTTAATGACGGCGCTTTCTTCTGCTTTGGCTTTAATACCACTGGCCTTATCGGGAGATCTGCCTGGTAATGAGATACAAAGCCCCATGGCAAAGGTGATTCTCGGAGGACTTATAACGTCTACTTTCCTGAACGCTTTCGTTGTGCCTGTTGTTTATTTGATTATGAACCGTAAAAAAGAGGAAGCATGAAAATTTTAAGATTAATTCTGATAATAAGTCTGTTCTCCAGTATGGCGGAAGCCCAGACAATAGAAGATGTATTAAGTAGCGTCGCCTCCCATAATAAAGAAATGAAAGCTGGGGAACAACAGCTTCAGTCTCAGAAACTGGAGGTCTCTACTATGAATAGGCTGGAAGATCCTATGGTTGAGTACGGGCATCTGTGGGGGCGTAATTCGGAGATTAAGATGGATTTCTCTGTTACACAGGAATTTGATTTTCCCACCGTATATTTCAATCGTCATAAAATGATGGGGTTGAAATCATCATTATATGATAATCAATATGCAGCTTTACGCCAGCAGATATTGTTGCAGGCAAAAGAGGTGTGTCTGGATATTATTAGCCTGAACCAGAAACTGGAACTTTGGGACGAGCGTCAGAAAATAGCTGAAGAGCTTTCAGCGTTTTACACTAAACGGTTACAGCAAGGTGATGCCAATATTTTGGAAACTAATAAGGTGAAACTGGAGTTATTGAATGTGAAAACGCAAAGGCGTATGTTGCTATCGAATTTACAGAATAAATTACGAGAGCTGCGTACACTGAACGGAGATGAAGATATTTCTTTTACCTCGTCGGCTTATCCGGCTGTTGAATTTCCCCGGAATTTCGATGAACTTTTTGCCCGTGTATTGGAAAACGATCCGGAGATGAAGCTTTTAAAGGGAGAGCAATATCTTGCCGACCGGCAACTTTCTTTAAGCAAATCCCAGTGGTGGCCTAAACTTGCTGCTGGTTATCGGTTCGCTAATGAAGAAGGAATGAAGTTCAACGGATTTACCGTGGGAGTTTCTATTCCGCTTTTCTCGAACAGGAAACAGGTAAAAATTGCCCGTTCTCAGGCTGTCTTTACCGATTTGAGGACGGATAATACAAAATCCCGGCTTCTCCAGGAATTTCGTAGTAATTATAATGAGGCACTTGCGTTGAAAACATCTCAGGAAGAATATGTAGAGGTACTGGGAGAGCAAAATAATCTTTCGTTATTGACGAAAGCATTGAAGGCGGGAAATATCTCTCTGGTCGATTTTTTTGTCGATGCGACTCAGATATATGAAGTTATGGATACCCGTATCAATCTGGAAAACCAGTATCAAAAACAAATGGCCAGATTGCTGCGTTTTGAATTATAATGTATTGAGAGAGTAATAAAAGAAGAGGCCGGTAATTATTACCGGCCTCTTCTTTTTTATAATTTCTTATCGGATTAGTTCCGGGAAATAGCTTCTTTCACGATCATCTGACGTCCTGCATATTCTGCACCGTTCAGTTCGCGAATAGCGTTACGTGCTTCTTCGTCGTTTGGCATTACTACGAAAGCGAAGCCTTTTGAGCGACGTGTTTCGCGGTCAATGATAAGTTTTGTTGATTCTACTGTACCGTAATCTTGCATTACCTGGTGGAGATCCGATTCCTTAACGTTATAGCTAAGGTTGCCAATGTAAATGTTCATAAAAAGAAATTTGTAAATGTAATTAAATAAAATAATTTGAAACAAGGTAGTTTGTAATGATCAGTTCGTCGATAATAAACTCCGGTAGAACCCCGGTATTGTAGTACAGAAGATAAAGAACAAGACAAGCGTCTTTTGTTTATTTTTCAAAGGACGGTATAAAAATCGAATATTCGGTCATGTTTTGTCATTTATTTTTTGGTGTGCTCACAATAAAAGTTAAATGGATGGTTGAAAGTATGAAAAGAAACATTTAGCCCCTGTTATAGAGCTTTCTTTTTGATAATTAATTGTCGTATGGTCTTCTCTAATGGACGGGAAAGGATGATAAGGCTGACCGCTGTGATGATCGCTAATATACCGAAAGCGATAGGGGCAGTGAAAGGATCGCTGAAAACGATTATGCCTATGCAAACGGCTGTTAAAGGTTCCATGGCTCCTAAAACCGACGTCAATGTAGAACCTATGTGGCGTATGGCGTAAACCAGTGCCAGGTTTGAAACTACGGTAGGTATAATGGCCAGCATAACCAGGTTGAACCAGGAATGTGTATCGGGTATCCACATGAATGTGTCTCGTACGGATGTTGTGATCAGAAATACGATAGCACCGAGCGACATTACGTAAAAGGTTAGCTTCATTCCGGTCATCATACGGACCCGGGTTTGTTTAACTCCTACGATATATAGGGCGTAAGCTACACCCGATAAAAAAACGATAGTGAATCCGAAAAGATCGAACGGTGAAGTTTCCGAGAAAGCCGAAAGTAAGTAAACGCCGGCTACGGCAAGAGCCACTGCCGCATATGTAACGAGGGAACCTCTCTCGTGGAAGAAACCAATCATAACCAGTGTTACGATGACCGGATACAGGAAATGTATAGTAGTAGCAATACCACTGGGCATAAAATCATATCCCCATAACAAAAGTACGGAAGAAAAACAATAGAACATACATAGTATTCCGAGGGAAGGAATTTCTCTTTTCTGCAGACGGAATGATTCTTTTTTTATCAACATCAGTATAGCCAGGGCGCAAGCGGCAAAGAGAAATCGGTAAAATATCATGGTGTTGGGAACCATACCTGTACTTCTTACCGGAATACTGAATAAAGGAATGAAACCGAATGCAGCGGAACTGATAATTCCGGCTGTGAAGCCTTTTAGTTTATTCCCCGGCATTTGTATCCTCTTTTTTTTCGTTACAGATATTCCGGAATAAACTGAAATTGACACTGCCGTAAACGCGCTGTTGGTCAAATTGGGCCAGACTGGAAAAATCATTATTCCTGGAATGTTCAAGGACAAATATACCATCAGGCTTTAGTAGTCCGGCTTTGAATACCAGAGAGGGAATAGTTTCTAACTCCGGAAGGTCATAAGGGGGATCGGCAAAAATAAAATCGAATTGTTCGCGGCAGGAGGGAATGAACTTGAAAACATCTCCTTTAACGGGAACCAGATTCTTGTCTCCCAGCTGTTGCATGACTTTACGAATGAAATTGTATTGTATGCTGTGGGCTTCTACACAGATTACTTTTCGGCAATCGCGCGACAACAGTTCGAAACTGACGGCCCCCGTACCTGCGAATAGGTCCAGTGCCGTGAGCCCTTCAAAAGAAATATAATTTTCCAGGACGTTGAATATATTTTCCCGGGCAAAATCTGTTGTTGGGCGTGCTTTGATATTGGTAGGAACATCAAAACGCCGACGGCCGTATTTTCCGCTTATGATTCTCATATTATACTGAATTGGCTGTTCTGTACTGCAAACTTAGATAAAAATAGGCATTTAGTCGCGTGTACTGATGTGAAAAAATAGAATAATTATCTAAATGGAATTTCATATGGTTCTTGCTTTGTCTTTTTGGTTAAGCACATAAGGATCGCTGGCAATGAATGCTTGTTATTGTTGGTCTGCTGGAATACTTTGATAGTCATAGTTTTAAATGCAAACAGGGTATAGTTTTTTGCAATTTACCGATATGTTTTCCTGAGTGCTTTATTTTATCTTTGTTTTTCACCGGTATGAATTAATTATGTTCTTGATCTTATGATAATGTTGAAAGCTGTTTCTTCGGTAATTACAATTCGGCCGTGAAATTGCCGGTTCCGTTTCCCAGACCGGTTAGAATAGCTTTTTTATTATTAATTGTATTATTAAATCCGATGGAGGAAAGGAGATTTTTTTATGAATGACAAACTTAGAAGAACACATGAGTTTTTACAGACATCCAAAACTCATGATGGCAGGGTATATTTTCATCCTATATTAATGATGTATGCCGCAAAACTATTCGGCAGGAGTTATACCGATTTTATGACCGATTACAGGATATTGGTAGAATCGAATATGAAATGCCTGGAAATGTACGATCATGATGCGGTTAGTGTAATATCCGATCCTTATCGGGAAACTTCTGCATTTGGAGCTAAAATAACGTTCGATGGGGATAATTCCCCGAAAGCGGAAAAATTGATAAGGTGTCCCGAAGATGTCGATAAATTAGTTAATCCTGATGTATATGCGTGTGAACGGACGATGGACAGGATAAACGGAGTGAAATATTACAGACAATTATTGGGTGAAAAATTTCCGGTAATCGGATGGGTTGAAGGGCCGCTGGCCGAAACTGCCGATCTGTGCGGCGTATCGGAGACGATGCTTAATATGATGATGGAACCCGATATGGTAAAAAAGATATTACAAAAGTGCTTGGTCACTGCTAAAGACTTTGCTTTGGCGCAGATTAGGGCCGGTTCTAATATCATGGGAGTGGGGGATGCTGTATGTTCCCAGATCTCGAAAGAGATGTATGATGAATTTTGTCTGCCACTACATCAAGAATTATTTGACTTTATACATGATTCCGGGGCAATCGTCAAGGTTCATATTTGTGGTAACATCACCCATATACTGCCTTCTCTGGCTCGAACCGGAGTCGATATTTTGGATATCGACTGGATGGTCGACCCTGTTGAAGCCTATAACATAATGGGAGACGGGGTGATGATATGTGGTAATCTTGATCCGGTCTCTGTCATAATGGAGGGGAATAAAGAACTTATCGAGGAAAAATATTTGCAAATAAAGAACAATATCCCCCGGGAAAATTGGATTGTGATGGGAGGATGTGAAATTCCGCCTGCTACCCCTTCTGAAAATATGGATTTCTTGAGATCTGTTTCCAAGGTCTATTGACATTTAGTATGATAAATAAGTTTTTGATATTCAGCCTTGTATAATATATACTGGTTTGTGATTATTACGAAAGTGAAAATGTATTGAATATATTATATTTATAAATAAAAATAAGAAAATAAAAATTATTTCCTATATTTGAAAAATGGGAATGTATTATCGTACAGGATATTGCTGGTGCTGTTGAAGTAAATTGTTGCTAATTTAAATTCTTTATTATGAAAAAAAATTACTTTTTTTTAGCTGTATTATTCTTCGGATATATAGGAACTTTTGCACAAATACCGGTTTCTTATTATGTAAATACCCATGGAAAGAAAATGGATGAATTGAAAACTGCATTTCATCAAATCATATCCGAGCCGTGCGATGTTCTGCCGTATGGCTGGGGAGCCGGCTGCCTGGCTACACAGTTCGTCAAGACCGATAATTACGGGGATGGCCGCGTATGGGATATGTATTCCGATGTGAAACTTTATTACCCTAATACATACGGTGTGAATATAGAACATTCACTTCCGAAAAGCTGGTGGGGAGTGTCGGACGAAACTTCCGACATTTATGTAGGTAATGTAAAGGCTTATCAGGATCTTCATCATTTATCCCCTTCCAATGTTGCCGCCAATACGGCGAAAGGCAATTATGCGCTGGGTGAGGTAGAAGGCGATATTCCTTATAATGATAATGGAGATATTTTGCCGTTTAATAATTATGTTTCTAAAGTCGGACCCGGAAAATCTTTTATGGGATATGAAGAGAATACTGTTTTTGAGCCGGACGATGAATATAAGGGTGATTTTGCCCGTATGTACATGTATATGGTAACTTGTTATGAGAATCTCAGCAACCGCTGGCGTTCGGTGGGAACCAGATCCATGCTGCAAAAAGATACGTATCCGGTCTTCACGGTAGGTGCACAGCGGTTATTGCTGAAGTGGAGCCGGGAAGATCCCGTATCACAAAAAGAGATAGACCGTAATAACGCAGTCTATGCTATCCAGCATAACCGTAACCCGTTCATCGATTTTCCTAATTTGGCCGAATATATTTGGGGGGATAGCATTATGAGGCCTTTTTTGTTGGATAAGACTGCAAAGTCGGGTGCTTTTGACGGAATATTGCCTGTACTGCCGGATGCTCCGGTTGAAGGAGATGTTTTATTGTCGACTACTTTTATGACATCGTTACTCCCGTTTCAGCCGGTGTCTGTAACAGGGGAGCAGGGTTGGAAATATACCTCCGGTTATGGTGCGCAGATGTCAGGCTATCTGGGACATTCCATTAGTAACGAAGACTGGCTGATATCTCCGCCTATGGATTTTTCCGATGTGGTATCAGCTACTCTTAAATTCATGCATGTGTGTAATAAAGGAAGTGTAGCGAATATGAAAGATAATCATACGCTGTGGTATTCTGTTTCATATTCCCGGAGTGGTGAAATACGTCCGGAAGAATGGATACAGATACCTGTACCGAAGTATTCGTCCGGAACCAGTTGGAATGATTGGGCTGCACCGGAGATTGTTTTACCATCGGAACTGAACGGGCAAGGAAAGGTTTTTATTGCGTTTAAATATTTGAGTACCGATAGCGAAAGTGCTACCTGGCAAATAAAGAATCTTTCTTTGAATGTAAGCCGGAAGTCTTTGGAAGTGGGGACTATTCCGGGTGAAAATGCAGATATTCATATATGGTTTGATGGTAATGGAACTTTGCGGATAAGTGCTCCGGAGAAAGTGGAACGTGTGTCTATCTACGGCATAGGAGGAGAACTTTTATATGAAGGACGTGGTGTTGCGGGTGTTTCCGGGATTAGCCTTCCGGCGGGATTGTATCTGGTGAAGGCGGTATGTGCCGGCGGACGTGTTTTTTCCGAGAAGGTAATTTGCAGATAGATTGTCTGTAAAAGGAGAAATAAAAGAAAAGGGTCCGGTATTTCCGGACTTTTTTTATAATTCGCACAGAGGTAATATGACCAGATCGAACGGCGCTCCGTGTGTTTCTTCCCCGAGCTCGAACAGATGTGACGGAAATATCGTGGGCATTACATAAGTAATATATTCTCTCATAAGAGGAGTAATCTCGTTGCGCAGATTTTTGTCGCCGGATAGTTGAAGTTCGTCGTTCATTTGGTCGTATTCCAGCTGCTGCCAGGCATTAAGTATGTAATAAGCCGCATCGTTGATGTGTCTGAAACGGAATGTATTTGCGAGCAATAACCCTTCCTTATTGAAACACAACAAGTCCAGATTTCCTTTTTGCAAATGGGCATACATTTTCGCATTGTTGCCCAGCCTGCTTTTGCGGTAAAAGTATTCACATAAAGGAGTAAGGTGGTGAAGTATCTGAGGGCGGTCGAAAGTTCTCCGCAAGAAATCCGAGACATCCGGAGCAATGCCGAACAGCAGTTGTGACCCGCAGCGGCTCAGATTGTTTTCCAGTATTTCGTCCTTTGATTCCGGAAAACAAAACCGGAAATAGATTTCGTTATCGCGGGAAGAGGCGAAAGGCAATGGGATAAAAGTAAAATGTTCCGGTTGTACGAGTATCTGTGTCTTTCGGAAATTCTGTAAGAGAACGGGATAGGAATAGACTGCGTTTTCCAAAGCGAACAGGTAATTATGCAGGTTGAGATCGAATGTCTCTTTGCGGTAGATATAAGAACCGTTTACCGCCGGGTTATACAGGGCGAACGAAAAACCGTTATCGTCCAGTTTTAAGGCCAGATGATATTGTCCCGTATGTTCCAATTCGATATCTTTATGTTGCAGTGTTCCGTTCATGCCGTTCCTGTTAAACTTTTTTGTCACATTTATGTTTGCAAATTTAAAAAAAGAAAATGTAAGTGCTATTTTTGTAGCTCTCTTTATTTATAATAAAAGATGGTAAACGACATTTTTGTTCAGCAAGTAAGACAGAATTTACCTTATCAGCCTAATCCTTCTCAGGAAGAACTGTTATATCGGTTAGCCGGTTTTGTCCTGGGACCGGAGACCGATTCCCTGTTTCTGCTTACAGGTTACGCCGGGACAGGAAAGACTTCCCTGATCGGAGGAGTGGTGCGCACCCTTTCTTCTCTGTCGTTCAAAACGGTCTTGCTGGCTCCGACAGGGCGTGCCGCAAAAGTTTTTGCCGGCTATGCCGGACAACAAGCGTTTACCATACACAAGAAAATATACCGGCAAAGGTCTTTTTCTCCTGATATGGAAGGTTTTCTTATAACCGAAAACCTGCATAAAGATACCTTGTTTATTGTCGATGAAGCTTCCATGATAGCTAACGATTCGGCCGATAGCACGGTATATGGTACGGGACATCTGCTGGACGATCTGGTAGAATATGTATATTCGGGAGAGAGATGCCGTTTGTTGTTATTGGGAGATACCGCCCAGTTGCCGCCCGTGGGGAGAGAAGAAAGTCCCGCTCTGGAGCGTGATCTTCTGTCCGGTTACGGATTGCGGGTCATGGGATACGAGCTGGATCAGGTGGCTCGCCAGACAAGTGAATCGGGTATCCTGTTCAATGCCACCCGGCTGAGAGAGATGATGACGTGCCACCCTTTACCGGTTCCCAAGCTTCGTTTCGCACCTTTTCGCGACGTTACCGCGTTGAACGGGGAAGAACTCGTTGAGAAGATTTCAGAGGCTTACGACCGTGACGGTATCGATGAAACCATTATTATAACCCGCAGTAACAAAAGGGCTAATATATTTAATCGGGGAGTACGTAACCAGATACTGTACCGGGAGGAAGAACTATCTTCCGGGGACTTGCTGCTGATTGCCCGGAATAATTATTTCTGGGGAAAAGAACATAAGGAAATAGGCTTTATTGCCAACGGGGATGTGGCAAGGGTAGAAAGAGTGCGGAGAGTTACGGAGATGTACGGTTTCAGGTTTGCCGATGTTCTGTTGTGGTTTCCGTACCTGGAAGCGGAGATAGAGGCGAAGATCATCCTGGACACTTTGACAAGTGAATCGCCGGCGCTTACCCGTGAACAGGGTAACGACCTGTTTATGCGGATTCTGGAAGATTATGAAGATCTGTCTTCTAAGCGTGAAAAAATGAAACGCCTCAAAGAAGATCCCTGGTTCAATGCTTTGCAGGTAAAATTCGCCTATGGTATGACTTGCCATAAGGCGCAGGGAGGACAGTGGAAAACGGCATTTATAGATATGGGATATATCGATCCCTCAGCTGTGGGTTTAGATTTTTATAGGTGGTTATATACAGCTCTTACCCGGGCTACCGGACGGGTATATATCATTAATCCGTCCGAATCTTTTCAGGAAAAAAAGTGATATCTTTCACTTTTATTTAAATGTATTTTATAGTGTTTGTTTTTATTTTTAAAATAAAACTATATATTTGTAAAAAAATAAGATTTAATTCAGATATTATGAAAAGACATTCCTTCTTTCTTTTGCTTTCCGTTTTGTTTGTAAGCGGCGTTCTGTTCTCTTCTGCCCAGCCCCATACGGTCGACAGGGAGCATCATGGTATGCGTGGAGGAGATACCATTTTCAAATGCCAGGTTGAATTTAAAGATCCGGGACGTACCGGAAAAAATGTCCTGTGGGATTTCGGAAAACTCAAAGAGATAGACAAAGGATATAAAGTCGCTTACCTGAGCCTTAACGACAGTATCCTAATGGAAAGGGAACAGCAAACCAATTATTTTTATACCGACGGAAGAGATACCTTGTATCATACGGGATACGATAACGTCACCACTCACGTGGACAATCTTCGGCCCGAATTCAGGATACGTTATCCGTTCTCTTACGGGGATTCGGTACGTGAATATTATTACGGGGAAGGAATTTACGGACGCAAGATATATTTCCGTACAGCCGGACATACTACCGTTAAAGCCGATGCCTGCGGTTCGGTGATTTTGCCCGGCGGAGATACTTTGCGTAATGTATTACGGGTACATTACGTGCGGCAGATCGTAGAGCGGATGGCCAATGAAGATAGCATCCTGTTTACGGTAAATAATGACAGCACATTGTTTCTTCCCGACAGTATCGATGTTCATATTGCATGTGATACCGTACGTTTCGAATCCGATATCTGGCGCTGGTATGCCCGGGGTTACCGCTATCCCGTATTCGAGAGCCGTCAGAGCCGGAGTATAGTAAAAGGAGATTCCTGTGAATATTACCAGACTGCGTTCTGTTTTCCGCCCGAAGAACAATTGTTATTGGAAGACGAGGAAAACGAGAAAGTGAGGGCGGCCGATGATGAGGTCCGGCGCAAGGAGGAAGAGGAGCAGGGAAAAGATCCCGGACGGGAGTTGAGGGAAGAAGATATAATTTACAATATCTATCCCGTGCCTGCGGTTACGTGCGCAACGATCGAATATTACCTGATGAAAGATGCGGCCGTTACTTTGAAACTATATGACCTGCGGGGTAACCTGGTATGGAGCCGTCCGAAACAAGAACGGGAAGCCGGGGTTTACACCGAGTCTTGCGAGATGAGCAGTATGCCCGTAGGGGAATATTTGCTTCACCTTTCGTTCGGCAGATTCGATTATGTGGAAAAATTGATGAAAAAATAATATAATGAACCGTTGTTTATCCCTTTTGTTGTTAACGGCCCTGTGGATGCCGGTTCGTGTTTACGCCTATCCGCCGCCCGACAGGTCGTTTGTCCAGGAGCGCATTATGCTGGACGAGAGCGGCTCGCGTTATTTGTCGGGTAAAAGATGTTATTACGACGGTCTGGGAAATCTCTGTCAGGTATGGCACATGGGCGTTACTCCTGCCGGGGCGAATCTGATTATATGGCCAATTACCGACGGAGCTAAATAAAAAACAGATTATGAAACGTACGATTTTGATTATATTATTCTGTACTTTAGGATTTGTGTATATAAAAGGAGAAACGCCCTATATCCGTCAGTAATTGAAAGATATATTCAATAAAGAACTGCTTTCTTTTTATCGTGGAGATCCTGAACCGTTATTGATAAAAGGCTCGGATGAATCGTATTTAAGGGATACGATAGACTCAAACCTGCCGAGAGTAGTTTATAAATATAGACGAAGATACCGATCGGGATGGTACGATAAACTGGATTTTTCCATCGAATCGGATACGGTTTATATACTGGAGAACGATAGAAGTCCACGCATTACTACGGTATATAGCAGTAAAGATACGCTGGGTTATTATCCTAATGTGATGCAAGGGATTACCTATAGAAAAACATTTCTTCATCCATATATACAATTAACATTATTAAGACAATGGAATGTAAAAGAGTTACAACGTCTGGGCAATGATCCTGATAGGGCTTTTATCTCTCCCCGTATAGTTTATGTAACCCGTATTATTTTCCGGAACGGAAAATATAGAATAGATTGTACAAAATATTTTAATTTTCGTTGAATCTTATTTGCCTTTAAGAATTTATTATCAGAATAACGGTGTTGATTCCGGTTATATTCCTGCCGGTTAAAATAGTTAACGATGAAAATAGGTGCTTTTTATATGATGACTAATTACCGATGGAACGATTCTATTAAATATAGTAAACGCACTCCGTATGCAGTTTAACGTTATAAATTAAGAGATATATCTTGTTGGTATGAAAAACTGGATTTTCGTGTTGAATCGGATACGGTATTTATAATAAAAAGCATTTCTAATGATAATTCTACATTTATTACCATTATTTGTAGTCGTATGGATACTATCGGTTATTATAGAGATGGAAAAGAAGAGAATAAAAGATGGCTTTACCTTCATAAGGTTATGGAATGTAAAAGAGCTACAACGGTTGGGAAATGATCCTAATTATGCATAATTGCTCCTAATACAATTTATGTAACTCGTATTATCTTGCGAAAAGGAAAGTATAGAATAGACTGTATGCAGTACTTCGGATTTTTTTATAGAAGTGAAAAATGAAAAAGAAGAATTTTATCAGAATGATTCTATAAAAATAGTAAAAGGAGACCTCTGCATAATGAATTGTATATGCAAAATGTAAAACAATATCCCAATTATTATAATATGAATGACTAAATATATAGTATCGGGTGTATTGATATTTTTTATATTTTATCAATGGCCGTAATAGAAAGAGTCGGGTTACGGATTCTTTTTCATTGAAAAAATGCGGATGGGGCTGTCACTCTTTTGGACAGCCCGTTAAAATATTTTGTCTTAATCTTTCGTTTTCTTTTTTGCCGGATCTTTTTTTAATCTCAGAACCTGTGCCGAACGGGCCGGTATGTATAACCGCAGCCATTCTTTCTTTGCTTTTTTATATAAAGGATCGGGCATGGTAAAATGGACTATATCGGGATTGACGAGACCATATCCTCCGAATTCCCGGGCATCGCTGTTCAGGATCATTTCGTAGGCCCCTGCGGGGGCCAGAATGCCGTAATCGGTAAATGATTTGTTCGGATGGAAGTTGAATATAAATATCAGATCTTTCCGGCGGAAAGCGAGTATCTGGTCTCCGTCGTTATCCCATAGTTTTTCGATGGGGGTCTTTTCAAAATGTCGTATCGATTTTATAAGTCCGATCATGGCCCTGTCGAACTCTCCCAGAAATTCGTATTTCAGGTCTTTCCTGTCAAATAGGCTCCATTGCCTGCGGGCGTATTTATAAGACCATCCGTTCCCTTCCCTCGGAAAATCTATCCATTCGGGATGGCCGAATTCATTTCCCATAAAGTTCAGGTATCCCCCGTTGATTGTGGAGAGGGTAACCAGCCGTATCATTTTGTGTAAGGCCATTCCCCTGTCTACGGTCATATTATTATCGTTTTTGGACATGTGCCAGTACATGATATCGTCTATCAGCCGGAAGATGATGGTCTTATCTCCTACAAGCGCCTGGTCGTGACTTTCGGCATAACTGATTGTCTTTTCATCACACCTCCGGTTTGTCAGTTCCCAGAATATAGAAGTTGGTTTCCAGTCTTCGTCTTTCTTTTCTTTGATGTTTTTTATCCAGTAATCCGGAATACCCATGGCCATGCGGTAGTCGAATCCCATACCTCCGTCCTGAAAAGGTGCGGCCAGGCCCGGCATACCGCTCATCTCTTCGGCGATGGTGATCGCATGAGGATTTACCTCGTGTATGAGCAGATTGGCCAGGCTCAGATAAGCTATGGCGTTATTGTCTTGTCCTCCGTTATAATAATCGGCATAGGAACCGAATGCTTGTCCCAGACCGTGGTTATAGTAAAGCATGGAGGTTACGCCGTCGAACCTGAAGCCGTCGAATTTAAATTCTTCCAGCCAGTATTTACAATTGGATAGCAGGAAGTGTATGACTTCGTGTTTACCGTAATCGAAGCAAAGAGAATCCCAGGCGGGATGTTCCCGGCGGTGATCTCCGTAAAAGTATTGATTGTGTGTACCGTCGAATCTTCCCAGACCTTCCACTTCGTTTTTAACGGCGTGGGAATGCACGATATCCATAATTACGGCGATACCCAGTTCGTGTGCGGTATCTATCAATTGTTTCAGTTCGTCGGGAGTCCCGAACCGTGAGGACGGTGCGAAGAAACTGGAGACATGATAGCCGAAGGAGCCGTAATAAGGGTGTTCCTGAATGGCCATGATCTGTATGGCATTGTATCCCATGCGGGCGATGCGGGGGAGTATCGTTTCCCTAAATTCGGTATATGTGCCTATTCTTTCTTCCTCCTGTGCCATTCCTATATGACACTCGTAGATAAGGAGGGGTGAAGTTTTGGGTATGAATTTTTTCTTTTTGAAAGTATAGGGTTCGGCAGGATCCCATACCTGGGCCGAAAAGATATAGCTTTTTTCGTCTTGTACTACCCGTGTGGCCCAAGCCGGAATGCGTTCTCCTTTTCCTCCTTTCCAGTGCATGGACAGTTTATACAGGTCGAGATGGTGCAGGGCTTCCGGTTTTAGTTTGGTTTCCCATACACCGTTTCCTATAGGTTTTAATTTGTATTGGGCCTGTTCTTTCCAGTCAGAAAATGTCCCAGTCAGATATATTTCAGTGGCATTAGGAGCCCATTCACGGAAAATCCATCCTTTGTCGGTTTTATGCAAACCGAAATATAGATATCCGTCGGCAAAGCCGGAAAGGGATTTTCTTCCTGTGAGAGCTTTTTTCGTTTCCAGTGTGTACTGGTGGCGTCCTTCGATAGCCTGACTATAGGGTGCCAGCCACGGGTCTTGTTGCAGAATCTTTAAAGGCTCCATATAAATAAAGTTAAAGCGGTGGGATGTTCTGCCAAACATATCCGCTGATTAGTTTTTCGGGTTACCTTCTGCCGGATAGATAAAAATCTTTCGGCTTATGCAAATATAAGAAAGTATCTCGGATTTTGATATAACCCGGAATAAAAATCGCCGCACTTATTCTCCGTTTTTGGGAGAGATGGCGACCGACTTCAGTCCTTGGGGAATATATCCGCTGCGTATTCTCCATTCTTGCGGATAAAGGTTGTTGGCTCGGTTGCCCACGTTCTTTACCCACCCTATAGGATGCCCCTGATAAGTGAGCAGTAGATATCCCCGGGGCAAATCTGAAGATAACTGCAGGCCTTCCCTTCGGAGGTAAGATATGGCTGTAGGCAGATCTATTTCAACTTTGTCGGTGTAATTTAGATTCAGAGAAGTAGATAAAGCCAGGGCATGGCAGGGGATCAGGTCTTTTCCTTTTTGCTCGGCTATAGGTATTCCGGCGTGGATGATCTGTAATTTGTTTCGCAATAATTGGTAATCTTTCCGGTATATAGAAGGGAAAGCTGTAAATGTGTTTGTTTCATGTATGAAATCGAATCGGTCCGGATGTAATAACATCCTTTTGAGTTCTTCCGGCACGGCCGGAGAGTTCTCTTTATTTTGTTTTCGTTTAGTAGCTTTGTCATTTTCTCTAAACAAGATCCCGGGCGACGTAGCCTCACTATTTTCCGGTTTTCGGAGGATGGTCATGAATAGACCTTCTCCACGTGTAAGATGAGGCATAAATCTGTAAACGGGTATGTCGCCCAGTAAGGAGTTTTTTATGCTCCATTCAGGATGCGTTTTTACGGGAAGAGGAATGGCTCCGAATTGTTTTTGCAGAAAAAGAATCATCTCTTCGTTTTCTTCCGTATTGTAAGTG
Source organism: Barnesiella propionica (assembly GCF_025567045.1). Taxonomy (NCBI): domain Bacteria; kingdom Pseudomonadati; phylum Bacteroidota; class Bacteroidia; order Bacteroidales; family Barnesiellaceae; genus Barnesiella; species Barnesiella propionica. The sequence goes on along the minus strand of NZ_JAOQJK010000010.1, from coordinate 39,336 downwards.
CAGGTGCTGTATATGAGCAGTCCTCCGGGCCGTAGTGCACTCCATATATCGCGAAGGATATTCTTTTGTCTGTCTGCACAACGAATTACATTTTCAGGCGACCATTCCGAAATGGCTTCTTTATCTTTACGGAACATTCCTTCCCCCGAGCACGGAACGTCTGTGGCTATTACGTCGAAATAATGGTGTAGTGAAGAGAAATCGGAGGGTTCGTTGCGGGTTACGATCGCTGAAGGATTTCCCCATTTTATTACATTCTCGGCCAGGATATGGGCCCGGCTGCGCATAAGTTCGTTACTTACGACCAGGCTTCCTTCGGGCAAAGAGGAAAGAGCGTCTGTCGTTTTACCTCCCGGTGCGGCGCATAGATCGAGATAACGTACGGGATCGTGAATATACTGCCGGATAATGTGCCCCAGAAACATAGATGAGGCTTCCTGTACATAGTAGGCTCCTGCATGAAAAAGCGGGTCGAAAGTAAATGGAATTCGTTCGGGGAGGTAGAAGCCGGTTTGAGACCAAGGCACGCGTTCGAAATCGGTCCCGGATATATTTCCTTTTTCTCGGTTGCAGCGAATGCTTACCGGAGAATCCGATAGAATAGCCTGTTCCAGCAGATCATATTCTTCGGGTAGTAGAGTCCGGGTACGTCGGACAAATGTGTCAGGTAATTTCATCTACATATTATTTTCCCCGCAAAAATACGTATTTTTGTGGAAAATTACTGTAAAATCGTAAGTTATGCTGCAAGTTGCTTTATATCTGATTCCTGTACCTCTGGGTGAAACTTCTATTGACAGAGTATTACCGGATTATAACCGGACAATTATTGCCGGAATAAAACATTATATTGTTGAAAATGTGCGTACCGCCAGACGTTTTCTCAAAAAAAGCAATCCTGATATCGTGATAGATGAATTGACTTTTTATACACTGGACAAGCATACTGCTCCTGAAAGCATATCGGAATATTTATTGCCATTGGGAAATGGCTTGCCTATGGGGGTCATATCGGAAGCGGGTTGTCCTGCTATAGCCGATCCCGGTGCCGATGTCGTGGCTATAGCGCAGCGGAACGGTTATCCGGTGGTTCCGCTGGTAGGACCGTCGTCCATTTTGCTTTCTTTGATGGCTTCGGGTTTTAACGGACAGAGTTTTGCTTTTCATGGCTATTTGCCTATCGAAGGGAATGAGCGTACAAAAAAGATAAAGCTGCTGGAACAACGCGCCTGGAATGAAAACCAGACCCAGATATTTATCGAGACTCCGTATCGTAATCATCGTCTTATGGAGGATCTGATACGGAGCTGCCGTCCTCAGACTCGTTTGTGCGTAGCTTGTAATGTGAGTTGCGAAGATGAATACATCCGGACTTGCACATTGAAGGAATGGAGTAAATTGAAGTACGATTTTCAGAAAAAGCCGGCTATTTTTTTAATCTATAAATAGCAGATTAGGATTTTTTTATTCGGATAATAGCGCTAAAAAAATTATCTTTGCACGACTTGAGCAAAAAGGGAAGGAGATTATGGATTTACGATTTATGAGCCTGGCCAGCGGAAGCAGTGGAAATTGTTATTATCTGGGAACAGACGAATACGGTATTCTGATTGATGCGGGGATAGGGATAAGAACGATAAAAAAAGCATTAAAGGATAATGGTATCTCTTTCGAAAAAATCATAGCTCTTTGTATAACTCACGATCATGCCGATCACATCAAATCTGCCGGAATTGTAGGTGAAAGATATGGCATACCCATTTATACGACCGAAGCTATATTGCAGGGTATGAACCGTAATTATTGCATGGTGGAGAAAGTATATAGTGCCCACCGGAATATTGTGAAAGAGGTCCCGTTCAGGATCAGGGATTTCGAAATTACAGCTTTTGAAGTACCTCATGACGGAACCGACAATGTGGGTTATTTTATTCGTTTCGGCCGGCATAAATTTGCTTTTGCTACCGACCTGGGACATATTACCGATATTGCCGCTCATTATCTGAAACAAGCGAACTTTATGGTTATTGAAGCTAATTACGATGAAGAAATGCTTATAAACGGAACGTATCCGCCTTATCTCAAGAAAAGGATCCTGGCAGGCAGCGGTCATATGGACAATGCCGCTACGGGCGAATTTCTGGCCCGTAATTTCACCTCGGATCTCAAATATATATTTCTATGTCATTTAAGCCGGGATAATAATCATCCGGAATTGGCTTATAAAACGATAGAATACAGATTGTATCAGGAAGGCATACGTGTAGGAAAGGATGTGGAACTGGTCGCTCTTACCCGTAACCATCCTTCGGAGTATTATAATTTCGGAGAATAATAGATTTGCCGTAATTCCGATTTATTTTTTTGAGAGATAATTTGAAGAATGGATAATTTTTTCGGCTGAAAACTTTGGCAGGTACTTCAAAAAGTATTACTTTTGCACCCGTTACCAGCGAATGACTCCGTAGCTCAGTTGGTAGAGCAAATGACTCTTAATCATTGGGTCGAGAGTTCGAGCCTCTCCGGGGTCACACAAAATGAAGCACTTACAGTAATGTAGGTGCTTTTATTTATTATGCGGTGCTTTGGATTTTTAGTTTTGAAATAATTCCTTTTTTATATATAATTACATTATCTTCGAAAGAGATATATTTTCCCGAATCGGGAATTTATTTTCATTGGTAAATAGGATTGATAGAATGTTCTTTTTCTAAAGGAAGGAGAATATGTGGATATGACTCGATGGACTTCAATGATAATATAGAAATAAAAAACGGTACTGTAACGGTACCGTTTTTTTGAAAAGGATATGTTCTATTAATCTTTATTTAAGGCAATGATGCCTCTTTCCGAATGCTCTATAAAGTCGAGGATACTTCTTATCTCAGGAGACATGGGTATTTCTTCCTTTATTCTTTTTACTGCATTGGGCAGGCTCGTGCTGCATTGGTATATCTGACGATATGCTTTGGCTATATTGTCGATAATTTCGTTGTTGAAGCCATGACGTGCCATGATTACGGCGTTTATTCCATAATAAGTGATAGGATTGTGCGCGGCAACTATGTAAGGAGGAATGTCCTTATTGGAACGACAACCGCCTTTTATCATGGTCCAACTGCCTACACGACAACCCTGATGGAGTATGACTCCGCTACTGAGTATGGATTTGTCGTTCAGAATGCATTCACCTGCGATTTTCGATCCGTTTCCTATGATGCAATCATTACCTACTTTCGTATCATGAGCAATGTGTACACCTTCCATCAGAAAGCAACCGTTTCCTATTTCGGTAATTCCTTCCCGGTTAGTGGCCCGGTTAATGGTAACTTTTTCACGTATGGTGTTATTATCTCCGATTTTCAGGATAGTATCTTCTCCTTTGAATTTGAAGTCCTGAGGAGTTGCTCCCAATATGGCACTTTGGTATACTTTATTTCCACTTCCCATGCGTGTCCCGCTAAGAATACTGGCATGGGCCATAATAGTACAATTATCTCCGATCACTACATTCTTTTCGATGTATGCAAACGGAAGAATGTCAACGTTCTGACCGATTTTCGCATCAGGATCTACGTAAGCTAAAGGACTAATCATAATATTCTAATTTTAAGGTTTTTCTTGTTCATCGCCCGCCTCCCAATGCATGGTACAGATTGATGACGGATTGTATCTTCTGGAAAGAGTCCGAAGTTTCGGACAATTGTGCGCTAAGCAACGATTGTTGGGCTGTGAGGACTTCCAGATACGTTGATGTTCCTAAAGTTAGTAATTCCTGCGTATATTCCACCGATTTTTCGAGAGAATTTATCTGTTTTTTTCTTTCTATACTTTTCTCTTCGGCTGTCTGGTACAATGTGAGCGCATTACTTACTTCCTGTCCCGCATTTAAAATGCTTTGCTGGAACGCAATTAAGGCTTCTTCCTGTTGGGCTTTGGCGACTTTGAGCCGGGCGATGTTCGTACCTTTATTAAATAAGGGTTGTGTAAGTGAACCTACGGCGTTGGCTATCATTGTGAACGGGTCTACAATTTGTCCCCCGGCCAGATTAGTCCACCCGAGGGTTCCGCTTATGGAAATTTGCGGATAGAAGGCCGAGCGTGCCACATTTGTATTATAGTAAGCACTGGCCAGAGACATTTCAGCTGATTTTACGTCGGGACGGTTGGCGAGCATTTGGACAGGAATGCCCGCGTTCAATTGTTCCGGGAATGTCTGGTCTTCCAGTTTTCCTCGCTTGATCGTTTGCGGGGCTACTCCCAGAATTACGGATAATGAATTTTCTGTTTCTCTTATCTGGCGGCGGATATCGGGAATAGACGCTTCTATCATGTGGCTATTGGCTTCGCTTTGCACAACTGCAGCTTCATTCACACGACCGGCTTCTTTGAGATATTTCATTGTTTCAACATTTTTTTTCCAGTTTGCTGCTGTTTCTTCCGTAATGGCCAGTTGTTTGTCCAGCATCAGCAAAGTATAATAAGTATTTGCTATGGTAGCAATTACCTGAGTTTGTACGGCTTGCTTATATGCTTCGCTTTGTAATAAGGCTGCTTTTGCACCTCTTTTAGTGTTTAATAAACGTCCGAACAAATCTATTTCCCAACTTGCAGTGACAGGGAGGTTGTAACTCCATTGGTGAGGAAGCATATCCTGTATCCTGCTGAATGTTCCCTGGGGAGCCAGATTTAAAGAAGGTACGTAGGATAGTCGTGCCGACAACAGTCCGGCTTCGGCTTCTGTTACGCGTAGTGCAGCTGTTTTCAGGTCGCTGTTCTGTTCCAGACCTTGGCTTATAAGCGTTTGCAGATAGGGGTCGGTAAAAACTTTTTGCCAGGGAAGATTTCCCATATTGGCCGTATCGGACGCTAAGGTATCGTTGACAGATATGGTGTCCCGGTACATCCCCGAGGTATTTACCTCGGGGCGGTTATATGGTTTGTAAATATGACAGCTGCTCATTATGACTGTCAATATGATTGCATATAAAATGATAGGTTTCTTCATATTTTATTTTTTTATACGGTATATGAAATGCCCGGTTTATTTCGCATATTGTTCAATTTCCGGTTCCAGTTCTGTGTTATCCAAGTCTTTCCATTGTATAGGTTTGATGCGTTCCTGAATGTTCTGGAAGACGACAAATAACGCCGGTACGACAAATATTTGACATATCATACCGATAAGCATGCCTCCGACGGCTCCTGTACCGAGTGTGCTGTTACCGTTGGCTCCTACTCCCGATGCGAACATCATAGGCAAAAGTCCGAATACAAGAGCTAATGATGTCATGAGAATAGGACGTAAACGGGCGCCGGCTCCCTGTATGGCAGCACCCACAATGGACATGCCCGTGAGACGACGTTCCAATGCGAATTCTGTGATAAGAATAGCATTTTTGGCCAAAAGTCCCATCAACATGATCAATGATATCTGTAGATAGATATTGTTGCTTACTCCCATGATTTGTGCGAAGATAAAACTACCGCACAGACCGAACGGAATGGATAGGATAACGACCAAAGGCAGTATATAACTTTCGTATTGCGCACTTAACAATAAGTAAACAAATACGAGGCAGAGCAGAAATATAATAGCAGTGGTTCCGCTACCGTTGCTTTGTTCCTCCCGTGTCATACCGGAAAATTCATATCCGTAACCTGTAGGCAGACTTTCTGCTGCAACTTCCTGTATGGCTTGTATGGCCTGACCGGAGGTATAACCATCGGCAGGGGATCCATTGATGGTCATGGATGTGAACATGTTGAAACGTTTTATATTGTCGGGGCCGTATATTTTTCTCAATGTTACGAACTGTGTAATGGGTGCCATTTCACTCCCGTTGCGTACTTTAATGTTGTTAAGTGTTTCGGGATTGATACGGTAATTAGCGTCTGCCTGCATCATAACACGGTATAATTTACCGAAACGGTTGAAGTTTGACACATACATACCTCCGTAATATCCCTGTAATGTCGTTAATATGTCATTAGGGCTTATGCCTGCCTGCTTACATTTGGCAGCGTCTATGTCTACCATATATTGCGGGAAAGTTGGGTTGAATGTTGTCTGGGCAGCAGCTATCTCCGGTCTTTCATTCAGTTTGGCCAGGAATTCCTGGGAAATCCGGAAGAATTCGTTCAGATCTCCTCCTGTTTTATCCTGTAGGTTAAATTCGAAACCGTTAGTGACACTGTATCCGGGGATCATAGGAGGAGCGAATAACAAGACACGGCCATCTTTAATCGCTGCCTGAGCCTGCATATATATAGATCCGATTACAGAATTGATGTCTTCTCCTTTTCCTCGTTCATCCCAGTTCTTTAATCTGCAGATGAATGTACCATAGGAGTTTCCTTGTCCGGCAATGAAACTGTAACCGGTTATTTGCGTGCGGCTTTGTACGGCCGGATTTGCAGCTATGATACTATCCAGTTTTTCCATTGTAAGTTCGGTCCTTTCCATAGAAGTTGCCGGAGGTAAGTCTATTACCGCAAAGAAAGTTCCGGTATCTTCATTCGGTACAAGTCCGGAAGGAGTGATTTTCATTAAGAAAACGAGCAATACGACAGAAACGGCAACAGTTCCGAAAGATATCCATTTGTGATTGATGAAAAACTTCGTGCTGTTCTTATATTTTTTCAGGATAACATCGTATGCAGCATTAAAGGCTGTGTGGAAGCGGTCTATAGGAGACATTTTCTTTTTCTCTCCGTTTTTATCATGCGGTTTCAGGAAAATGGCGCAAAGGGCCGGGCTTAAGGTTAAAGCGTTCAATGCGGACAAACCGATAGCTATCGCCATTGTAATACCGAATTGCCTGTAAAATATACCGGAAGTACCGCCCATAAAACTTACAGGGATAAATACGGCCATCATCACGAGGGTGATAGAAACGATCGCGCCTGATATTTCGTTCATGGCGTCGATAGAAGCTATTCGAGCCGATTTATATCCTTCATCCAGTTTGGCGTGTACCGCCTCAACGACGACTATCGCGTCGTCGACGACTATCGCAATGGCAAGTACCAAAGCACATAACGTTAACAGGTTGATGCTAAATCCGATAATAAACAGGACAAAGAATGTTCCGATCAATGCAACCGGTATTGCTATTGCAGGTATTAAGGTTGAACGGAAATCCTGCAGGAATACATATACAACGAGGAAGACGAGAACGAATGCTTCGAATAGAGTTTTAAGCACTTCATCGATAGATGCGGACAAGAAGTCATTCGTATTCAACATAATTTCTATCTTAACCCCTGCCGGGAGATCTTTTGAACATTCGTCAAGCAATGCAGTAATATTGTTGATGATTTCCGTAGCATTCGATCCCGGAGTCTGAAATATCATTGCCGTTACACCCGGATGACCGTTCACGTTATTGTTGAATCCGTAAGATAACCGTCCTAATTCGATACGGGCTATGTCTTTTAAACGCAGTACTTCTCCGTCGGAAGTAGCCCGTATTACGATATCCTCGAATTCTTCGGCGGTTTGCAGACGTCCCTTATATTTCATGATATACTGGAAAGACTGGTCTCCACTTTCTCCGAATTGTCCGGGAGCTGCTTCAATATTTTGTTCGGCTAAAGCCAGGGTAACGTCGCTAGGCATTAATTTGTATTGTGCCATTACATCGGGTTTAAGCCATATACGCATAGAGTAGTCGGCTCCCATTACCATGGCATCCCCTACACCCGGTACACGTTGTACTTGAGGGATAAGGTTTATTTTGGCATAGTTTTCGATGAATTTCGAGTCATATTTGTCGTCGGAACTGTAGACTGAAAATCCCAGCAACATACTTGTCTGTCGTTTACTGGTAATTACACCTACTTTGGTAACTTCGGACGGTAAGAGACCTAATGCCTTAGATACGCGGTTTTGCACGTTTACGGCTGCCATATCAGGGTCGGTTCCCTGCTTGAAATAAATTTGTATGCTGGCGTCTCCGGTATTTGTAGCGGTAGAAGTCATGTAATTCATGTTTTCTACCCCGTTTATTTGTTCTTCCAGTGGAGCAATAACACTGTTTAGTACGGTTTGGGCGTTTGCTCCTGTATATGATGTACTTACTTGTATAGTCGGAGGTGCAATATCCGGATATTGCGTTACAGGCAACGATACAAGTCCCAGTATTCCTAATATAACGATCAGGATCGAAATAACAGTGGATAATACCGGGCGGTTAATAAATTTATCTAGTTTCATGTTTCATTGATTTAAAATACATGTGCTTTATAATTCAGCGATGATTATTTCCCGGTGTTTTTCATAGATGCTTGTTGTGTCAGTCCTTTAATTTTGGCAGCAGACTCTTCGGGCGTAATAGGCTTGATTGTCATTCCTTCTTTTACGGAAGTTCCGACTCCTTCTATAACAATGCGGTCTCCTGCTTTTAATCCGTCAAGTACGACATAAGTTTTTCCATCGTTGACCGGGGAAACTGTAATTTCGGTACTGTGTACGATGGAACTATCGTTAACCAAATACACAAATCTCTTATCTTGTATTTCATAAGTGGCTTTTTGCGGAATGATGATCGCTGCATCTGTGGTAGACGGAATGAGTACGGATCCTGTTCCTCCGCTGCGTAGTATTCTGTCAGGATTCGGAAAGGTAGCACGTATGCTGGCGGCCCCGGTAGCAGGATCGATTACTCCGCTGATAGTTTCTATTTTTCCTGATTCGGGATATACCGAACCGTCTGCTAACTTTAAAGATATTTCCGGCATCTTATCCAGTGCTTCTTTTGCCGATCCTTTTCCCTGGCGGGTCAGATCCAGTATTTGTTTCTCGTTCATAGAAAAATATACGAACATTTCTGAAATATCGGAAATTGTGGTAAGCGGAGTGGCTGAAGAAGGGCTTACAAGGCTTCCCACACGGAAAGGAATATTTCCGGCTATTCCGTTTGACGGACTAGTTACTACCGTATAAGATAGATTCTTACGGGCATTTACCAGTTGAGCATTAGCTTGAGCCAGATTGGCTTTCGCTGTTGCCAAATCGTTTAAAGCCATTTGGAGCTCGTATTGGCTTATAATATTTCTTTTAGCCAATTCTTTTTTGTTATCTGCTGTGAGCTGTGCAGTGGATACCTGGCTCTTTGCCACATTTACGGCAGCATCGGCTATGTTTACGGCTTCTTCATATTGTACTTGGTCAATTATAAACAGTGGCTGTCCTTTTTTCACGACAGAACCTTCGTCTATACATAATTTTGTGATGAATCCACTAACCTGGGGTCTTATTTCCACATCTTGTTTACCTCTGATTGTAGCCGGATAGAGACTTTCCAATTGACTATGAGTGGGCTGAACCGTAATTACAGCATATTCTTTTACAGTGTTAAAACCATTTTGGTTTTTTTTACCACAGGAAAAGAGGATCAGGCATAGTGCGATTACGACAATGCGCTGTGATTGAATAATCATAGAACTTCTAATTTTCATATTTTGCTTTTTTGTTGTGTAGAATTGAAAACCAATCTTGATACCTTTTTAAATTAGGGCAAAAGTACCTCAATTCTAAATAAGTAATTTTTGATATATATCAATTTTTACTTTTTTAATAGTGTAATTATTGTTAATAGTAATACTGTGTTTTGAAAATAGGTATTAAAATTTAACAAATAGCTAAAAAACGTTATGTTGCGTATTTGCCTGAACGAATGCGGCATAAAGTCTCGGTAGTGATTCCCAGAAATGAGGCAATTTGGCTTAAAGTCGCACGCTCGAATAATCTTGGATAACGGTTGATGCTCCATTCGTATCTTTCGCGGGCCGACTTATGTTGAAGCGTAATTACCCTATCTTCTAAAAAATGAGTGTATCGAATCAAAATTGTGTTGAGAAAAGTAACGGCCGATACGTTTGAAGCTTTAAGGGGGAGGGAAATCAAGTCGGTATGGATGGAAATAATATGAGAGTCTTCTATGAATTCGACAATTTCGGGAAATTCTAATTTGCTTAGCTTGGAACGCATGGAAATCATTATATCGTTCTCAAAAGTGAACGAATAAGTTATTTCTTTACCTTCTTTCAGATAAAAGGAACGTGCTCCTCCTTTAATGATGAAAAAGATTTGTTCGTCTACTTCTTTCGGACGAAAAAGCTTGTCTCCTTTTTTATAATGATGTTCACTAATAATAGGCTCTAACTTTTCTTGTAATTGCGGAGTTAATTTAATATTTAAATAATCGAGAAGTTCATGCATATTATATTGTTTTTATCGTTACAAATATAGTGTAATCATTCTGTAAACGATGTAAAAACAAATTATTAATTGTTTATGCTTATATATAATAATGTATAGGGTATAATATCTAATCAAAATTTAGCGGGGAAAGTCGGATGTGTAAACTTTATAATTATACAAAATCTCGCTGTTTAAAGTTTTCTTAAGCCAGATGTTTATTTTTCAGAATGAGTTTTTGCGGAATTTTTTTATTTGCATGTCTTAGTGATTACTTTGTTGTATTTATTGTGGAAAGAATGAATAAAAGAAGAAAAAGGCCTCTTCCTTGTGATAAATTATAAATTGGTGAAAGTGGCGTTTTGTAGCAAAGAGCAATTTTTGAATCCTCTCGTAAAGAGGCTGTTTTGAGGTTGTTGGTGTAATTTATTCCCCTGTTTTTAGTGTATAAAACTCGCATAAATATAATTGATATATTTATGTAATAGAAATGTACTATATATATACTATGTAATAAATCTAATTATAAATCAGTATGATAGATTGTTTTTTATATTTGAAAATATAGTTTTTTAATCCATTATGTATTTTACATTTGTGTGAAAATTTTGTTAATCACAATTCTGTTTATTAACAAAATAGAGGAGATTTTATATTTATTAAATGTGCTTTTTTTGTGTCATTTTGCTATGTTTTTACTAAAAAATCCATCTTATGGCTATAAAAATAATAATTGAACATAAAAGCTATATAAAAATATATATTGTAATTATTTTAATTGTTTTTCAATTAAATCGTTATATAATATTTGATTATCGAGTTAAATCGTAATATGTGAAAAGATTTAACACAAAAAAGAACTATTTTATTATGGTTTAAACCACATAATTATATATCTTTGCAATGTCAAAATGTAATAATTGGTGAAACTTTGCGAACAGTTTGATTGATATATGTATTTTGGAGACGTTTTTGATGTTATGTTTTTATTAAGGAGAATTCATGTAATTAATGTAAATGAGTATGGATTTTCCGAATTAAATAAGATGAGAGAGGAGTTAGGTTTTAAATAGGAGATAAGAGAGGAAAATTGTAATAAAATGAGTGATTGATAAGGCGGGTCGGAAATATAAAATAAAGTATTTCGGCTATGTGCCGTTATCTGCTTTTTTAGATATTGTTTCTGTATAAATTGAATTTTATTCACATAATAAAAAAAAATGAAGAATATTCTGCGTTTAGTGTTAGTGCTTACTTTCTATTCTGGAGTGATGTTTGGCCAGAATAAGAGAGTTACCGGTGTTGTCACCTCTGCGGAAGACGGTCTGGAAGTGATCGGCGCTTCGGTGAAAGTGAAAGATAATCCTTCTATAGGGGTCTCGACAGATATGGATGGAAAGTTTACAATCAGTATTCCGGAAAATACGAAGACACTTGTGGTTTCTTATATTGGTATGGAAACACAAGAGGTCCCGGTAAAACCTGTAATGAAGGTTGTGTTGAAGAGTAATTCACGGCAATTGACCGAAGTGGTTGTAACAGGTATGCAAAAAATGGATAAACGATTGTTTACCGGTGCAACGACAAAGATTGATGCACAAAAAGCAAAACTGGACGGTGTACCCGATGTAAGCCGTGCGCTCGAAGGACGTGCAGCCGGTGTTTCGGTTCAGAATGTGTCCGGTACTTTCGGTACGGCGCCTAAGATCCGTGTACGTGGCGCTACCTCTATATACGGTAATTCAAGACCGTTGTGGGTTGTGGACGGAGTGGTTATGGAAGATGCTGTAGATGTTTCTACGGATGCTCTTTCTTCCGGTGACGCCGAGACTCTTATCTCTTCTGCTATTGCAGGATTGAATGCCGATGATATAGAGAGCTTCCAGATATTGAAAGATGGTTCGGCTACTTCTATATATGGTGCTCGTGCTATGGCCGGTGTGATAGTTATTACCACTAAAAAAGGTGTTGCCGGTAAAAGCCACATTAATTATACGGGAGAATTTACAACCCGCCTTGTTCCCAGTTACAGCGATTTCAATATTTTGAATTCTCAGGAGCAAATGGGTATATATCAAGAAATGGAAGATAAGGGCTGGTTGGAATTTGCTAACCTGGTAAATGGTTCCGCTTCGGGTGTTTATGGCAAGATGTATGATATGATCAATACATATGATGTGAATACCGGCAAATATTTGCTGGCAAATACTCGTGCTGATAAAAATAGATATCTTCAAGGTGCTGAATTTCTCAATACCGATTGGTTCGATTTATTGTTCAGTAATTCTATCCAACAGAATCATGCGGTAAGTATTTCAACCGGTACCGATCGTGCCAGAACGTATTTTTCTCTTTCTGCGATGAACGATCCGGGATGGACGCTCTCGAGTAAAGTACAGCGTTATACCGCAAATGCGAATGCTTCTTTTAATTTGTATAAATCTTTGACTCTCTCGTTATTAACGAATGGTTCATACCGTAAGCAGAAGGCTCCGGGTACGCTTAATCAGCAAACCGATGTGGTAACGGGTGAAGTGAAACGTGACTTTGATATCAATCCGTATAGCTTTGCTTTGAATACGTCGCGTACGTTGGATCCGAATATTTACTATAAACGTTTTTATACGGATTTCAATATTTTTCATGAGCTGGAAAATAATTATATCGACTTATCTATCGTAGATTTGAAATTTCAAGGTGAATTGAACTGGAAACCTGTACGAGGACTGGAACTTTCCGGCTTGGCTGCCATACGTTATCAATCTACATTCCAAGAACATCATGTTAAAGATGATTCTAACCAGGCAAATGCTTATCGGGCCGGTGTTTATCCTGATAATCCGACGATACGGGATGCAAACCGTCTGTTATATACCGATCCTGATAATCCTAATGCGTTGCCTGTTTCTATTCTGCCGGAGGGCGGTATCTATACCGCTTCCAATTATACGATGAGGAGTGAGGATTTCCGTGGTACGGTAAATTATAATACCAGTATAAATAACGACCATATTATCAGTCTTTTCGGTGGAGTGGAACGTAATTCTACTATACGTCAGAAAGCCTGGTTCAGAGGCTGGGGATATAAATATAACGACGGAGGTATTCCTCGTTATGATTATCGTGTGTTCAAGCAGGGTAATGAAGAAAATACCGATTATTTTTCTAATGTAACGACTACATATAACCGCTTGGCTTTCTTCGCTATGGGTACTTATAATTATGCCGGCCGTTATACCATTACGGGAACTGGACGTTACGAAGGTACAAACCGTTTGGGGAAATCCAGACAATCGCGTTGGTTACCTACCTGGAACGTCGCAGGCGCATGGAACGCTCATGAAGAAGAATTTTTCAAGAATCTTCAACCTGCATTTTCCCATGCAACGCTGAGAGCTTCTTATTCGTTGACTGCCGACGCGGGTCCGGGTGATGTGACGAATGCACGTGCTATATATTTGAATAGCAATATCTGGCGTCCTAATAATGAATCTGCCGAATCGGCTATTTATATTGCAAATCTGGAAAATAGTGAATTGACTTACGAAAAGAAACATGAATTTAACGTAGGTGTAAGCTTAGGTTTTCTTAATAACCGGATAAATTTTGACGCGGATGTATATTCCCGTAAGAATTTCGACTTGATAGGTTTGCAGCGTACTGAGGGTGCGGGCGGAGAGATTGCCAAGATGGCTAACGTCGCATCTATGAATACTCATGGTTATGAGTTTACTTTGTCGACTCGTAATATCGTTACGAAGGATTTTACGTGGACAACGGACTTTATTTTTGCAAATGCTAAGACAAAAATCACAAAACTGGATACGCAAACCCGTGTGATTGATTTGGTTTCGGGCAGTGGTTATGCTTTGCAGGGATATCCGGTGCGCGCTCTTTTCTCTATCCCTTTTGTAGGGTTGAATGACGAAGGTTTGCCCATGTTTATTAACGAGAATAACGAGGTGGTTACGACAGATATCAATTTCCAGGAATTTGAGAAAAAAGGATATTTGAAATATGAAGGACCGACCGATCCGACTATTACGGGTAGCTTTGGTAATAATTTCAGTTATAAGGGATTCCATTTAAATGTGTTTATGACTTATTCTTTCGGAAACGTAGTTCGTTTGGATCCTATTTTTAAATCTGCTTATTCCGATTTGTCGTCTATGCCGAAAGAGTTTAAGAACAGATGGAGAAATCCCGGAGATGAAAGATATACAACTGTTCCGGTAATAGCCAGTATGCGTCAATATAAGAATGATTCCAATTTGTCTTATGCTTATAACGCTTACAATTATTCGACGGAGCGAATTGCGAAGGGAGACTTTATACGGTTGAAAGAAATTTCCCTGTCGTATGACTTTCCTTCTAAATGGCTGAGTGCAATAAAGTTTACAAATCTTCAGTTGAAGATACAGGCGACGAATTTATGTCTGTTGTATGCTGACAAGAAACTAAACGGACAAGATCCGGAGTTCTTTAATACGGGTGGTGTGGCTACGCCTCTTCCCAAACAGTTTACGTTAACAGTGAGATTAGGTTTTTAATTTTTAATTTGAGGAAAAATGAAAAATATATATAAAATATTATTTGTAGCAGCTGCCTTTTCCCCATTGACTTCTTGTACGGATTTTCTGGATGTTTCACCTGACAACCGTACGGAGCTGGATACCCCGGGAAAAGTAGCCAAATTACTGGTTTCGGCGTACGCTACCGGAAGTCCGGCCGTAATATGTGAGTTGAGCGGGGATAACTTTGTGGACAATAATGCTTATCTTCCGCAAGGAAATTTTCCTTATGAAGATCTTTTTCATGAAGAATTGTTTAAATGGAAAGAAGTAAAAGCATCGTCTCATCAGGATACGCCTTATTATTTGTGGGAGACCTCTTATAATGCGATTGCTTCGGCTAATCATGTCTTAGAGGCCATTGAAAAAATGGAACAAAGGAATGACTGGTCCGAGAGTGAGAAAACGCAGCTTTCTGCCAGTAAGGGGGAGGCCTATATTACACGTGCATATAATCATTTCGTTTTGGTGAATGTTTTTGCGCAGGCGTATAAGGATGAGAATGAAAGTAAAAATGATGTTGGTATACCTTATGTAACCAAGCCGGAAACAAAAGTGTCGGTGCATTATGAACGTTTATCGGTAGCAGAAGTTTACGATTTGATCGAAGAAGATTTGAAAATAGGTTTGCCTTTGATTAACGAAACGACCTACAGCGTCCCGAAATATCATTTTAACAAGCAGGCTGCTTATGCTTTTGCCGCTCGTTTTTATCTCTTTAAAAGAGATTATAAGGAGGTGGAAAAGTGGGCGAATCTGGCATTGGGCACAAACGTTTCTACCATGTTGCGCGACTGGAGCGATTCTGCTTCCGGCATCTCGAATACAAGTATCGTTTCCCAGAGGGATTCTTATTTTTCTACCTCTAAGACGTGTAATTTTATGATATCCGCAACGAATTCGTTGTTCTGGCGTATGTTTTACGGAACGCGCTATGCCCATAACGGACTTCCTTCGGAGGTTGTATCCTGGGATGGTAGCGGACCGACATGGAACGGAAGTTTGCCTTGTTACAGAGGACGCATGTATGTTAATAAGGGCCAGGAGTACGGTTCCTGGTTATTCAAAGTGTATGAATATTTTGAATTTACGGATAAGATTGCCGGTATAGGATATATTCATACGTTGTATGTTCCTTTCTCTGCCGAAGAGACATTGCTTTGCCGGGCCGAAGCGTATTTGTACCTTTCTCAGACAGAAGGAGCACAGTATAAAGAGATGGCTATTGCTGATTTGAATGCCTGGTCTAAATCGAAACAATGTACGAAAGAATTGACGGCGAGTGCCGTTGTAGACTTTTATACACCGGGTAAAGAAGGATATGTACAGGAATTTCATACGCCGGCTTCACATGTAGTGCCTTCCGATCTTAAACCCTATTTGGATTGTGTATTACATTTCCGTCGTATCGAAACTGTTTTTGACGGCTTGCGCTGGTTTGATATCAAACGTTACGGTATTGAAGTCGTGCATGAGTACGATAAAAATAAAACCCGGGATGTTTTAACTCCCAACGATGTGCGTCGTGCTATACAGCTGCCGCAGGATGTAATATCCGCAGGTATGGAACCTAATAACCGTGTCAATGAAAAGACACCTGCAGGTCCGGATGAATTAGTAACCAGAAGATAAAAGGAAGGAGATATAAAATATGAAAACAACAATCAAAATAACAACATTATTGTTGATGCTGTCTCTCTCGGTTGTTTCCTGTAAAGACGACGAGTTTGAAGAGTCGATATTCGATACGAATATAGGATATCTGGATCCTAATTCATATACATACGAATTTGATAAATGGTTATATGATAACTATATAGTGGATTATAACCTGGATTTCCGTTACCGTATGCAGGATGTAGGTTCCAATCTGGATTACAACCTGGTTCCGGTTACTTATGAAAAGGCCCAGCAGATGGCGAAGCTGGTTAAGTATTTGTGGTTCGATGTATATGAGACGAAGGTAGGTAAACAGTTTCTTCGTGATAATGGTCCCCGTATTATTCACCTGATAGGGTCGTCCGCTTATAATCCCGATTCCGGAACCGAAATTCTGGGTACGGCCGAAGGAGGGCTTAAAGTAACCCTGTATCGTTGTAACAAACTCAACCCGAAAAGTGTGGATGATATGAACGAATATTATTTCAAGACGATGCACCATGAATTTTCACATATCCTTCACCAGAAAAAAAGTTATCCTACGGAATTTAATTTATTATCTGCAGGTAAATACAATCCTAAGACTTGGCAGGATTGGAGCGATGATGAGGCTAATTCGCTGGGCTTTGTAACGAACTATGCCGGATCGGAAGCGCGTGAGGATTTTGTGGAAGTGATCGCTAACCGTTTGGTATTATCCGACGACCAGTGGAATGCTATTCTCACTCGTGCCGAAAATACTCCGAACGAGGAAGGCATAAAGGGTAAAGAATTGATTCTTCAGAAATATGAAATCGCCAAGAAATGGCTTGCGGAATCCTGGAATATAGATATTGAGGCTATGAGAGCCGAAATTCTGGAACGTCAAAATAACGTGATAATACATGCCGATAATCTGGATGATTTGTTTCAGGACCAGGCTGCAGATAATAATAACGATAACCAAGATAAGTAAATAGATAATGAAAAAGATAATAGGTGCTTTTCTGATAGCGTTGTCGCTAGTTGCGACCGGATGTTTACACGAAGAAGAAGATATTTTTGGCAAATCTGCTGCAATCCGTGCAAAAGAATTTAAGGAAGGTACGGAAGCTGCTCTGGCTGCTGCTCCCAACGGATGGGTAATGCATTATTTCCCGAATCCAACCACCGAAGGTTATACCTATCTGATGAAATTCGGCACCGGAGGCAATGTGACCATGGCTGGAAAAAATAAATATTTAAAGAATCAGTATAAGGAGGAAATTAGCCTTTGGGAGGTTATTCTGGATAACGGTCCTGTTCTGACGTTTAATTCGTATAATACGATATTTCATATTTTTGCCGATCCTATCGATCCTGACAATAATCCTGATCTGGAGGGAAAAGGACTGGAAGGAGATTATGAGTTTATTGTCCTGGAATATTCTGACAGCCAAATCAAGCTGAAAGGTAAAAAGCACGGAGCCTATGTGTTGATGAGCCGTTTGGCTGATGGACAGAATTGGGAGGATTATTTTAAATCGCTGGATAATATGAATACTTTCCTGTTCGGCAATACTCCTAATAATTTTTATCTCCGGGTAGAAGATACATATTATACGATGTATGACGGGACTACTCATATATTTAATATAGTGCCCGAGGGGGGAAATCGGTATGCCGACGGGGATAAAGTTCCTTTTATCGTAACGCCGGACGGATTGCGTTTATATTCAGCCTTTAGTGTCGGAGGTACTTCTGTGCAGGATTTTAAATTGGCCGATAAGAAATTGATATCAAACGGTTTTTCTGTGGATGGTGGTAATGCTCTGGATTTTTATAATCAGGCTGTTACTCCTGAAGAGCCTTCCCGGAGCTCGGCTAACCGCTGGGTTGTGGAACCAGCCAAAGATATGAGTCCCAAGGTGAAAGCGGTATATGACAGAATAGTGGCAAGCTGCAGTGCGGTAGGAAGAACAGTTCAGTTGTCATTTTACTATTATGGTAAAAATCAGTCGGACGTATTGAGAATCACGACTAAGAGAAGTACCGCGACAACAGAAGGGTATTTGAATTTTGAAAAAACGGTTTCGCCTGAATCTGTGGCATATAGCTATAAAGGAACCGGAGACCAACCGGGACTGATGTTCTATAAGGATTTTGACGGATTTAAGGATTTTGTAGAATTGGTAAATACGGATTTCACTGTTTCGGCAGACGAACCTTTAGTTTTATCATCTCTCAAAATGCAGTCTAAGAATGATCCTGATGTTTGGTTTTATGTTTCGTATAAATAATATTTAAGATAAAAACTCAACCGGAGCGCCGCTCCGGTTGTTATTAAATCATTTAAAACAATTGTTATGAGAAAATTTACTTTTGTATTGGCGCTATTGGCTTATATGTCAGTATCCGCTCAGGTTTGCAGACCTGTGGAAAGTTCTCTTTTAGCCAAGCAAGTGGATAAGGCTATGATTGAACGGCAAAGTGTAATAAATTCCGAGGTACGTCTTAGTGAAAGTGCTGCGGCTACAAAAACGTGGAAAACCAGAGAAGTCTGGGCGAACCGTTATGCTGCACCTGCCGCACCTGCTGCTTTAGAGGCTGAGTATCTAACTCCTGTAGGTACTTATTATAGTGGTATTATCAATAATCAGGCTCAATCTTATTCGGCTGCATGGGTGGCGGGTCCTACCTTGTGTAACTGGATGTTTGAAAATGTTTCCAGCGAAACGGCCAAGACCTTTAAGTGGACAATAGAAACAGGAAGAGGCGTGGAAACAATAGATAATGTGGATGCGGCAGGGAATGCAAATTACGCTATAGATTATATGGGTAGTGTAAATACGCCGGTGCTGGAAGTCTCGGATGGTTCTTCTAACGCTTCATATCAGTTGCTTTCTGTTAAATCCAGAACAGGCCTTCTGGATATAGCTTCCAATGAACCGACCAATTTAGTAGCCGGTGATGTTACTCAAAGTTCGGTTTATGGCGGATTTCAATCGGGTGAATATTATGGTTCCGGCTATGTTGACGAAGGAAAGAAATGTGTGAGTGTAATTGCTACTTTTGAGAAACCGCTGGCTCCTCTGTTTGTAAAGAATATGTCAGCCGTAGTAACTTCGGTTGTAGCAGGACAACCTATTATTCCGGCAGGAGTTGAATTGAACGTTCAGGTTTTGAAAGTCGATGGAACTACGATCACCGATGAAGTGTTGGCTACGGCTACCGCAACGGCCGAAGATGTAGTGTTGTTCGACGGTTCCACCTCTATGGGACGTATTATGTTTAATTTTATGGAAGTGGATGAATTTGGTTTTCCCTCGCAGGTTCCGTTGGAGCTGGGCGACTGTGCTTTTGCTCTGGCTATTAACGGTGTTGACAAGGCGAATGCCAAATTTACCTTTTGCAGTGCAAACGGTTGGGCTGGAAACGGATATATGATTTTCGACGACGGTTCTTTGGGATGTATAGGTTATTCAAATGTTCCTAATGTACCCCAGGTGAATTTGATGGTTCAGATGGAAGAAGCTATGTTCCCTACATTGCATGCTTTAGAAGGAACGAATGTAGTAGCTATTCCTGCAGAAGGCGGTGTTGGCGTAACGCAAACGGAAGATGGCGAGTCTTATAATGATGTTGATGTGATGACGAACTATTCGATAGAGGATGCCGAGGGTAATCCCAATATATGGGTTTTGGATATGCCTGATTGGTTGGAGATTTCTTATGATGACCAATATTATGATCGACTAGGAATAATGATTTTTTATTTTGAAGGAAAAGCTTTACCGGTAGGAGAAACCGGACGTAAAGCTACTGTAACACTGGAAACTTATGCCGGAGTGCAAACTAAAATATATATCGAACAAGGAGATGCAATTGGTGGAATAGATAATGTCGGTGCTACGGTTAAGCCTGTCGTTACGCGCGTAGGTGATTCTTTCGCATTGACTTATGCCGGTGCTAATTCTGTATCGGTTGTAAATATGGCCGGTCAGGTAGTCGCTTCTTACGAATTACCTGCAGAAGGAACTTTCACCATGCCGGCAGAATCGCTGTCAAACGGTGTATATATATTGAAATTTGCGGGAGAAAATGCAGCTACTGTAAAAGTAGTAAAATAATTAGCTCTAACATATATATAAAATTAAAAATCCGGGCGATATTTATCGCCCGGATTTTTAATTGGTATTTATTCAATCAGTAAAAATTATAGCTATCATAGACTCGTATTATTTTTTTATGAAAGACGATATTTTGTTTTCTTATTTAAAAGGATAATAGAATTTGAAGCTTATAAGTGTTAGAAATATATTCTAATATTAGTCTTTAGGATAAAAGAGAATTAATTAACATATTTATTAAATATTTTATTCCGGTTTTGTTGTCTTATTAGAAAACTAAAGAAAGAAATTTTTTTGTTTCCATTCTTTTTTAACATTTGTATTTGTATTTTTTTAAGTATTTATTTTGCAGTATAGTTCATTTTGTTCCGTTTATATTATAAGTTATACACATATATTATAAATAACAGGAGTTTGTTTCTTTATAAAAAAGCGTCATGCTAAAAAAGATAACATATATGTGTATGTTTGTGAAAAAATAAAGTTAATTCAAAAAAATGCCCGAAATCAGGAAAAAAAATACAGAAAAAATATCCTATTTAAAATAAGAATACTATATTTGTACTGAATGAACGGAGCAAAAGATGTTAGATGTGATAAATAAACTAAGTATTTATTTGAATTTTTTTTAAATTCTCGCTATTTTTTAGAGAAGAGTGATTAAAATACCATTTAAAACAATAATGTAAAGGATAATGTGTCAACCGATTAATATTTCTCCCGAAGGAAATTTTAAGAAGTTGCATAAGTGATAAAATACCTCGATTACTAACAAATAAATCTGATTATGAAAAAACAGTTATTACTTCTGTTATTTTCCTTTTTTGCCTTAGTAGGTTTTTCTCAGAGAGTAGTGACCGGTACGGTTACCTCGGCTGAAGATAACGAACCTGTTATTGGCGCATCGATTATGGTAAAGGGTACCACGCAAGGTGTTACGACCAATATTGATGGGAAATATTCTATTAAAGTAAACGACAACGCCGTGTTGACGTTTAGTTATGTGGGCATGAACCCTGTTACAGTTAATGTAGGAACGAAAAGTGTGGTAAACGTGACCATGCAATCTTCTTCCCAAACATTAGAAGAAGTGGTTGTTACTGCTATGGGTGTGAAAGCCGAAAAGAAAAAATTGAACTTTGCTGTGCAAAGTCTGAATGCGGACGAAGTAACTGCGGGACAGTCTGCTAACTTTGTGAATTCTTTACAAGGAAAAGTTTCCGGTGTTCAGGTTGCAAATAGCGGAGGTTCCCCGAATGCAGCTTCGCAAATTCAAATTCGTGCTATTTCTTCAATTAGCAGTTCTCAAAGTAATGAGCCTCTCTTTATTATTGATGGTATGGCAGTTCGTGGAGGTGGAACATCTGCAGGAGATATCAACCCGAGCGATATCGAGAATATGACGGTCTTGAAAGGTGCTGCTGCTTCTGCCTTGTATGGACAAGAAGCTGCTAATGGTGTGATTATGATCACTACGAAAAGCGGTAAATCTGGTAAAATGGTGGTAAACGGTAGTGCCAGTATTCAGATAGACAACGCTGTTCGCGTTCCTAAAATGCAGCAAAAATATGTACCCGGATCGTTGGGATTCTATAAGTTTAATACTACTGCCTCGGCTTATGGTCCATTGTTATATCCAGGTGAAAAAACCTATGATAATGTAGGAGAGTTTTTAGGAACCGGTATTTATCAAAAATATGATGTAAGTGCTTCGGGTGGTACGGATAAATTTACTTCGTATGCTTCTATCAATTATATGAGTAGTGATGGTGTTGTAGAAAACGACTATAGGAAACGTTTCGGTGCTTTGCTAAAAGCTACATATAATATGAATAAATGGATCAAAGTAAATATGTCGATGAATTATATAGATACTAAGTCCCGTGGATTTGGTAATTCTATGAGTTCTGTCTATAGCTGGCCTATTAACAATGATATGTCCGATTATAAAACCGGGGCAGACTTACCTAATTATGGACGGTATGATGATATTGATCAGCTTACGGATTCTGAAAAGATTAAATTGGGTGTTAGTCCGTATTGGGGCCGTAGAGAAGACAAGAGTGAAACACAGTCTTCACGTATGATATTGAATGGATCTATAGAATGGGAGCCAATTAAAGATTTGGTATTTACTGGTAAAGTGGCTTATGACAAGGGTTATTCTACTTATGATTCATATGCGAAGCCTCGTTTTGCAAATATTAATGAGTTTGAAAGCAGTGCAATTGAAAATTATAAATATAAATTCGGATCTTATACGTTCCAACCAAGTCGTGGTGAGCTTTTGACATTGCAGGCATTAGGAACATATAACAGAGAATTGTTTGATGGATTTGATTTTAATGTATTATTGGGTATGGAAGCTAAGACTAATAAAGGTTATGAAGCTTCTTTAGCTGGACAAAATTTTTTATTGGGTGGAGAATTTTATAGCTTTAATAATACAGATCCTTCCACTTGGTTAAAAAGCGGAGATTATCCTATGTATCTGAATCATTATGAAAGTAATAAGTTTGGTTATTTCGGAGAACTTCGTTTCGATTATAAAGGTATCGCACAGGTTAGTGCTACAGGACGTTTGGATGGATCTTCTACCTTGAAACAATCCGGTAATGCAGTTTATTTTTATCCATCTGTTACAGGCGGTTTGATTTTTAGTGAGTTATTTCATTTAAGTAATGATTGGTTTAGTTTTGGTAAATTGCGTGGTAACTGGGCAAAAGTAGGAAAGGATGCTACCCGTTATAAATTTACTAAGGCTTACCGAGAAGGAAGTTCATTGCCTGATATTGGTTATAGCGTAGACCCTACAGTCGGTTATGCTATTGAACTTGAACCTGAAATGACAAATTCATGGGAAGTAGGAGTTGACCTCCGTTTCTTTGATAGCCGTACTCGCTTGGATGTAGCGTATTATTCTACTACGGTTGATAATCAAATTATGTCTGGTGTACGTGTTTCTCCCACTTCTGGTACGATATTGCAAACACGTAATGAAGGAAGTATCGAAAATTATGGGGTGGAAGTTACATTCGGTCAGGATATTTTACGTTCGCGAGACTTCAATTGGACGGCTAATTTGAATTTCAGTTTAAATAGAGGTGTGGTACGCCATTTACCTGCTGATGTTGCTCAAATGCAAGGTAGTCAATTTGGTGATATCTTTTCTTCTGCTTATATAAACCAATCTACAACAGGTATCTCTGGTAAGGACTATGTTCGCTCTCCGGATGGACAAATTGTTTGTAATGTAGACGGGACGCCTCAGATTAATCCAGAAAAGTCAGTCTACATTGGTAATCGTGAACCCGATTTTTTAATGGGCTTGAACAGTACGTTTATGTGGAAAGATCTTTCCGTGTCATTTTTATTGGACGGACGAGTAGGTGGGGATGTTGTTAACGTTACAGGACGCAGTTTGTTTAGTAACGGTATGCATAAATCTCTGGAAAAATATCTGAATCGTGAAGTCATTGTGAATGGTGTAGTTAAACAGGCTGACGGAAGTTTTGTTCCTAATACGAAACCTATCGTATTAAATCAAACTAATATAAATACTTATTTTTATGGTGTAAGTTCTAATTTTATAGAAGATGGTTCTTATTTACGTTTGAGCTATGTGACGGTTGCTTATGATTTTACCAAATTCTTGAAAAAAGGAAATCCTTATATCAAAGGTTTAAAAGCTTCCATTACAGGACGAAATCTTTTCTTGTTAACGAAATATTCTGGATCTGATCCTCAGATAGCTCCTTCCGCTGCGAATGGTCCGGGTACTATGGGATTTGATAATTATTCGGTACCTTCTACGCGTAGTTTTAATTTTACACTTAACGTAACATTCTAATACATAAAGTTATGAATAAATTTAAGTTTATAGCATTGTCGTTGTTACTCAGCTTTGTGTGTGTGAGTTGCGAAGACTGGTTATACGATAATGTTGATCAAGATAAAGCTCATTTGATTGAGCCGGATAAGTCTTTGCCTGTAATTTTATATTATACGGCTCAACTTAATTTCGATCAAGCTGAATATGGTGTATATCTTTCTCAGTCTTTAACGACTGGAGGGCGTGCCCAAACCAGTTCGTTCGCTTATAAGGCCGGATGGGGAGACTTCCTCACAATGAACCGCCATCCGCAGTGGCGTCGCCACTTTTATGATATTGGTACTAATGATAAGGAATTGATTGACGCTGCAGTTGAATTAAAGGCTTATAACCTTGAAATGATAGGGCGTTCACTTCGTTTATACTCCACATTAATGACTACCGATTTCTTTGGAGATATGCCTTTGTCAGAAGCTTATAAATCTAATAGTCCTAAATATGATACACAAGAATCTATTTATGAATGGATGTATCAGGAGATTGACGAATTGTTAGATATGTATAATAATCCGGCGTATACTGAAGCTGAATCAAATATTAATATAACTCAAGCAATGGATCGTCTGTATAGTGGAGATCTTATGAAATGGAGGAGCTTTACATATGCTTTGAAAGCAAGATTATTATTACGTAAATTGCCCAATATGGATACGTCGATTACTACTTGTGACGCTATCATAGGAGCTGTAGATGCAGCATTGGAAAACTGGCCTGGGGCCTTTTATAAATTTGACGGTGGTAGCGGAGCAAAAAGTTGTCCTTGGGGAAAAGCTTTTGCTAATTCAGAGCAAGGCGGTTTAGGATGGGAATCGCGTGGAAATATGCTAGGCGTTGCTGTCCCTACGACTTTCTTTATGGAGAATATATTGGGGGTGTTCCCCTCTAATAATATCAGAAAAGGTTGGGCGGAAGATCCCCGAATACAAGCATTTATGCAGGCGCAAGAAGGTCCGACTACAGATCCGGGCGTTAAAATGCGTTATTTAGATGCGAATATAGGCATGGATGTTTCTTATGATATTAAAAATTTCCCTACTTTTTTCCCTACTTCAACTGTTGATGGTAAGACTGTAGAGATATCTAAATATACACGTAATGATAGTTATTTGCCATTTTTCTTAAAAGAAGAGTTATTATTAATTAAGGCGGAAGCTACATATTGGAAAGGTGATGTGGCTACTGCAAGAGAATTAACACTGGATGCTGCAAAAGAAAGTATGGATCGTTTAGAGATTGGTAATGATACATATTCCAAGCTTTATCGTGAAAATTATGTGGGAAATGCAAGTGGTAGTGGTACGTATGTTACTAAATATTTCCCGGCAGGAAATGAGTTTAATCTAGGACATATTATGCGTCAGAAGTATGTATGTCTCTTCTTGCAACCCGAACAATGGACCGATATGCGTCGCTACTGCTATAGTAATGATGATAATGGTATAACATATAAAGGTGCTGTTATTTATCCTGGACTGAAGCGTCCTAATAATATATACACTGCACATTGGGGAGATGATCCTAATGCTTGGATTATGCGTATAAATTATGATCCGGAAACAGAAGAAAAATATAACAAAGCCGAGTTAGAACGGTTGGGAGCATATCAGAATTATTTGTGGCTTCGTAAACCGATGATTTGGAATAATATCAAATAATTAATCGGTGTTTAATATTAAAGAATTCTGAAAATGAAAAATAAATTTAATATAGTCTTATTCGTATTTACATTGATCGGTTTTTCATCGTGTGAAATTAATGATCCGATTAATGACTGGGCTGAGGTGGGACAAAGAACACCTTATGTATATTGGGAATTGGGTAGTACGACGGTTTCTGCTGGAAATGATGTTTCTTTTACCGCATATTATTATGCAGATGGTATAGATATTAGCAGCATTGAAGTATGGTATGACGTAAATAAAGTGGAAACACGAGAAGTAACTTGTCCGTTAATTTCTTATACCTTTAAGATTGATGTGGATCAACAGATGCGTTCTGCACAGAGAATTAAAACTTATGATTTAAATGCTGTTCCATGGAATCAGGAAAAGAGGTCATATATTATGACTACTAATTTCCCTGTTTCTCCGGTTTTAGTGTCTGAGTCTTGGACGGATGTAAAACCTGCTGATTTTACGGAAGAGAAATTTGTAAAACTTTATACTGATACTTTTGAAACGGCTTTTAGAAAAGGGTTACAAACGGAGATAGAAAAAGATTATTATGCTAAAATGCGTAAAATGGTAGAAGGCTTCAGTTTGATGGAGAATATTGAAGATTATGATGCTTTGTTTACAACGGAAAAAGATCCTGAAACCGGAAAGATTAATTATATAATTTCTGATGAAGACAAAGCTATGCTAAACAATGCTTTAGCTGAAGTAAGTTTTGTTGATTTGATATATAATAGTCAAACTGAAAGCTATGTGATTAATTATTCCAGTAATTTTTATTTGAATGCTGAATTCAGGGCATATGATGCAGATGGCGTAATTGGTCGAACGGATAATAAAGTTATAACAGTAAATTAAAAAGCATAGAACAATGAAACTATTTAGATATATATTATTGACGACTGTATTGTTGTTATCATTGTCTGCTTGCGTAGAAAATGATCCTACATATCACAAGTTTCCCGGTGATAAGGTAACGTTTACTTATGCAGTCGATGGAAAATACGAACTGGATTTTTTAGTAGGTTCGACAATAAAATTTACAAATACGTCGGAAGTATCGGGTTCCTGTCATTGGGATTTTGGAGATGGTGAACCAGTTGAGGAGGGGCAAGCGACAGCTCAAAACCCTTATCATAAGTATACAAAAGCAGGTAAATTTACGGTTACGCTCACGATTGAAGGAGAAGGTTCAGTTTCAATGCCGATCATGATTAATGAAATTATACCTTCATTGACAGTAGATCCTATGGAAGATGTATGTGTTATTAATGAAACTCCTATTACAATAAGTGTAGAATTGCGTAATCCTAATGAATCGGATGTACCTGAATATACTTGGGTATTACCCGAAGGGACTACATTATTAGATAAACCGATTGAAGGAAATATTTATGTAGGGGATAATCCTGGACGGATGACTTTTAAGAATATAGGTTCCCAAAAAGTGACTTTGCAAACTGTTCTTGGTGGAAAAAAACTGCAAGATGCTACCGTGAATGTTCAGGTAGGAACGCCTACACCTGCAAAGACTATTTATTACGCAGCTAAAGCGGGTAATATTATGGCGTACAAACTTGTGACGAATGTTCCAGAAGGAACCAAGGTTCTACCTTTTGACTTAGGTGTAAAATCAGGTTCTCATCCGTTGAATATGCAATTTTATGAAACATCTCAGACTTTGTTCGTTTTTGATTGTGGAGCCCAATTTACATATACGGGTACACCGGATAATGCTGGAGATGGAAAAATTTCAGCGCTTTCTGCGGATGCATCGACTGTTGAAACCGTATTGGCAAATGGTGGTAACGCCTTTAACGATCCCTTTTATGGATATGTAGATGATACATATATTTATTTTGCAGATCGTAATACTGGTATTCGTAGGGTTGGCATTGATACGAGGAATTCTTCTTTGAGTGCCGATGAACCGTATTTTGTGCAGAATAACACTTTAGCTTATTATGGCAAGCCTTGGCAATACGGAGCTATGAATGCTTGTTTTACAAGGGTAGGAGATACCTGGTATTGGGCTAAAACGTATGGCGGGGGCGGTATATTTAGATTTAAAGACTCTGATATAAACGGTACGACTGTTCCGGCTAAGATTATTTTCCCGAATGCTTTTGTAAAATCTTTTGTGGTTGATACTGAAAATCGGATGCTATATGCTATAATTCGGGAAAAAGGTTTTTATGCTGTGCCTTTGGACGATATAGAAGCGAATGATAAGGCTGAAAAAGATACGGAAGAAGGCTCTTATTTGAAAGTTTCATTTAGTTCGGATAGTGAAGGTTCTTCCGGTGAATATATTGATGTTTGCCAGATGATTGTAGATAATACAGACGGTTCTGTTTATTTCGGTTACCGTAAAGCGGATGCTGATAAAGAGCCGACTGGATTGAAACGCTGGAATCCGGCTAATCCTACAAAATTGGAAACTATTGTAGATGGTGTTCGCATATATGGTATTGCTATTAATAATACTGAAACAAAATTGTTTTAAAATAGATTGAAATAAAAGCAGTCGGCTTTTGCCGGCCGGCTGCTTTGTTTTTATGATGAAAATTTATGAAGAAGATCGGTAAAATATGCCTTTTTAGTGTGATGTTGTTGGGTTTGAGTTTGACAACTGTTCAAGCGCAATCGCCAAAACGCGAGTTTCGTGGGGTATGGTTATCTACGGTGTGGAAATTGACGTGGCCGACCGCTACGATAACACAGACAGGCAATGCTGCACAGATTAATTCCCAGAAACAGGAGATGATTATGCTGTTGGATTCGGTGAAGAATGCGAATATGAACTCTATATTTTTTCAGGTTCGTAGTCGTTGTGACGCTATGTACAGATCTTCTTACGAGCCATGGTCGACCGATTTGGTAGCAACGCGCGGTATGGATCCTGGTTATGATCCTCTTGAATTTGTAGTTGAAGAAGCTCATAAACGAGGAATTGAAGTTCATGCCTGGATAAATCCTTACAGGTATGAAGGCGTATTGTATCAATGGAACGGAACTCCTCAGGCATATAGAACGGAGCATCCGGATTGGCTGCTTGATTATCCAGGTGCTTCTATCCTGAATCCCGGAAAACCGGAAGTGCGTAATAGAATTACCGATATTGTAAGTGAAATTGTTCGGAATTATGATGTAGACGGTATCGTATTTGACGATTATTTCTACATGGAAGGAACGACCGATGCTATGGACCAGGATTTATTTGAAGCGAATAATCCTGATAACCTGGAGAGAGGAGACTGGCGGCGCCAGAATGTAAATAAAATGGTGAAGCAGGTATATGATATGATCCAAAATACGAAACCTTATGTTAAATTTGGCATAAGTCCTGCCGGCGTATGGACAACAAATGCTTCTATAGCCAGCAAATACGGATTAACTCCTACTCCTGCATCCGGAGAATATGCTTATAATGGTATTTATTGCGATCCTGTTGCGTGGATACAGGAAAAAACGATCGATTATATATCTCCTCAGATCTATTGGACAATAGGCTCGTCCAATGATTATTCTAAGATTGCGCCTTGGTGGAGCGATGTAGCGCGCCGGTACGGGAGACATTTTTATTCCAGTCATACGGCAAGCGGTTTGTCTTCGGCCTATGCTCCCTCCAGGACTCAAGGTGTAAATAATAATTTTGTTGATTATACGGCAGATGATGAAGTTTTTGAGTTGAACGGCGAAACGGTAAGTGCTTCGGCTTTATCACAAATTGAAAGGCAGTCTGCCAGAATGGTGCAGGCTCCGGCTGCTACAGCTGCTTTTAAAGGAGGTGAATTAGTCAATCAGGTATTGTGTAACAGGGATGCCGATTATGCAGATGCTCCGGGAAGTGTATTTTATAATACGAAGACTTTCATCAGGACACCTAAAATGCTGGCGCTTATGCGGGATGAAGTATATCAAAGATTTGCATTGACGCCAGCCGTAGGTTGGAAACAAAATATTAATCCCGGTTTGGTAGACAACATAACCTTTAATGGTACGGATTTAACCTGGACCGGATATTCGGGTATGCGGTATGCGATTTATGCAGTTCCCACATCTAAAGCGACAGAAGACGGTACATGTTTCACCAGTGATTATCTTGTGGGGATTTCTTATGTTGCAAATTATACATTACCGGAAAAATACAGAGAAGGTTATACGTATGCGGTTTCGGTAGTTGACAGATATGGAAATGAATTTGCACCTCGTTTTGCCGGAGCCTATTTACAGACATCGGAAAGCGTGACGCTTACATTCCCTTTAAATGGCGCAAATGTAGCATCTCCGTTTGTGTTTACCTGGAGCGAAGTGCCGGGTGCTGTATATGTACATGAAGTAGCATTGGATCCCGATTTTACAGATGTGATTTCTTCCCGGGAATTGACGGTAAATAAATTCTCTTCATTTTTATTAGGTAATTTGGATAATAGCAAAACGTATTATTGGAGAGTAAAAACACGCAAACCTAATTCTACAGACGCATTGTCGGCAACCCATATGTTTCTGGCCGAGAATTTCAGAGTCGTTACTCCTGAAACGGGAAGTACGGAGGTTTCCATAACTCCTGTAATCAGCTGGACTTCTGTTAATTCGGTAACGGAGTATACAATGGAAATATCCACCGCATATAGTTTTGCTTCCAGTAATATAGTACATTCTGCGGTGTATACCGGTACCGAAGTGACTTTACCGGTAGGTGTGCTGGTAGGAGGAATGACCTATTATGTGAGGATGAAAGCGACCGTCGGCGAGCAAACTTATACGAGTGAAATAACGAGTTTTACTACCGAAGAAGCTATTCCTGAAGTGCCGGTAATTTTATCTCCGCTCCAGAATCAAATAGTAAATACGCGTAACGTAGAAGTTATATGGGCCGATAATTATCTGGCTAAGGGTTTCAGAGTGGAAATACATCCTTCGGAAACTTTTATCCCTATACGAAATGGAAAGGTACAAACGATTTCTAATTTCGTATACAATACGGTTTTTGACAATCTTACTGCCGATGGTGTTTATTACATTCGGGTTAGGGCCGATTATGGTACAGGATCATATACAGACTGGTCGGATACTGTGAAAATTGAATATAGAGGTTTTTCTGCAGTGGAAGATGCCAGTGCCGATGAAACTTGTTTTGTAACTCCGGGCACTAATCCTAATTTAGTGCTTAAGGCAGGTGCTAAACATGTTACGGCCGAAATTGTTGATATATCAGGACGGTATTTGGGACGTTTTGTCGATGAAACCGATTTTCAGGGTGAGCAGTCATTCCGGTTGCCCTCATTGAGTTCCGGAGTATATATTATTATTGTGAATTTGGATGGAAAAATTAAAAAAGTGAAGTTGATACAATGATAATCCTTAATCTTTTATGAATATATTGTTTTATACGATATAGATTTTAGTATTTATTTAAACTATTTTTATTATGAAAAAATTATTACTCGGAGTTGCTGCGTTATTTACCGCAACATCTGTTTTTGCAGTTGATCCAGTGGATCCTGCAATTTATGCGCCGGTTGAATCCGGTGGAACGTATACCATAACGAACTTGTGGATGAAGGCTGATAAGAATGAGAACAACCTTAATTCCGATGCTAATTTAGGAGCAGCAAGCGAAGTTCGTGGTATGGCAGTGAAAGATGGCCAGTTGTTGTTCACTTACCGTTCCGGTGGTCTTTCTAACGGTATCCCGGGCGTCAAGATTTTTGACATGAAGACAGGTAATTTCGTGAAAGAGATTATGAAAGATACTCTTGATTTCATGAGTGCTGATGGAAAGATGCTGGGTTATCCTTGTAACGACATTCAGGTAGATGATGCCGGAAACGTTATTCTTTTTAACATGACTACAAACTGGACAACCGCTCCTGTTGCTTTATATACGGTGGATCTGGAAACAGGTGCCCTTGAAAAAAGATTCGAATTGGTAGATCCGTTTTTAGGAGTTATGACTGAGGGTGATGTTGCTGGTTTCCGTGTTGACTATTTTGCTATTAAAGGCGATATTACAAAAGACGCTATTTTGCTGTTCGCTTGTTCCAGTGCTTCTCATGTAGTACGTTGCGATATCAAGGACGGTCAGTTAATAAAACAGGAAGACGACCAGTTGTATAAAGATATAACAATCCAGGGTTACTATCCTGCTTCTGGAGTAGACAACGGAACGGGTCCCCGTGTTGTTATCGTAGATGACGATTATTTTTATCTGGATGGTTTTAACTCTCATGCTACATTGTATGACAAATCGGGTTCTATTATAGAAAGTGTCGGTGATGCACCGGAAGATTGCGCTGCTACCAGTACGGGTAATAATGGTGTGGCTGAATTTGAACTGGGCGGTAAACCGTTCTGTGTGTATTCTGTAACGAATAATTTAGCAACGCCTCCTCAGTCTGTTAAACTTATAGAAATGGGTGCAGGTCCTACGTTTGCTGGTGCTAAATATTACTGGACTATTCCTGAGGGCGGTTTAGGTGTGCAGTCGAATGCTAATCGTGTGTTGTTACCTCGTATTCAGTATGAAGGTGAAAATATAGTGTATTTGTCTGTGTATGCTTGTGGTTCAGGTGCAGCAGCTTATAAAATTGAATATAAACCAGAAGGTGATGGAGTAGGTTCTGTTGCCAATGATGTTGTTGCAATTACTGTAAACGGTAATGATATTAATTTCAATGCCGCTGCAGATGCAGTTCTTTATAATATCGCAGGTCAGAAAGTAGCTGAAGTTAAAGACAATACTACTATGGCAGCTCCTGCCGCTGGTCTTTATATCGTAAAAGCGAAAGTTAATGGTGCTGAAAAAGTTCAGAAAGTAGTTGTAAAATAATACAATCATTCTTTCTGAATTACTGATTCAATAAATTAACGGAAAGGGTGATATATTATAAATATATATTACCCTTTCTTTCATTTAATACCTGAATATTTTCCTTAGTCTTTTATTAAAAAATGTCTCTATGAAAAAAATATTTACTTTTTTCCTTTTATTATTCACTTTCCTCCTGTCGTTTGCGAAAGGAAATATAATTATCGGTGGTGATATCTATTCGGTAGATACGCTGTCGCATATGAAAGTGGGTCCCGGTACATATTATACTTCTGTGCGTTGTGAGAAAGGTAGTGTAAGACTGAATGTATATTACCTGGAGGTAGATGCAAAGAATCCTTACGTGAAGTTCAAATCTGCATTGTCTTGCGATTCTTTGGTGGGGACAGAATGTATATCGCATATCGCTCCTCGAAAAAGTGTTTCCGGATTTCGATATTTTGCAGGAACAAATGCCGATTTTTTTGCTACGTCCGGGGCTGTCGGAACACCGGTTTACGGGGGAACTGTAGATGGTGAGATTGCTAATGTGTATAATGGCTCTCCTCAAGCTTTGTTTGATAAAGATCAGTTTCTTTATATTGCTCAAACAACTTTTTCAGGCTCTGTTATTGCAGGTGATAACTCTTATTCCATAGATAACGTAAATGCTGCAAGATATGAGAACAATCTGATTTTATATAATCATAATATGGGAAATTATACCCGTACAAATGCTTATGGTTATGAGATTTTGGTTAAACCTCTGGAAGGTGAACAGTTTTGTGTGAACACGGCAACAAGAGTAAAAATTTTATCATCGAGTTCCAATGGGAATATGCGGATTGAACCGGGTTGTGTGGTTCTGTCCGGCCATGGTACTGCTGCCGAATTCTTAAAAACACTGCAAATAAATGATGAAATAGAAATAAAAACAGGACTGACACTAAGTCTGAATAATATACAACCTCCTATACAGTCGGCTGTAGGAGGAGACCGTGCCATTCTGCGGGACGGAAATGTTCTGGATCCCGACTGGGCCGATCGTCATCCCCGTACTTCCATTGGGCACAATGCCGACCGAAGTAAAGTTTATATGTGCGTTGTCGATGGCCGGGGAGCTTCAGCGGGGGTTTCGACGAAACATTTAGCCGATATTATGAAATTTGCCGGGGCCACCGATGCCATGAATCTTGACGGTGGCGGTTCTAGCGGCATGTATATAGAGAAATATGGCATTATGAATGTTCCCAGTGATGGTAAAGAACGTGCTGTAGGCAATGGTATTTTTGTGGTTTCCAATGCTCCCGATGACGATAATATGGCGGAGATATTATGTAAAACACAAAATATAACTTTGCCTAAGAACGGGGTTTTTACACCTGAGTTTCTGGGATATAATCAATACGGATATTTAATTAATACCGATGTAGCCGGAGTTAAATTAAGCTGTGACGAATCTTTAGGCTATATCAAAGATAACTCTTTTGTTGCTTCCGGTTCCGGGAATGGTAATTTAAAAGCATCGTATAACGGGATTGAAACGACGATATCGGTGGAAATAGGGGGAGAATACCCTATGGCGTTACGTCTCGATTCCATTATTAACGACGGCTGTTATGAATACCCTATTGAGGTGCTGGCTACTGTGAATGATAAAAGCATGCCTGTATTATCCTCTGCATTTGACTGGACCGTCGAGCATCCCGATATATGTATGATAAATGACGGAGTTTTGAAAGGTATTAATGATGGTGTTACAGAGGTGTATTGCAAATATAAATCTTTTGAAGATACATTAAAGGTTAAGGTGATGATGCCCAAAGGACGTATTATGGCTGCAGATGATTTTTCAGATATATCTTCCTGGACCGTTACATCCAATGCGTCGAAAGATTGCAAACTGGTTTTGGGAAATAGCGGAGCCGAAATACAGTACACCTATAGCGGAGGACGCGCTCCGTATGTTCAAATGGAGAAAAGATTTGAACTCTATAGTTTACCCGATACATTTAAAATTGTGCTGAATACCGGTGTTACTCAGGTTACAAGGGCGAGTCTTACGATGAAAAATAATTCTGAACGGAATTTTGGCGTATTGGAATATAGTAGTATTCCTGTCAATGAAGATTATCAGATTGTAATACCGATGGATCAATATTTGTCAAATCCCATGGATATGGCCTGTTATCCGATTCATTTCCAGTCATTAAAATTCTTACTTAACACTTCTTCCCAGGTAGCGGGAAATCAATATACATTGAAAATTAAAGATTTTTCTTTAATCTACGGAGATTATGAATTGAGCGCTCCTAGTGTGGAATTGGCTTCATCGTTGATTGTTTATCCTAATCCTGCAGATAGGAAAGATTCTTTTGTATATTTAAAATTAACGGAAGATACCAAATTGAAGGCCGAGTTGTATGATATGGAGGGGAAATTGTTAAAAGTACTTTCCGAAAATCTTGTAGCTGCAGGTGTAGTGAGTTTGCCGGTAGATGGATTAGGTGCCGGTACTTATATTCTCAAAATAACACGCGATGGTAAGACCGACTCCGTAAAAATCATCAAACGGTAAATAATATAAAATAGGACTATATATAACGGAGCTGTTTAAAAAAAATATATTATGAAAAAAATATTTATACTGTTTATGATGACCATTACATTTTGTGCGTATGCACAAAATGTAATGGTGCTGAACGGTGTATCATATCCCGTCGATACATTGGTGCATAAACATGATGTAGGGCCCGGTACCCGATACGCTTATTATAATTTGCCGACAATGCCTTTGAGAGTGCATGTCATGGAAATAGATTTGAAGAATCCTTATGTAGACATAGAAACCTGTCTTGGCGGAGATAAAGTGGTTGCGACTGAACCTCCCACCCTGATGGCAGAAAGAAATAATAAACCAGGTCATGAAGTTATAGGGGCTACAAACGGGGATTTTTATCATTATCAATATCCTATAGAGATAGGTACCCCGCGTAGCGGACAGTTCCGTAAGAACGAATGCGTCGTAAATCCTGTAGGGCGGGCTTCTTTTGTATTAACTCCTGACAGGAAACCTTATGTGGACCGGGTAGATTTTTCCGGTACGGTGAAAGCCGGAGAAAAGACGCATCGTCTGCATGCTGTGAATATGCAGCGACTGGAGTGGGAAACCAGTTCGATTCCCAATTATATGTTGCTCTACACCAATTCTTACGGTCCTGCTACACATGAAGCCCAGGGAGGAGTGAAGGTCGTTTTAAAACCGAAAGCCGGAGAATTCTTTTTCAGCGCCAATAAGAATATAGAGTGTATAGTCGATTCCATATATGACAATCCGGGAACTACCCCTATACCGGAGGGCCGTGCTGTTTTATATGGCGTAGGAACGGCAGAGACTTTCTTAAAAGATTTGAATATAGGAGATGAAACAACTCTTTTTCTGGGAACAAATCTTCGTGACGCTCCTGGTTTAATAACCGACTTGAAAGAACAGATGGGAGGCAGTGATCATATAATACTGAGAAATGGAGAATTGGCAGACGGAGATTATGTCGATGTACATCCGCGTACAGGCATGGGATTCTCTGCAGATAGCACTAAAGTTTATATGGTGGTGGTAGATGGCCGCCGGGCGGGTTACTCCAGTGGAGTATCATTAAATGTCTTTGGAGAGCTATTTCGTGCTTTAGGAGCCTGGAATGCTGTAAATCTGGACGGAGGAGGTTCTTCTGTGATGATTGTGAATAGCGAAGTGGTAAATAATCCTTCGGATAATCTGATACGTCCGGTAGGAAACGGTGTATTAGTCGTTTCTAATGCTCCTATAGATGACGAAATTGCCTCTTTGCAATTTGAGCCTCAACGGTATATATTGCCGGTATATGGCCGTCTCGTACCTCGTATTATTGCATTTAATAAATATGGGGTTATTAAGGAACACGATTTTAAAGGATATACCTTGACGTGTTCTCCCAATGTGGGTTATATAGATGATTCCAATGCGTTTGTAGCAGCCAGTACACCTTGTAAAGGAACAATAACTGCTACTTGGAATGATATATCGGTGACAAGGGAAGTTGAAATTAGAGATGCCGAATTTTCTATGCGTTTGGACTCTGTGGTTCTTGACGGATACAGGTCGTTTCCTATTGAAATACAAGGTGAAATGGATGGCCGGGTATTGTTGTTATCGCCGGCGTCCCTTACCTGGACTGTTGAAAATCCCGATATATGTTCTGTTGATGAAGGCGTAGTAAAAGGGTTGAAAGATGGAGAGACCTTGGTAACCGGTACATTGGATGATTTTGTCGGAACTTTAAAAGTCAAAGTACAAATTCCGAAAACACAGGTGATGAAAGCCGATGATTTTATTTCATCCTGGAATGTATCATCTATATCGGCTATTAAAAATTTATCTGTAAGCAGAGACGGTGATGAAGCGGTTATAAAATATACTTATGGCGCCGGACGTGCTCCGTATGTACAGATTTCCAAAAAAATAGATTTCTATAGCATTCCGGATACATTTAAAATAACAGTCAATACAGGCGAGGTAGTAACTACCAAGGTAAGCATGATGATGAAAAGTAACCAGGACAGGAATTATCAATTGACAGAATGGCCTTCCGTGCCCAAGGGCGAGGACTACACTTATTCTGTGCCTATGGATACTTATCTTACCGATGCAGCCGATTTTGCGAATTATCCTGTGAAATTCGAACAATTGAAATTTATGATCGATGTGGCTTCTCAAACGGCAGGCCGGGAGTACGAAATACGTATTAAAGAATTTGATTTGGTATATAAACATTTTACGATGGGTGTTGGGAATCCGGAAATCATAAAATCATTGCTTGTTTATCCGAATCCTTTAAGAAACGGTGATTCTTCTATCTTCTTGAGGATTAGTGAATCTGTGGATCTTAGTGTGGAATTATATAATTTGCAAGGTCAATTGATAAGGACTAAAGATTTCGGGCATGTTCAACCCGGAGATGTGGCTCTTCCTGCAGATGGTCTGGATATGGGATCCTATTTATTGAAAATATGGCAGAATGGCCGATTTGAAACGGTAAAACTTATGGTGCGTTAAAAATTTAATCATATGAAAAAATTCATTTTAAGTAGTTGTGTGTTTTGGTTGGCCAGTATGCCTCTGTGGGCAACGATAAATATTGGCGGTGTGGAGCGGCAAGTTGATACTTTGGAATACCGGAAAGTGGGCCCGGGTGTTACTTATGTACGAATGAATTTTCCGGAATATCCGTTAAACGTATATACGATGACGATTGATTTGAAAAATCAGTATAATTCGATAGAAACTTTTCAGGGTAATGATCATGCCGGAAGTACCGAGGCTATGACAAGCGCATATAACCGTTTGTCTTCACCCGGACATCAATCCATCGGGTCTATCAACGGCAATTTTTGGATCATGTCTTCAGTACAGGGATATGATATGAGATTGAACGGTCAGCCTCATAGTGGTTGTATCAGAAATAATGAAATAGTTACCGAGCCTAATGGTTGGAACCGGGGAAGAGCTACCAATCCTGTCGATTTATTACAAGAAATAGGTTTTGCCGTAATCGATAAAAATAAAAAGATATGGATTGACGATATGGGTTTTGACGGAAAGGTTATTTATAAAGGAACCTCTTATGGTATTTCCGAGGTTAATAGGATTCGTAATGAAAACGAATTAGTATTTTATAATAGCTATTCGGGAAAAACGATGACCGACATCGACGGTACAGATGTCTTTATTAAGCTGGCAGATGGACAGAGCTGGGGCGTTAACGAAGATGTAAGGTGCATAGTAACCCGTATCGAAAAAGGTGTAGGCGGTCATGATTTACAGACCGGTGAATATGCATTATCCGGGAATAATAAAGAGTTTTTGAATGCAATGGCTGTTGGAGATGAGGTTATTATAAATATGGGAATTTATACACTTACCGACCAATTAAGGCCGTATGCTACGCAAATGGTTACAGGTAACGCTCTTGTCATGAGAGAGGGTGAGCTAACGGTACGTAACAACAATGAAGAATACAATAGCCAAACTTATTCTCGTACAGGTATAGGAATGTCTCAGGACGGTAATACGGTTTATTTAATAGTTATTGACAAGGTTGGTGGATCTAAAGGTACGAATACCGAGACTATGTGTCAGATTCTCAAACATGCCGGAGCCTGGAATGTTACTTCTATGGATGCCGGTGGCTCTGCCCAGATGATGTTAAGAGGTGCGTTGGTGAACAATCCTGCCGACGGTAAGGAGCGTGCCGTAGCCAATGGCTGGATGGTATTCTCGACGGCACCCGAAGATAAAGAACTGAAAAGTCTGGAGTTCGATACATATAATCTTGAAGTTCCGGTATATGCCTCCTTCATACCCCAGATATTAGGTTATAACCAGTATGGTGTACTGGT
>NZ_JAOQJK010000009.1 GCF_025567045.1 Barnesiella propionica | reverse complement strand
AGGTGGTGACGCATGTCGTCTTGTTTTTTTTCATCACGGCTGAAAATCCGGATTTCACGGAGGTCGCTGTCTATAAATCTTCGCAATACGGCGTTACCGAAACTTCCGGTACCTCCCGTAATTAATAATACTTTGTCGCTGAATATACTCATAACTTTATTTTGGTTTTAAAATTTCTTACATCAGAAAAAAGATCGGCATGTTCCTCAATCCATTGCTGAGGTTTATCCCACCATTTGAGATTCAATAAAAAATCAATCATAGGTTTATCAAATCTAAAAGACATATGTCTCGCAGGAATTCCTCCCACGACTTCATAAGGTAATATATCCTTCGTAACAACTGCACCTGTTGCAATTACAGCTCCATCACCAATACATACTCCTCCCATAATCGTAACATTATCTCCAATCCATACATCATTTCCTATTACTACAGTATAAGGGACAGCCTTATCGGCATATTTCTCCTGGATATATTTTTCTCTATCAACAAAAGATAAAAAATATCTACGTGAATAAAACGCAGGATGAGTAGAAATACACTCTTTATATGGATGATGTGTATATACAATTCTCAAATATTCTCCAACAGAACAATATTTTCCGATTTTTGCACATATAACAGACGAATTATTGCCAATATAAGAACCAAAACCTATGACGGACTTATATATGGTCGTTCTAAATGCTATTTTATTATATCCTTCAAAAAAAGAATCCGTATCAACACTACTCTTTTTCGCTACAAATACATATCGTTTTTTCAATCTTTGTATTCGTATAACTATTTTTACTTTATTCAATATTCGTCCAAACAATAATCCCATATATCTAAATAATAAAATAAATCATTTCCTTTTTTTAAATTTATTCAAAAATTTAATTTGAGAATATATATATCGCAGCATCAACTTTAAATACAAATGACAAAAAGAGATATAATAAAACAGCAAAGCCTGAACCAAAAAGCAAAATCGCCCAGTTGTCCAAAGGTAAAAAAGTTATAAGACTAACAATAATAGAGGTAAAAATTGCCAACAAAAATGATGGTAAAATATCTAATAGTTGATTCTTTATAGCATAATTAATCAGCTTTTTGTTCCATTGAGCAACAATAAATATAGAAATAAATGCACCTAAAGCTCCTGCTGAGACCATATAATATACACCGAATGGAATAGCCAATATAATTAAACCTAACAAAACCATTTTTGAAAGAAGTGTTGCTTTTAAATATAGATCACTTCGCCCCAAACTAGTCAACGCAGAAATATTCATTAAATAAATCGGATAAAAAGAAACTGTTATACAGACAATTTACATAAAAGGAACTGCTGGTAACCATTTATCCGTGAGGAGTACGACAACTAACGGTTTTGCCAACACAAACAATATGGCCATCAAATAAAATACAACATAAGATACTAATTTCAACATTCGTCGAACGATATTTTTATTTGTATCTTATCATCTTGTAATGACGATAAAGCGGGAAACATAACGCTATTCAATGTATTTGCAGCACTATCTACAATTAAAGTAGGTATTAACATACTTCTATTATAATAACCTAACATAATTGTATTATATTGCTTTCCGATAACCAAATTATAAACATTGTTATAAACAACATTAAACAAAGAACCCAGCAGTACTTTAGAACTATAATTAAATAAAATCCTCACTCTTTCCAAAGAAAAATAGCCTAAGGGTCTCCATTTTACCATATACCAATAGCCAATAACTGTCATTATTTGAGAACAAAGCTGAGAAACCACGAGACTCCATATTCCAAATCCGTTATATGCCCTCATCAATCCCACAATCGCAGAAACCATAACAGCCATAATATTTACTCCAAAGTTTTTTTAAATTTCATCTCTCTTACCAATAAAGAATTCTGCACACACGAAAAAGCCATAATCAAAAGAGATAATGATTGAACTCTTAAAACTGGGATCAAAATATTCTCATTCGTATATTTTTCTTATAATATAAGATAAAAAAATATCAATATAATTAAAATCTCTTTGCTATTAAAAGAGAAAAAAACGTAAATAATTATTCAAACTGTTTTGCTCTATCGTATAAAAAATCTCTATCCCAATTACTTTCTATATAAAAATCAGCATCGGGATTATTTGTAAAATAATCATTTAAAGTTTTTTCGTATTCTCCTGACACAATTTCCCTATAACCATTCGCTATTTCTCTTCCAGGAGATCCAACTATCAACAAACCTTTTTTATCATTATCCTTCACATAGTCTTTGTTTAAATAACTGCCTGCCGCTACAATCGTATTCTCAGGAGTCTTTGTTCCTTTCATTATTGTAACCCTGTTCCCAATCCAGTTACTCTTACCTATTATGATTTCTTTATAAATATTCCCAATCTTATTCGTATTTTCATTTATACTGTAATGAAAATTCGTATCGATTAATTGACTTTCAAATCCAACTGCCGATTTTTCACCTAACACAATATGTTTTGAACAACATATTTTTACATTCGAGCCAATTAAAGAATAGTTGCCAAATTCCAATCTGGCCTTATGGGTAACCCTAATAACATAACCGACATAAGCCATCATAGGACCATTAAAAACAACTTGCGATGCATTATTTATTAAAATAAGACCTCTTCTGTTTGCAGAAAATAAATCCCGGTTTTGGCCTAATTTTATCATTCCGGATTTTACGTCTCCATTGATTATAACATCTCCATCCAGATTTACAAATTTTACTTTTCCATAAATGTAGACCGGCAACTTTCTAGCTTGTTCAAACGGCATTGTTCTGAAATTAAAATAAATCGTTTTCACCCAATTTATTTTATGTTTACCATTTT
Source organism: Barnesiella propionica (assembly GCF_025567045.1). NCBI lineage: Bacteria > Pseudomonadati > Bacteroidota > Bacteroidia > Bacteroidales > Barnesiellaceae > Barnesiella > Barnesiella propionica. The sequence continues at coordinate 165,314 of NZ_JAOQJK010000009.1, read as the reverse complement.
CATTAATAAATTTTCGTGTAATCCTTATCAAAAGTCGAACACTTGATTTCATTTTTTTATAATCCATATTCCGCTTATTTTGATCTCAAACTTATTATCATATTTCGAATTCTTAAATAACCTTCGATTTTTAGCATATGAGACACAGTCAGAAATAATATTATCCCCACTAGTACCTGGGTTACCAAACAAATAAACGCATCCGAGATTATTAAATGCAAAGCCCAAACAATAATGCCAACAATCAAAGCAATCAGTAATGAGGGAAAAATATCCTTACATTGTTCCCATCCGGAATAATTTATGAGTCTCCCACATGGTATGGTACTAATTAGAGCGGATATTATAGACGAAATGGAAAAAGCCAAAACCATTACATATATACCGAACGGAATGCTACATACCAAAAAGATAAGAATAACTATTTTTTTTATTATATCGTATTTTAAATGTAAATCACTACGACCTACACTATTTATTGCCACTTGATTAGCCTGATTTAAAGGATATAATAAAAATCCTAAACATGAAATTTGTAAAAAAGGAACACAATCAACCCATTTCTCTGTATATAGGACAATTATTAATGGTTTAGCAACTGCCGCCAACAATATTAAAAAAAAGAATAAACAATAACAACCGCAAACTAAAAGCTGCCGAAGAATATTCTTTATACGTTGCTTATCATCCTGACAAGATGATAGAGCCGGAAGCATCACTTGTCCTATAGTATTTGTAATATTATCTACCACCAACGCCGGTAACGTATGGCCTCTATTGTAAAATCCTAATTGAGCTTTTGTATAAAACCTACCTATAAATACGGATATTATATTATTAAATATTGCTGTTAACAATCCTACTCCTAAAAAACGGGAACTAAATGCAAACATCCCTTTAAACCGGGAATATGAAAATTCTAAAGAAGGCCTCCACCCTATCGTAGACCATAATAAAACAGTAGAAGCACATCGTCCTAATAGTTGAGATATAATCAGGCTCCATACACCGAATCCTTTATATGCCAAAAATATTCCTGCTCCTCCGTTTATTATAGTGGAAGTTAATGTTATTCTAAAGCTTTTTTTAAATTGCATTTTTCTGGACAGCAAAGCATTTTGCACCCCATCCAAAGCCGAGAAAAAAAGAATTAAGGATTGAACTCTTAATAAAGGAATCAACTCTCGAGTATTATAAAAAATAGCAATCTGCGGTGAAAGAAAAAATAAAAGTAGATACAATGTTGTCGCAATAAATAAGTTCACAAAAAATACAGTCGATAAATCCAACTGGTCTATTTCCTTTTTTTGAATAATAGCGCTGATAAAACCGCTGTCCGTTAATAAACCTGCTATTACAAGAAAAATCGTATTTAATGCTATAAGACCAAAATCATCTGGTGTCAACAATCGAGCCAGTACAATGGAAATAACAAATTGCATGACTTGATTTCCAAATCGTTCGGTATATCTCCAAATTAACCCTGATAAAATGTTTCTTTTCAATTCATCCATTGATATTCACGCCTTCTCTTTTACTACTTTTTTAAACTGGAGCCTAATAAAATAATATCTATATCAACTTTATTCAACATAAAATTCATGCCATATAATTTATATTCATATTACTCTTATCTTCATATATTTCATTATTAAAATAACTGTCATAGAAACAGTATTTTGGATCTTTCTGCATTTTAAAACTCTCTTAATATTTCCTTTACCATATTCTCAGGAGTATTCGCATAATAAACATCTCCTAAGTCAAAAGCTCCATTTACGCCTATATTTTTTTCAAGAAATAGCTTCAACCGGTTGGCATTTTCTTCTAAGAGTGATTCATCCTCCTTGATCAGCAAAATATTTGGATATTTTTTCAAATATGGAATTCCTGCATCTTCATCTATTTTATAAAAACTGATAATAGGCCTTTGAGTAGAAATATATTCAAATATTTTACACGGAATAGCACAAGAATATGAATTTCCGAAATTAATTAATGCCGTTGCATTATTCTGAATATCCTTAATTTCAGAATGAGGAACATTTCCCAAAAGAAAAATTTTATCATTTAATAATCCGCTTTCCCTAATATCATTTTCTATTTCCATAGAGATATTTCCATATATATTAAATTTTAATGGAATATTCATTAATAATGGAAGTCTTAATAACTTAATAAGATAATGTGGGTCTGCCGTCGCTCTCCCCATCGAACCAGTAAATACTAAGCTGTTTGAGGTATCATGAACAAAAATGTTATTATTATAATTAACATCTACCAATGGGATATCTACGTATCTAATCTTTTTCTGATATACAGAATATCGATCTTGAGAATAGTAACTTCGATGAGATTCCATAAGATATATAGAATCCGCTTTTGTAAAACAGATACGTTCCCATCTTTTAATCGAATATAATGCAATTTTATCTGAGAATAATAAACGAGGTAAAATACTCCCTGACATTGCATCCAAAGAATAAATAAAAAATTTAATTTCCGGACATCGTTTTTTCAAGATACAACAAGCTAATAATATTTCTAATGATTTATAAACCCCTACAACGACTTTCACTTCATTTTTCTTACAAATATCATAGGAAGATTTATAATAACGCCACACAACAATCGGGGATAATAACGGCCAAAAGAATATATAAAGAAGACCTTTAAACCGTAAAAGAAACTCAGTCAATTTTAAAAAACAAGATTTTTTATTAGTATTTTTACGGGTAAAAAATAGTTGCATCTGTACAAGTAAATAATTTTTTATTCTCAACACCGAAATACCGTCTATAACTTCTTGTTGTTTTTGACCATGTATATTTTTTAACGTCACTAAAAAAACAGAAAAACCTTTTTCTATTAATCCGTCCATAATTCTTTTAGCACAAATGGCATTAGGAGACGGTGATGGATAAAAAGATCCCGTTAAAAATAAAACAGACTTATTATCTTTATTCATACAATACAATAACTATTTCTTCCTAGATAATAATCGTAATAAATAATTATATCCTCGTTTCACAATAAAAAAACGACTATCCAACAAATTATACTTCTTCGCAACTTGTGTTATGGATAATTCCCTGAGATCCTGATAAATAAAATCCCGTTCCACAGGCCTTTGACTCGACTCAACAAGATTTTTATTTCCCATCACAGCTTCATCTAAAGATCGCTCTTCTTCAAATAGACATTCTTTTATATTTTCAAAGATAAGCTGCCCTTTTGCAGTATTTACAATAACTAAAGATAAACCTTTCTGCACATCATGGATAAAAGGCGTCTCTCTTCCTATGCCCCAAAAATCACCTAATGTAAAATCACCTTGCCTTGGAAATTTAGAAAAACGACATTTATAACAAGACTCTCTGTGCAGATAATTTTTTAAATAAGCTTTGATATAGAAATTATCAATACCAACCAATGTTTTTATTTTATTCTTATATTCGAATGACGTACGGACGCACCAACCTTCCAAATATCTAAATGAAAAATTTTTTAATACCGGTTGTTTGTATTTATTTTTCAAATAACTGATATATTTCTGAAAAAGCTGAGGTGAAGGTACTCCGTGGCACACAAGATCACATGTAAATAAGTAATCGGAATCTTTCCCCAAATAGCTATATAATCCGGCTATTTGGCATGGTGTTCCGACAAATAAAACATATTTTTTTTGTTTCAAGAAGGATCTTACCTCTCTAAAAGTCAAGCCAATATCACTTTGCAAATATTTCGACCCTTTTAATAACTCCAGCTTCTCAGTACATTCTACCGAAATATGCTCCAATTGCATATCCTCATTATATGCAGCCCCAAACACAATTCCATGTAAATCTTCTATCACATACCTCGCAAGAGTACCGAAAACACCTCCCGAAGAACTACTCATACGATTCTTTCTATCATTACTCCAAGCAGCATAAACCCTCGAAGGCTCAACGTCATATTTATGTAATGGTGTAATTACAGGACATTTTTTCACACAAAGTCCACAAGAAATACACTTTTCATAATTAATATCGGGAATATGAAATCCATCATCATCCGAAATCATATTAATGGCATTCTCCGGACAAATATTCTCACATGCACTACATGCCGTACATAAATCAGAATCGCACAGCATAATCTTTTTATCTCCCATCTGTTCAATCATTTAATGCATTTTTCAGAAACAACAATGACACCTCTCTCCATTTTTGAAGTTTTTGATTCGCAACCGTATAATCCATAGATAATTCGGACTCGGCAGGCATAGGGGAACCTTTAACTATTCCCCTGTTTTCAATACCGATACGACGCATGACGGACAGCTGTCTGTCATCTGTTGTTTTCTGATCGTTTATGATAGAATAAAAAGGTTTATTGAAATTTATGGCAAAGGCCGTTCCATGAAAAGAACTCGTCAAGACAAATGCAGCATTATCAAACAATCCTAAGAATTCTTCGGGACCAATATCATTTTTCAAAATATAGTCATGTCTGAACACTAATTTATTCGCCCCGCCAATTAAAACAACTTTGCATTTCATTATTTTCTGAATATAATCAAGCAAATCATACGCATATGGGAATGGGGTAAAGGTATAGCTCAACAGATAACACAATATATAGGGCTCTTTTATTTGAGGTTTTATTGCGAGACTTGACCATTCAGAACCTGAAATAAGAAGGCTGGGATCAAGTACATTCACAGAATCTTTCCCCGTGAGTTCTTTTACTAATTTCACACCCGATTCTTCTCTTAAAGAAATATATAAATAAGAACTTATATATTTCTTATACAAAGAATAATAATTTTTTGGCATATCCATTCCGCCAAAACTTGCAGAATAAGCAATCTTTTTTTTACTTTCTTCAACAAATGAGAGTAAAAAGGTAGTATCTTCATGGTTATATCTGGGATTCCATACCTGATCGCTCCCCGTCACATAAATATCACACAGAGGAGGATCTTTATGTATTTCTTCTCGTGTGCCATATTCCTTCGTCAATTGTAAATGACATTCTAAAAATCTTCGGAATTTTTCTTTTTGTTTTTTTTCTGATGATCCGATAAAAATATTCAATATATTATTTATTAATGTCCTGCACAATGTTTTAAAATCAAAAGCAGGTTTATAATTTTCTGTCAAAAAATTAAGATGATAATAATTAGGATACTTATAATTGATAACTTTACAATTATATCCTAATTGTTCGATAACATACGATAAAGCATAAGTCTGTAGCGCAGAACCAAAGTTTATAATATTATGTATCGTAATAAGTCCTACCGTCTTTTTATTTTTATTCATTACAATCCAACTAAATATTTGATTTAAAACTAATTATTTAAATATTTTATATAATCTTCCAAATGTTTCACAATTTATAACCAAACAAATACTTAGTAATCTCTGCTTTAAATTTAACGGAGTATTTATATCTTTTACAAGGTTCACAGCCCAGTTAATTTCCCGGTTTAATTCTTTTGACAAACCTTGCTTATAGGCCTCTCCCACACAATAAAAAATCGCACCGATTTTACTGCAGTTCACATAATAGCATAAATCGGGATATTTATTTCGTAAAAATAAATCGAGATTATGATAAGCTTCAACCGTATCAAATGAATGCTTCGAAAAGGCTTTTTTCATAGTAGACATTTCATGCTCAACATAATAATATTTACCTTCATTCAAATAGACAATCTTAGAAGCATTTGCTACAAATCTGTAAATAGTAGCCAGGTCTTCATACCATTTTCCTACCGGGAAACGAATTTCTCCGATAGCCTCTCTTTTATATAATTTATCGCAGGGAGTCTGTGCACAAAGACCGGACCCCGTTTCAACATAACTTTTTAAAGCCTCATAGGTCGTCATCTCAACTACCCCATCGCTCTTTTTAGAGAAATTTATTGTACCATCCAAGCAAACAGCCATAGAACCACAAATAGCAATATCGGCATGATAGCTAAGAGCACCGTCCATAAGATACTCGCACATGTCGTCAGCAATATAGTCATCGCTATCAACAAACATAATATATTCTCCCGAAGCGACTTCTATACCCGTATTTCTTGCGGCTGCTTGCCGCTGATTTTCTTGATGTATAACTTTTATACGACTATCCTGAACAGAAAAAGCATCACACATTCTCGGAGACAAATCGGTCGATCCGTCATCAACCAATATAATTTCCAGATTCTTATATGTTTGATTAAGAACTGAATTTACACATTTCTCCAGATATCTTTCCGAATTATAAACAGGTATAATAATACTTATTAAAGGATCATTTGTATATTTCATTGCTCTCTTGCTATTTCTGTCGCCTTAATAATATATTTATCGGAGTTATTATCACTTATTTTCCTGGCAGGAATACCGCCAACCGTTATATTGGGTTCAAGAATATCTTTTATTACCACTGCATTTGCTCCGATACAAACTCCGTCAGCAATACGAATGCCACCCAATACTTTTGCTCCGGCTGCAATAAAAACATTGTTCCCTATCTTCGGTGCCTTATCTTCTACATCCGAGCCGATAGTAACCCCTTGCAAAATCCGGCAATTTTCCCCTACAATAGCATCCTGATGAATTAAAATAGTCCCATAATGTTCCAGACATAGCCCTGGTCCAATAACATTAAAGCCGATCGAAAATCCTAATTTTTGACTTAAAACCACATATTTAAATTTATAGTACTTACCGATGAAATGCCACCAAAAACCATGTTTGCAGTTTTCAATATATTCACAGCGCCTTAAGAGTCTTTGATATATCCAAATTATATCATGTTTATATCTAGGACGTTTTGTTTTCTTCTTTAACGCTATCTTATCACACTCCAAATAATATAAATAGTCTTCTTTAGATTTTATCATTTTGCTCTGTTTTAAACCAATGATTATTTAAACAATCAGCGACACTCAACACGCCTGAAGAAAAATGAACCATACTTTTTGAATAAAAAACATCATTTAATGTTTTCAGAAATCTAATGGCAGCTATCTCGGGAGTCCAGTTTTTTGAGATATTCAAATATGCATTCTTGCCCATTTTTTTTCTATTTTTTTCATTATTAATTAAAAAGACAACCTTTTCATAAAAATCCTGAAAATCTCCATTTTTATAAATCAATCCTGTTTTTTCATGTTCCAACAAAAAAGGAACAGCACCTATTGCATGACTAGCTACTACTGCACAACCAGCATTCATCGATTCATTCAAAACAGCTCCCCACCCCTCGCGGAAGTCACTGGTAAATAAAAAAATATCGGACCTTTCCATATAATTACGAACCTTTTCTGGCTCAATAAATCCCAAAAAGGAAACATTATTTTCCAACCCATATTCATTCACCAAAAGTTTCAACTTAGCTTCTTCTTCACCCCTACCGATCATGTTTATATGAAAAGTATAATCCTCCTCCTTTAGCTTTTTTGCCAACATGATTGCATACTCAGGGTGTTTTAATTTTAAAAAACGTCCGGCCCATAAAATTTCAATTTTTCCACTTTTTTTGCACATCAATTGTTCAATATCATATTCCCGGACTTCAGTAAAATGAGCCCATTTATAACAACGGCCTCTAAACGCTGCCAGACGATTAACATCATATGCTGTATATCCGCTAGCACACAACATATAAAAATTACTTTTCCTGCCCGGAACAATAAATCTCTTTAATATTTTAAAAAATGAAGGTGGATAAAAAGCTCTTACGAATCCACGACGAAATAAACGTTCAGCTATATAAAAGGTCAATTTGTTTTTTCTTACGCGTTTTTCTATAAATTTGAAAGGCGCAGAACCAAATAAAACGACATCACTACATTCTCCTATTTTTAAACATTCTTCATACAATTCTTTATCTTCGTACGAACATTTCACGTAAGGAATTTCTTTAACATCCAGACTCCACCCTTGAGATATGCGTTCTTCTTCCATTTTTTGCGTTTGTATAAATACAAAATCCGCTCCTAAACGAGAATACAAAACATCACAAAAGGGCTTTTCATGATGATTGATATAATTTGAAAATATAGATACTTTCACTTCAACAAAACTGATAAGGATTTAAACTTGTATTATTATGAAGTCTATAGAAATATAATATAATACAACACACTACGGTAATAAAATAATATTGCCTCCTGATAGAAACGCTCCGGGACATTATTATCTCTTCCAGTAACACATAAGTATAGGGCATGTAATAAAGCGTTATCCGCTCTGCCGTACGGCTTATAAGCCGTACTCCCCATAGCATAAAACTACAGAAATTAATATTGATCATAAAGCGGTTATCTCTATTTTGCCGTATCAGCGACTTGTTGAATTTAAATGCCAAAACGGTTATAATTAAAACTATCGAAAAGAATATATATCCGTTTCCTGTGCTTTCAACACCATAATTATAATCCAAAGCATCTGCTGTCGCTAATAATAGTTTGTCCGCAACCAGAAAAAGCACAAAAAATGACAGGAAATACACTATAACCGTTTTCTTCTTAACCGGATTATTCGCAATAAAATAGGCCGGTATGAAAAATAATGCCGATTTATGGAACAATGCAGCAATAAAAATACCGACTAAGAACCAGAGTAACTTTCTGTTTTTTATAAATGAAAAAAGAAATAGCGTTACAGTTACTGCAATAGTTTGTCTCACCCCTGAAAGAGTAAAATCAAAAAAACCTAACGTAACAAAAAATAAGATTGCCAAAAAAGGTTCTCTTGCATTCTGATATACAAAATACCCAATACCTATACAAGAAAAGAATGCGACAAAAATAAATTGCCATTGCGGATGAGAAAAATAAGAAGCAAGAAAATAAATAAAGTACCTATAACCATATTCCAGCCTTGAATATTCGGAATAACTATCTAAAAAATTTACCGATCCTGCTACTTCAAATATTCTGATATAATTTGGAGTATCTGTTCCAACATCTATTCCCCTAAAACCTGCTATAATAAATATGGGTATCAATGCTCCTATAATATACATTTTTTTATGCTTTTTATTCAAGTCCTTTTTAGGAAAGAACATAAAGCGGTAGAGTATCAGATACATGATAAGTATTATATAGGGTAGCATATATTAGTTATATCGTTTATATAATTGCATGTATTTATCTACAAAAACGGATTTACTGAAATTCATTACTGCTTTTTCGCGGCAAATCGCAGAAAAGTTCTTTTTAAAAACAGAATTCATGGAATTTACAGCATTCAACAATTCAGGTAAATCATTTTTAGAAATTACGATCCCTGTATTTTTTTCCAGACTTTCGGGACTTCCCCCTGTATCGAAAGTCAAAACGGGGGTACCACAAGACAACGCTTCCAGATTTACCGTAGGATAATTATCTTCCAATGTAGGATTTATAAATACATCGGCTAAAGAATAATACTGAACTAACTGATTAATGTTATCAGTCCTTTCAACGGCTATTACATCGGAGGAGAGAGATTTTCTATCCGCACGATCTGCTCCAATTAATATAAGTTTATATTCCGAACCGAGCCGTTTGCTTAGTTCTACAAAATAATTCAGTCCCTTGCGTCCGATAAATCCTTCCGAAGAAACCCCTAATAATACAATTTTCTGTTCCAAGCCTAAATTCATTCTTAATTCATCGGTTGGAACCGGTTTAAATATATTTGTATCTATACCGTTATTAATTACAATCGTCTCATATCCTGATAAAAAAGATTCTTTTACCTTATGGGACAACCAGAAAGACGGAGTTACAATAATCATATTATTCAAACCAGTGAAAAGACTTTTCTTTTTAGAAAACATTTGAAAAGTAGAGTCCACTAACGAAGGCGGATAAGCTTTTAAATTAGGACATCGGTTACAATGCTCTTTCCATTTACTGCAACTCACAAAATCAAAATAAGCGCAATGGCCTGTAAAAGGCCAGCAGTCATGGAAAGTCCATATTACCGGACGGTCATATCTTTTAAGAAATTCAAAAAGAATTTCCATATTCAAATAATGTCCATGAATATTGTGTAAATGTATCACATCGGGTTGTAAATCCTCTATCCATCGAATAAATAGCTTCGTTCCTCTTACAGAATACAAAGCCTGGCGGCCTGTCAGCCGGGATAAAACATTATGGCTTTTCCTTTCTACATATGTGCCTATTTGATAAGCCCGGTGATATGTCGTTGTTCCATGCCCATACGCAATATAACATTCATGTCCCCGATTTTCGGCTTCCAAAGCTATATCCACTGCAATACGCCCTGTACTGCCGTAACCACACACGGTATTTATTTGTAAGATCCGCATTACATGATTATAATTAACTTCCTATTTTTTAATACATTATTTGGAATAGCCTTATTTATTCCAATATATATAAGTTCAACAACATAAAAAATTAACATTACAGCCTATAACAGAAACTTTTATTTCCTGCAAAACACAATTAATTTAAAATGGTTACGTGATTTTTTAGAATAAAATAAGATACAAAAAAGCTCGTCACTAACATATTAGTAACGAAAAAAAAGATAAAATTTGTTGCGGCAAAAATACCGCATATATTTATTTTTAGCAAACGAATTGCTATGTAATTTACAGTTTTTTCAAGAAACTAAGGCTTAGCGTAGTAAGTGCATAACCCAGTCCCTGAATACGGACAGCTACTTTATGTCTACCTTTAATCTCCACCAACTCCCCGACCAGTCCGAGCAAATCACCCTTCGTAATTTCCACCGGAGTTCCTACCGAGAGATCTTCCTGGCTGAATTCCACCATACCGGTACTCAGCTCGACCATACTGCGAAGATTTTTTATTTGTACGTCGGGAATAGCGACCGGTGTTCCCTCTTCCCGAAGAAAGGCAAGCGCCCCATACGTCATCAGGACATCCTTATATTGACTTCTGTCAATATATACAAAAATATATCCGGGCATAACAGGTACATCTACTTTCTTACGACGGTCATGCCACTGCCTTACAACGGTCTGTATAGGCAAATAGTTTTCAATACCCGCCATATCAAACCGCTCTTTTACTCTCTTCTCGGCTCTCGGAGCCGTATACACGGCAAACCAATATTTATCGTCAGAAATCGCTGCCATCCGTTTTTCTTATCACGCTTAATTTACCTGGATTAATTCCAATAATGCCGTGAATAAACTTTTTAAGCCGGGTTTATTTTCAAAAATATCTACCGGCAACAGAATCTACCGGCTGTCTATTAATCCACACGTATTATTCTTTTATTTTCCGGTGCAAATATAGGAATATATCCATAATTTCAAAAAAATAAAGTATTCTATTTTTTATCAATAGTTAAAATTCATGTTTACAATGCATAAAATCATATATATATATTTTAAAATTATATAAGAATAAATATAAAAAGGCCGGATATGATACCCGGCCTAATCAATCAACCAATCAAATAACGGCTAATACTCAATCAGCCTCCATAATAATCGCCTAATGAAACGATCTTTAATTGTTCTTTAAATTCTTTCTCTGTTAAAGCTGTATTGACTTTTACCATGCGGCTTTCACCGGGAAGAATATCAAAATAATTATCTTCAAAGAAATTACGAATGCCATCTATGGACATAAAGACTCCCCGGGCAAAATTATCGCTCGTAAGCGTTATTTCGTAACCTCCGTCCACTTTCTTTACCGAACTGGAGATATGAGCTTTAGGATAATTCATATCTTTCTGTTTTACCGCATAACCTATATTCCGGTACAGCTTATCTTTCGTTCTAAATTCAACATAGAGAAGGACATCTCCGGGTTGTTCGTTTCCGATCATCTTCTTCAACGAACCCGTAAATACTTTCTCCGAAGTATTCGCAGGAACGGTAAGACGACTGACCTGCTCAAAAATCTGAGTCCCTTTCAAATCCATTACTTTCAACCGAAACGTACCCTTCTCATTTTTCAGCCTGTCCGAAACGACATGGACAGTAACCGTATCGTCCGCCACCAAAGGAGAAACCAATATATCCGCAAATGCGTTTTTGGCAAAATAATGCTGGGCTTTCCAGCGTCCGTAATAATCACGGCTCGACCATGAAGCTACCGGCCAGCAATCATTGTGCTGCCAGAACAACGATCCCATACAATAAGGCATGTCCCGCCTATGAGCTTCTATCGCCGTTTTTATGGCGTCGCCCTGCAATATCATCCCTACGTACAAAAACGATTCGAAATCGGCTGGTTTCCTATATTCTTTTTCTATATACTCTTCGATAAGTTTATTAGCATAATTACCGGCCCGCTGATGTGCCATCATCACTTCCGACGTTATATATTGATCCCTTTTATCCGGAGCATATATCTTTACCGATTCATATTCGGGAAATGACTGAAAACCGTATTCACTGAAAAAACGGGCACGTTTCACATTATAGTTGCCTATGGGTTCCCGGCCGTGCCACACTCCCCAATAATGGTCATCACCGTTTATACCGTCACTGGGAGTGTCGTCAAAAGCAAACGGAGAAGAGGGCCTGTACGATATGCCTCCTGCGTATTGTTTCACGACTTCCGGCAATACTCCGAAAAAGAGATTATGAAATTGTTCCCAGATAATATCGGCATATCCCTGCTCTTCATACATTTTCTTTTTTCCTCCCCACCCGAACCAGATATCCTGACATTCGTTATTTCCGCACCAAACAGCTATGCAAGGATGGTTACGTAATCGTTTCACGTTATATACGGCCTCCTGCCGTACATTTTCAAGAAAAGCGGAATCCGCCGGATAGGTGGAACAGGCAAACATAAAATCCTGCCATACCAGAATACCGTATTTATCGCAATATTTATAAAAGGCATCATCTTCATAAATACCACCGCCCCACACGCGAAGCATGTTCATATTCACATCGCGTGCATCGGCAACGGTCTTCTCATATATTGAATCTGTCACCCGGGGCAGAAAATTATCGCACGGCACCAGATTGGCTCCTTTCATGAAAACTTTATGTCCGTTCAATTCGAAATAAAGAGATTTTCCATATTTATCTTTTTCTGAAATAAGTTTAAGTGAACGCAATCCTATATTTTCCAATTTTGCATCGGCTTTTTGACCTTCTATCTCAACAGTGGTACAGAACTTATATAAATAGGGCTCCCCCAATCCGTTGCACCACCATAAACGGGGACAAGGTATAACATAATCCAGGCACACAGTATTTATTCCCGGTTTCAGTTTTATGTTTTTTACAGCATATTCTTTACCATCTGCAGTCAAAATTACCCTGGCATTTTCAATATTCCCGTCCGACAGGATTTCTACTACCGTACTCAACTCCGCTTTTTTTGCCGTGACATTTTTTTGTATCAACTGAACATTATCAATTCGGGCCGTATTCCACACTTCCAGAAATACAGGTCTCCAGATACCCGAAGTGACCAGACGCGGTCCCCAATCCCATCCGTAATGATAACCGGCTTTTCTGGCCCATATGCTTATACGTTTATCGAACAACCCTCCATTTTCGGCCTGGTCAGGTCCGGTTGAATATTGGTAAGGTAAAGATTCCCATTTTGGCACGTCTATCTTGACAGGAGAGTGAAAATAGACTTCAAGATGATTCTGCTTATCCTTTAACAATCCTTTTACATCGCAACGCCATTCACGGAACATATTATTCGCGTTCAATAACGGTTTTCCATTCAGATATACATCGGCATAAGTATCCAGTCCCTTGAATACCAATATCTGATTCACTGCATTTTGTTCCTCATCCGTAATATCAAAATAGGTCTGGTAAAACCAGTCTTCCTTATCTACCCATTGAACTCCCCTCTCATTCAGTCTGAAAAAAGGGTCTTCTATAATTCTGTTTGCCATCAAATCGGTATGTACACAACCGGGGACGGCAGCAGGATACCAGAATTCAGAGCGGGCCTGACGGAACGTCCAGCCAGCGGATAACGCCCTGGAACTCACCTCTGCTTTCATGATTCCTGCATGAAGCAAAAACAGGAACATACACAAGATTGTAATCATTATCTTTTTCATATTACATCGATTTTAAGTTACTATATTTCAAGGGGACTTTCCTTTCCCCAGTCAGAGGGTTCCGGCCCCATCTTAAATTCAAGCATTCCTCCCGATAATATGTCTTCATGGGTGATATACGTCTTATCATATTTCCGTCCATTGAGTGTGACAGATTGTATATAAATATCATGCGGAGTTTTACGCAGAACTTTTATTTCGAATTTATTTCCGTTCTCCAGGGTCATCACGCTTCCGTCTACTCCGGGAGTACCTATCACATATATTCCGCCTACAGGATTAACAGGATAAAAACCCATAGCGCTGAATACATACCAGGCCGACATTTCCCCGCAATCGTCATTCCCTGCATAACCGGCCGAAGTATTATTATAAAGACTGTCCAAAATACAAGCCACATATTTTTGTGTCTTCCACGGAGCTCCGGCATAATTATACAAATATGCCACATGGTGGCTGGGCTCATTCCCGTGGGCATATTGACCGATAAACCCCGAAGCGTTATCGTTCAGCTCTCTGCTTATATGTTCGGTGGTAAAAAATTCATCCAGCTTGGAGATAAACGCTTTATCGCCCCCCGTCAGTTCTATCAGTGTTTTTATCTGGTGAGGAACGTACCAGTAATATTGCCATGCATTTCCTTCGGTAAAAGGATAACCGCCATTCGCACCATATTTATAGGGATCGAAAGGTTTTATCCAATCGCCCGTATTATTTTTAGGACGAAAAAAATTCGTTTCAAAATCATACAGATTTTTATAAAATTCCGAACGTCTTTCAAAACGCCTGTAATCTTTGCTTTTCCCTAATTTCCGGGCCAGACGGGCAACACACCAATCGTCGTACGATTGCTCCAATGTAATAGAGACCGACTGCGTTTGCAAGTTCTCAGGCATATAGCCGTATTTTTCCCAAATATCGAACGGAGAATTAGGATGTGAAATACAAGAGCTGTTATAAACAGCCTCATAGGCTTTATTTACATCGATTCCGGGTATGCCTTTCAACACAGCATCCGCAATAACAGGAATGGAATGGTTCCCTATCATGCAATAATTATCCTGTCCCCATAATTGCCAGACCGGCAGATAACCGTAATAATCATATTGGCGTATCATACTATTGACAAAATCCGTCACCCGGCGGGGATGCATCAGCGTATATAAAGGATGGGCCGCCCTGAAAGTATCCCATAAAGAGAATGTAGAGTAATGCTTTTCGTCGTTTTTCAATGTCCTTACCGAATAATCGGCAGCCATGTATTCCCCGTTCACATCGGACATCGTATTGGGTTGTACCATTGTATGATACAGTGCGGTATAAAATATTTCTTTTTTTAACCGGCTACCCTTTACATATATCTTTCCCAGTTCTTGTTCCCATGCATTATCCGCTTCGGCCACAACATCGTCAAAACTTTTGTTCAAAGTTTCCTTCCTCATATTCTCACGCGCATTTTCCACCGATACGGGAGAAAGAGCGACCTTAACAAGCAACGGTTCCTTACCGGCCTTTCCGAAATCAAATACCGCTTTTAAACAAGTCCCGTTTATCACAGGCATATTTTCATACCTCCGGTCTCCATCGACAAGCGTACAAGTCGTTACCGGTTTTGAAAGTTCCATACGAAAATATATTTTCCTGAGTTTCGCCCAACCTGTTATTATACGATAGCCTTCGATCGTATAATTATCTACCAGGCGTATCTGGGCATTGATTATTTTTCTCGACCAACTGGCTTTATTGGCCGAATGGTCAAGGTCCAGTATAACGTGTTGCTCTTGTCCGAAAGGATAAGTATAGCGATGCATGCCCACATGAACGGTCGCAGAAAGTTCCGCTTTTATTTTGTAATCTTTGAGGAATACCTGATAATATCCGGGACGGGCCGACTCTTCCTGATGAGAAAAAAAAGATTGATATCCGTTATGGAATTCTTTCGGCTCCGCCGCTTCCGTCATCCGGTTATTTACCGTAGGCATCAACAGAATATCTATAAAGTCAGACGCTCCGGTTCCGCTTAGCCGGGTATGGCTGAAACCGATAATAGTATTGTCGTTATAATCATACCCGGAGGCCTGTGCCCAGTCCGGAGCAACCCGGGTATCCGGGCTCAGCTGAACCATTCCGAAAGGCACTGTCGCTCCGGGATAATTATTTCCCGAAAGACTTCCCGTTACCGCACCCGTCCCGATAAACGGATTTACATAATCCGTCAGTTTCATTCCATATACCGGGCTTCCCCAACATATTAACACGAAGAAAAGCCCATATAATATTTTTTCCATTTCGTTATCTTATTTATTCCCATAAGTCACGCCCGGCCAATCATCGGTGCGGAAAGGAGATGCCGGAAGCCCTGCTTTATTATAAAGAGTACATTCCGGGTTACTAGCCCAGCCATACCGGACTGCTACAGGATAAGGAACTTTATCCGAATAAACTAAAACTTTATCTCCCCTGATAATAGCTTCTGCCCAATAATAATGATGATCCGTTCCGGCTACAGAAAAGCCTTTCAATACTCCGTCTTTTGCGACTAGTCCCTCTCCGGTATGGATAAATGAAATTTCTATCGTGTCTTTTCTTATGGTATATTTATCATAGAGAGGTCCTGAGAAAGTTTCCGGTTTCCCATAAGTATTCGCCATGGCTATCAGTGAAAGCCGGCGACCCACTTCCTGCTTGTTCTTGGGGTGTATATCTCTTGCATCCCCTATATCTATCGTAACCGCCATTCCTGTATGTTCCAGCGACAATGCCTTTAATTGCGCTTCTCTCAATTCAGCCCAGTCAGATTCGCCCGGTTCATCTATAGGAGCTCTGAATCCGGCTAACTGAACGAAATAGAACGGAAAATCACGCCCCCACCGATTTCTCCAGTCACGTATAAGCAACGGAAAGAGGTCACGATACTGCCAAGCCCTGTTTTCATTCGCTTCACCCTGATACCATATAACCCCTTGCATAGCATAAGGGATCAGCGGATGCAACATAGCATTATACAAAACAGACGGGTATCCGGCTCCCGAAAAGACTGAGACAGGACGGGGCGGAAATTCCCGGCTGATAAGGCCTATACCGTACTGCCATTCTCCGGCAAGCGATATACGTTCGCTCCCATTCGAAATATATAATTGTTCAGGCTGTCCGTAAATACCACCTTCCCCTCCCGTATCGCAAACCCTAACGGCAAGCACATTCTTTCCTTTTCGCAATAAACGGGCCGGAACCGTATAGTGCCGTTCTACATTATAGCCGGATGTCCGTCCTATCTCTACTCCGTTAAAGAAACATATATCTTCATCATCGATCGGTCCCAGTTCGAGCTTCATGTCCTTCCCCAACCATTCACGGGGAATTTCCACATCCTTACGGAACCATACTATCCCGTCAAAATCATCACCCAATGTTTTTTCCATGAATGCCGGAATATTCATAGTTTTCCACTGTCCGGACAAATTACCTGATGCAGCCCATACCGGATCGGTTCCGGCATAACCTTTATCTAAAGACATAATCCGATCGTTCCAATCGCTCATCTCCCGGTTATAAGCTCGTTCTGCTTCTGACGGATTTTCAGCGGCCTGACGAGCCCGTTCGATACTCTTCTTATATTCCGGCAAATATTCCAATGCATCACCGCTTATCCATGCTTCAGCAGGCGTACCGCCCCATGTAACATCTATTACACCGACCGGAACATTCAACCGGCGGTGTAATTCCCGCGCATAAAAATAAGCGACTGCCGAAAAATTACCGACTGTCTCCGGTGAACATTCATTCCAGCCACCCGAAGTCGCGTACACTTCGGACGAAGGTCCCGGAGCCGTCGTTTTCTTAATTTGCAACAAACGTATAGCAGGATAACCAGCAGAAGCGATCTCTTTTTCAAAATTCTGAACCTTCCCCCAACCAGCCAGGGGCATTTCCATGTTGGACTGGCCGGAACATATCCAAACTTCCCCTACCATTACATTTTTCAATTCAAGTTTTTTCCCGTCCGAAACGGTTATCCGGTAAGGCCCCCCGGCCGCCGGTGTCTCTATTGTTGTTTTCCATTTCCCATCGTCACCACACCTCACAATTTTTTCATTACCGTTCCAGGAGGTCCATATTCTCACATTCTTTCCCGGAATAGCACTTCCCCAGACAGGAGCTTCCGTCCTTTGCTGCAAAATCATATTATCGGAAAAAAGTACCGGAAGCACGGGTCTTGCAAACAACATCATACTTCCTGCCAGCATAATAGCAGAAAACGTTATTTTACGCAATGCATTTAAGGTTATTCTACTCATAATATATTCCATTAAAGTCTTTCAGGTATCTCCTATTAAAAAACAAAACGAGATCGTCCTCCAATGACGATCCCGTTCTATCATACATATTATTTTCCTGACCGAGAAGCAGGACTAAGGCGCATAGCTATTCCTCCTCCGGGAGCCAGCCAGACATTCATCTTTGTTCCGGAATCTACCGTAAGAGTTTCATATACATAAGAATTGGCATTCGTACCGGCATCTTTTCCATCTTTATAGATTTCGGCCACATACTGCTGCCCCTGAGGTAAGAATGAAAAATCGACTGTCATATCCCGGGAAGTCCAGTTCGTCATTCCGCCCACATACCAATCAGCTCCTTTTCTTTTCGCCATCAAGGCATATTCTCCCACTTTGGCAGACAAAGCCCGGGTATCATCAAAAGAAACGGGTACAGCCGACAAATATTTCAGGATATCGGGATATTTACGATATTCATCGGGTGAATCGCTCAACATCGTAAACTGGCTGTCAAATACGACATACATTGCTAATTCCTGACAACGGGTTCCCAAACCGAACGGCAATCCCGGATCTATCGGTTTAAAATTCTCGCGGGTCGCATTCCTCATCGCACCCGGTGTATAATCCAAACCACCGGCCAACATACGGCCGAAAATAAACTGCATGCGATAATCGGGATTGGAGGATGTATCCCACTTATGGCATTCGGCACACCGTGTAGCCTCATAATTTAATATATTCGGATAAGCACGATGTAAACCGGTAGGCTTGCTGCAACCGTGAAAATCCACCAAAAGTTTGCGATCCGCACACGCTTTCGCCAGGTTTTCATATTCCCTGATTATTAAATTATCATCCCGGTCGAAAAAGTCTATTTTTACACCTGCAGCTCCCCATTCGCTTATTGAATCGAGATATTTATGAGGATGATGTATCAAAGTAGAAGCCACCGTCCACAACCATACTCCTACATTCTTTTCTTTTCCGTAACGTATAATCTCTTTTACATCTACATTCGGGTTCAGCTCATTCGGCCGGAACAAATTGGACCATCCCGCATCTATCAATAAATATTCCAGTTTGTTTTCCGCAGCAAAATCAATATAGTATTTATACAACCGGGTGGAAAGTTTTTTATGTCCCGATTCAAACGGTGCATTTTCCAAAATCGCACAATGCCACCATTCCCATGTCGCTTTACCCGGACGAATCCAGGATGTATCGGCCAGCTGATTAGGTTTCGCTAACAAATATATCATTTCATTTGTCAGCAATTCCCTGTCATCGTCCGTTACGATCACTACCCGCCAGGGATACTGGTTATTCCCTGCGGTACGGGCCAGATAATCATAACGGTCCTTTACCACCGTTACGAAATTTCCCCAGCTGCCCATTACGATCTCTTTAGGGGATTTAGCCCAGAAACCGTTCATAATCCCGTTATCTTTACGAAGATACATACCGGGATAGTCATTCAGGTCGGACTCGGCGACAACCACCGTTAATCCCTGCTTTTTATCACTAAATACCGTAGGAGTAATACCATAGGTATCCTGTTTGATTTCCGAAACAGAATTATACACCACATTGCTTAATTCCCATGCGGTAAAATTCTGTGTTTCACCCAATATCACACCGGGGTCATTTGCCAAACGAAACGTGGCGGTTTCATTCAATACCGTTACAGAATCGGAGACCAGTCTGTTTCCTTCGAAACGATAAGCCATGCCTTCATTATATATACGGAAATAAAGACTATATCCGTCTTTCATCTGTAATTTGAGTTCTCTAAAATTATCCCGGACAGAGGAAAATTTGCCACAAACCGGAAAGACTTTTTCATCAACCGTTCTTTCGGATTCACCTATTACTACGGGATTTATACCCCATTGCGAACCATCCGCAAGGCTCATTCCTATTTCCGACGGTTCTACTATTTGTTTCTTACTGTACTTTAACTGGTATTTTACATCGGTACCCAATGTTACCGTTAGTTCCAGTTTCCGATCTGGCGAATACAATCTATAGGTATTCGCCGCTTCCAGGCCCGGCATTACCAAGCCTGAAAGAACAGCTACAACCCATAAACATACCACCGGCATTCCCGACTTTTTCATAGTTCACAAAGATTTAAATGAATTTGTCCTCCCTGATGGTTCACATCCAGGTTCTTAACCTCTCTTAAGAATTCAGTTGCTTTTGTCAGATCGTTCAAACCAAGGAATCCCAATCCCATCACATAATTGCAATAAATCTTATTCCTTTTGTTCAAATCATCATCCCAAATAGCAAGGTCGGGTAACGACACGGCGAAATAATCTATCCGGCACTTATCAAACAAATGTTTCTCTCCATTTTTAATCAGGTTATTGAAACGGCTGCGGGCTCTATCTTCACATCCCAATGCACGCCATGCCAATCCCTGGTAGAATATCTTATCGGGCTGCTGGTCATTATAGAAAAACGCCTGTTTAGCTTCGGCCGATCCTTCGGTCGCCTTCTTAAAGCATTCCACTGCATCTTTTTCTTGTCCCAGTCCGCGATAGGCTACACCCATATAATAATGTATATCATTCTCTTCCGCTCCGGCCAATTTACCTTCTCCCAAATTATGAGGATATGATTCCGTTTCTTTCAGCAAAGATAATGCATCTGCAAAACGTCCTTCTTTAATCGCTATTTTAGCCAATTCAATCCGGCAAAGTACATATTGTCCGGTGATTTTTCCTTCACCGCCCTCCCAGGGATGGAACTTACGGGCAGCTATCAGCTTACGGGCTTCTTCATAACGTCCCAGTTGATTATAAAGAGTAATACGTTCTATAGACAGGTCATCCCGCGAATCGGTCAAATCAATATATTTTTCCAGTAAGGCCAAACGTCCGGCATGGTCACGTCCCAGTTTCTTATAAAGCTGGTCGAGTTCCATCAATATACGTGCGTCGGTTTCATCCAAAGCAAAAGCTTTTTCAATCGCTTTCAAAGCAAGCGATTTATCATTCAGCTTATTATAGTAAGCCAAAGACAAGTTTCGCCATACAGTAGGATATTTATCATCGAGTTTTACCGACTCTTCCCAGCAGGCAATAGCATTGTCATATTGACGCATAGCATACCAGAAATTACCCAGATAATAATTAGCCTTAGCCCCTTGGGGATTATTATTGATCGCATCCTGCAACATGCTCACCTCTTCGATACGGTTAGGGAAACAACGGTCGGGATTGGCCTCTTCCAGTTTCTTATAATATTTCAAGGAATTTTCTTTATCCCCTTTCAAAGAATAGTAATATCCTAAAGCGCAATATATCATAGGATATACATCATGAGCACCGGACAAATAAGCCTGCAACAGTTCTATAGCTTCATCATATAATCCTGCACCTGCAAAATCAAGTGCGTATTCCATATAACCGTGAGACCAGCCTCGCATCAATGATTTCATCTCAGCCAGCACGTTCTCATCACGGGTAAGCAAATATTTCTCGAAACGACATCCCATATTGAAACGGTCTATTTTCAGAGAATCGTCTGCCCAGGAAACCGCTTCTTCGGTTCGTCCCAATTTCCGTAGAACAGAACACTTCAACTGACGTGCTTTATGATTATGCCAGTTACGTACCAAAGAACGTTCAATGGCGTCCAGGGCTTCTGTATATTTTCCCCGCAACGTATCTATTTGGGCTACCGAGAAATAAGCAGGATCCTGCCAGGCCGCATTCCAAGCCGATTTAAAGAACGCTTCATAAGCTTCGTCGTTCTTTCCCTGCATTTTGCAACTCCAACCCAGATTATAATAAGGTTCTCCGTCGTAAGGATTAGGGTTCCGTTCCGTCAATGTGGCAATAGCGGTTCTGAAATATGGTTCTGCATCGGCAAACCGGCCCTTTCTCATCAACCATAATCCCATAGCATTGTTACAACGGACATCGCCCGGTTCACGGCGTAAGGCTTCCTGATAATAATCCAACGGATTATATGTGGCATGCCGGTATTGTTCCAAATGCAGACCCGTGAGATAAAGCTGTTCTATCGATGAGATATCCTTAGGATCTTTTGCAGCTTTCGCGGGATCGGGAACCGGTTTGATTTCAGGTTTATCCGCCTGGTAAGATACCATGACTTTACCGTCTTTATCACGAACTTCGGCAATCAGGTCCTCCGGTGCAACACCTCCTACCTTTACCGATGTCTTAAACGGTTCGGCCGGAGACATACATGTCTCTTTATCCAGCAGCAGCTTTCCTTTTTTATCTTTAAGCGTTATTCTTACCCCCGGATAAATACCTGTCGTATATAAAATAACGGTAGCTTCACCATCCTTTACATCGAGGTTGAGAATAGCATCTTTCGTCGCATTCTTTACATAACCGACTTCACTATAAGGCATAAAATATTGTACCCATGATTTTTCTTCGTACGGCTGTAACCAAGTAAAATCCGGCTGATTGTCGGTATAAACACCGGTCATCAGCTCGATGTAGGGCCCGTCTTCGTCTGTAAGGTTACGATCCCAGGCAATACCGAAATCTCCGTTACCCCAGGTCCATTGTTTTTTACCCGGTGAAACGTGATGATTAGCGACATGAAGAAGTCCGCCGTTAACATCATTCTCATATCCTCCTACAAAATCAAATTTAGACTTGATAGCCATATAGGAAGTAGGAACCGGAATATTTTTATATTTCGAAATATCGACTCCTGCCGAATAATCCTGTTTATAATATATTCCCGTAGCTATAGGGAAACTGGAAACATCCCGTTTGCCATGATCGAACACGGCATTTACATCGGGCGGGAACACCGAGTGATAGTGTTCGTTCACGACAACAGCAGGATTGGCCCACCACAAGAAAGTCTGGGGGAATGAAGTACGGTTATAAACTTTTACATTTATCTCTATATAGGCTTTTCCGGGATACAAGCGGAATCCCTGCATGCCCTTGGTACGGAACATACGTTCCACTTCACTACACCAGATAGTCTTACTGCCGTCTTCATGTTCTTCTATCGAAAAATCGGTAGGAAGAAAAGTGGACGGACGGTGATGCTGCGGCCAGTTAAACTCGATACCTCCGGAAATCCAAGGTCCCGTAAGTCCTACCAATGCCGGCTTTACCACCTGATTATAATAAACGAAATGACGTTTCTTTACTTTATCATAAGCCATGTGTACACGTCCACCCAATTCGGGCAGGATCATTACCTTAATATATTCATTTTCAATAAATACGGCATGATACTTTTTATCTTTTTTCTCATCGGAGATTTTCTCTACTACAGGATAAGGGTATACAGAACCGCTACTCCCCTGATATACACGCTTTTCCAAAAATATTGGATTCTTTTCTTCCTCTCCTATTTCATAGGTAGGCAGCATAATGTCCTCTTCCCATGCACGTACCTCGCTCGTACTGACCGTGCTACGGATCAGATATTCCGTTATTTTTTCCATTATTATATATTTTAAAATTTTATTTTACGAGTTCTTTTTCCAGTTCTTCCAAACTTTTTCCTTTCGTCTCAGGCACCCGGACACAAACAAAGATACCTCCTAACAGACAGATACCTCCATAAAGCCAGAAGGTACCGGCGGCACCCAATCCCGTATTGAGCAAAGGGAAAGTATATGTAAGCAGGAAGCAGGCCGTCCATAAAGCGAAGGTCGCAACAGACATCGCCACCCCTCTTACACGGTTGGGATATATTTCGGAAACTACTACCCACATAACAGGAGCCAGGGTCATTGCATAACAGGCTATTGCCATAACAACCACGATAAGTAACGGCAGCCCCGAAACGTGGAAGAAATACGCGCTACCCATCAAAGCATAAATAAGTGTAAGCCCGAATGCTCCTATTTTCAGCAAAGCCTTACGTCCCCACTTATCGACAACGAACATTGCAATGACTGTAAAAATAACATTGGTGATACCTGTCACGACAATGTTCATTAAAACGTCCGAAACGCCATAACCGGCTTCCATAAATATTTCCTGTGC
This sequence comes from Barnesiella propionica, assembly GCF_025567045.1. NCBI lineage: Bacteria > Pseudomonadati > Bacteroidota > Bacteroidia > Bacteroidales > Barnesiellaceae > Barnesiella > Barnesiella propionica. The sequence continues at coordinate 140,999 of NZ_JAOQJK010000009.1, read as the reverse complement.
ATAATTAAATATTACATTAATTCCGCACCATTGCTGGAAAACAGCCAGTACGACTCCTATAATGAGTACCTTTCGCAGTGACGGATGCAGTAGTTGCCGGAAACCGCCCTGATGACTTTTTTCTTGTCCTTTGCTTTCTTCTATTTCGGCCAGTTGTTCTTCGGCATAAGCACTTCCTCCTATACGGGCGAATACCTTACGCGCTGCTTCTATTTTATTATTAGAAGCCAGCCAACGCGGACTTTCGGGTAATATAAAACTGAAAATAAAAAACAGAACGGCAGGAACCATCATCGCCCAGAACATCCAGCGCCAACCCCATTGCCCGTTCCAGGACGTACGTATCATCTCGGCTGTCGCATCTGCAGCAACAGGCTCCGCTATAAGCCAGTTCACGACTTGCGACGCCAGTATGCCCAGCACCACAGTCAGCTGATTAATTGAAACAAACCGGCCCCGTATTTTTGCCGGAGCTATCTCGGCAATATACATGGGAGAAAGACTGGATGCGATACCTATGGCAAAACCTCCGATAAGCCTGAATACATTAAACAATGCGAAACTATTGGCTGCTCCCGTACCGAGAGATGTCAATGTGAAAAGGGCAGCAGCCAGTATCAATATAGGCTTGCGTCCGAACCGGTCGCTAAACTTACCTGCGATCAAAGCACCTACCAGACATCCGATAAGCGCGCTACTCATCGCCCAACCCTGCAAAGCCGGATTTCCCGCAATATCAAAATATTGTTCATAAAAGGGCTTAGCTCCACCGATTACGACCCAGTCGTAACCAAAAAGCAAACCGCCCATAGCCGAAATCACGGCTATTAAAAAAAGATAGAGATTACTGTGCTTTTTCATTGATATGATGAATTAATTTTAATGATACAAATTGACTGTTTTTCTGCAATAAACAAAATAGAATAAACTATTTTATACATGGATTATTTTATGAGATAAGGATATTCGTTTTTTTTTATTATATTTGTTGAATAAGTAATACTATTATGGCTAAAATAAAAAGCGGATTCAAAGGAGAAAGAGCTATCGTACTGCCGGCTTTTGTAGTAGAACAAATCTCGAACGACGTACTGGGTAAAGAACTTCATATTACCGATATAGGTTATTATCCACAGGCTGAGTTTCATTACCGGGAACGTACCAAAGAAGAAGCCCGGCAATTTGTACTTATTTATTGTGTCAAAGGAAACGGCTGGTTCGAACTGGACGGAAGACACGAAGAAATATCGGAACACCAGTTTTTTATACTGCCTAAAGAAAAGGCTCATAAATACGGGAGTACACCTAAATCGCCGTGGACAATCTACTGGGTCCACTTTGACGGGAATAAGGCGTCTTTTTTTGCCAACGGTTTTGATAAGCCGACCGATATATCTCCCAATTTCAATTCCCGTATCGAAGAAAGGCTTCTTTTGTTCGAAGAAATTTTCGGAATCCTCAGCCGGGGATATTCGATGAACAATATCTATTATGCGATTACCAGTTTTTTTCATTTTCTGGGCTCCATGAAATTCCTGGGAGAATATCGTGAAAGCGGTACTTCCCGGGATAAAAATCAAAATATCATAGATGAGGTCATTCATTTTATGTGTGAAAACATCGAACGTAAATTAACCTTGGCGGATATCGCCAACCATGTAAGCCTGTCCGCCTCCCATTTGTCGGCCCTTTTCCAGAAAAAGACGGGATATTCCCCACTCAGTTACCTTATACATCTGAAAATCCAGAAGGCTTGCCATTATCTCGACTTCACCGACATGAAAATTATTCAAATATGTCCTAAGATCGGAATCGAGGATCCTTTTTATTTCACCAGAATATTTACAAAGACAATGGGTATGTCGCCCAGTAAATACCGGAATCAGAAAAAAGGATAATCAAACATTACAGGCGGACGAGATAAAACAGTGTTTTACCAGCCCGCCTATCTATTCTATTCCAATTCGAAACGATACAAAGCAGCATCCTTCCGAGGTAATTTTATTTTAAACAAACCTTTTTCCGTAGTTTTCTTTCCACTCCATAATTCTTTACAGGGATATTTTTCCGACCGGTTCAAACCTAATCTTTCCAAAGGCAATTCAATTGTCGTATCATAACCCGAATAGTTAAACGCAGCCACGTACAGATCTTTCCCACTACGGAGCATGAACAAACAGTCGGTATTCTCATCGTTTCCGTTCACCGGACGGAAGGTCCTGCCATTCCGGACCAGTTGATTTATATCCCGATTAGTAAGAAATTTCAAGGCTTTTTTCTTTGCTTCGGAGGAACCGCTCTTGCTAAAATCATCACCGGACATATATATACCGGTAATCACACCCGAAGTTACCCGGGCCCGGTTTTCACCTTCCGAAGCACCTTCCAGCACCAAATGGTCGGGATCGTTGAATGTATATACTTCATCGAGCCACCACCCATAAGAGACCGAATTCAGGGTATATTCAGCATCGCTCATATTTCCGAAGGCATCGCAGGCAATGCGACGTGAATGTGTATATTGAGAAGGGAAAAGCGGTGAGATGGAAGCCGTAATATAAAAATCTTCTAACTGTGATTCGAGATAGGACATGCCTTTGTTATAAGCTTGTATACCCGTAGTGACCGAACGGTCATAATAAGAATCGCTTTCCATAGCGCCATGCGTAAGAAAATCTATTTTAAGATACTCAAAACCGGCTTTCTTGAATTTATCTGCAAAATATTTAATCTGTTGCTGCACTGCCGGGTGAGTGGGGTCTATGGCCCAGGCTCCGTCCAGTTCCTGAGGTTTACCGTTGGCATACAGATAAACGTCTTTATATGTATATCCGGGAGCGCCTTCCAATTCCTTATCCGGTTTACGTCCCCAATCGGTAAACGGGGTATAATATATACCGGCCCTTTGACCGTTCTGTTTGCAGTGTTTCACAATCTCGGCCAACTGTTCATCGGTCATATGGTTCCAGCCCGAATCCATTCCTATATATAAGATACTATCATTTCCGAATCCTTTCGGTTGTAAATCAGTTGCAAAAAAATCGGAAACTTCGAGTACCTTATCATATGTCATATTGAATTGCATTTTTCCCCAGCTGTTCCACCCGAAAGGTACGCCTTTCGACCATTCCCGCGGAGGTGCAACAACGGCACATGCTTTGCCAAAAGTTTCCATTCCGTCCCTCCAATCTTTAAAGAAGCCACAAAGAATCTTAGGAGATTTCACGGTCGTTCCCGAAACTTTACCATGTGGCAAAATGTCCCGGGTTGTTTCCCCGGCCGCTCCCGCATAACAGACCAGACGGCTCAAACGAGTCTTGCTATCGGCTTCCACCCGTATTCCTGTCTTCCATGTATCGTGTTCGACCGAACCGACCACCAGTCCCTCCCTGTTATCGGGATTGTACAAAGCCGTTACTTCATAACTATTTATTCCGGAATTCAAAGGTGACGACTTGTAACGTATCCACTTATCATTGTCAAACGGCACTACCAATACCCGGTTATCTCCTTTCTTCAATATATCGACAGGTTTTTCTGTCGATATAGGAGACATATAATTGGATGCTATCCGGACGTCGCTTTCCAGTACGAGCTCGGTCAAAAAATAATCGGTATTATCATACAAGAAAAAAATGCGTTTCATAACCGGTTTTTTTTCACCCATATGTACAACGGTATATTTTATTCCGCTCCCGAAATCATCGTTTAGCTTATCTTCCGTGATTTCGCACCGTTCATACGCATCCGATGAATATTTATTGCGGGTATAAGCTACGGCGGCGACATCGGCCAGAACACATTTGTCCTTGTATAAAAAATCGGCTTTCCCCGACTTCGTATCATAACTGATCGTCCAATTTCCCCGATGTAAAGAGGTTCTGTTATTTTCTCCTTTTACCGAAAAGGCGGAGATCAATAAAAACAAAAAAGCAGATATAAAATATTTTTTCATGTGCATATACATTTAAGTTCTCTGTTCGATTTTATTTATTCTACGATTTTAAACCTGTACTCAATTTGCTCGTCATATTCATCAACAGGGGTTAGCAGGCAAGAGGGAAAATTCGCATGATGGGGGGTATCGGGAAAATACTGGGCTTCCAGACACACGCCCTCGTACGGGCTGTACCGGCTTCCAGACTTTCCTGGTAAAGCAGAGTCCAGAAATCCCGCGGTATATAACAATATGCCCGGTAATGTCGTATGTACTTCCAGCGAACGTCCCGACTCTTCACAGGTCAGTTCTGCTGCTAACGCAATTTTTTTATTGTTTCGAACTTCATAACAGTGGTTATATCCTTTATTCCATATCAGTTGCGGAAGCGGTTCATGTATATGAGTCCCCAAACACATTGGAGCAGAAAAGTCAAAAACCGTATTTCTTACCGGGATCATTTCACCCGTAGGTATATATTGTTGCGTAGTATCGAGCATATATGCCGAAGGAATAAAAAGTTTATGATCCAATATATTACCGGTCCCAGACAGATTAAAATAAGCATGGTTCGTCAGGTTCAGGTAAGTGTCCCTGTCCGTTCTGCCTTTATAATGTATGAGGAGGCACATATTCTCGGTAAACGTATATGAGACCTCTACCCGTATATTTCCGGGATAGCCTCCTTCTCCGTCGGGACTCTCAAGGGTAAGAACCAAGCCGGAATCTTTTATCTCGTAATCCCATATTTTTTTATGGAATCCTGAGAATCCTCCATGATTGGTATTCTCTCCGTCATTCTGTTCAAGCTGATATAATTTTCCGTTCAAGTGAAACTGCGCGTCTCCTATACGATTGGCAAAACGTCCTACGGTAGCGCCCAGATAACAAGTATCGGAAATATAGCCGTCCAGGCTGGTATATCCCAGCACAACATCATTGAACCGTCCTTTTTTACCGGGTACGACAACGGAAACCAACGTCGCCCCATAATTGCATATTTCGGCATAGGCTCCGTTGTCCAAAACAAGACGGAATAAAAATACAGGTTCTCCTGATGCCGCATACCCGAAAACTCTTTTTGTTATCTTCATCTTTCAGAGATTTTTATTTATCAATACCGTACAGACAAAACCGAACCGGGATTTAAATTCACGGTATAATAACCGTCCCCTTCGTCCAGGGATAACTCTTTTCCATCTATTCTAAATAAAGGCTTGCCCCATGACTGCGACAACTTCAGGCGGAAATGATGAGCTTTCGTCGCTTTTACCGATGCATTTTTCAACCGGCCTTCCCTCCAGCTCATATTTATCTCCAAACCGCCTTGCGCAAAAATACCTGACACTTGTCCCCGAGCCCATTGTGCCGGAAGAGCCGGAAGAAATTCAAGGAATCCGTCGTAACTTTGCAACAACATTTCGGAAATACCGGACACTCCGGCTTCATTTGCATCGAAACTGAATATATCATTTTCCGCACCGGCTATCCCGGCCGGAGAAACCGTCATAAGATTCTCCCTGGAAAATTCACGATACAGTCCCTGTAACGAATTATAAGCAGCGGAAGCATCTTTGAGGCGGGCATAAAAATTTATCATGTTGGCACGGCTCCATTCCGTGTCTTCCCATCCGGGAGCATTCAACTGGCTTTCGACAGATTTACGGGCAGCCGCCATCAATTCAGGAGTTCTCGTATAAGAGATCTGTCCCAAAGGATATAAGCATAATAAATGAGAAGAATGCCTGTGATTCGGTTCGGCCCGTTCCACATCCATCAACCATTCCTGTATATTGCCGTTTTTACCGATCATCAACGGCGGGAGTTTCGATAAATCGTTTTCCAGAGTTTCCCGAAACTCTTCATCTACTCCCAATATTTTGCATGACTCTATACAAGCGGTATAGATACTATAAACGATGCAACGATCTACCGTAGGCATCATGGACAAAGACCAGTTCCCGTTATTATAACGAAAAGCATTTTCGGGAGATATACTGGGTCCCGTAACAAGATAACCGCTATTCGGATCTTCTATCATATAATCCCTGAAAAATTTAGCTGTCTCTTTAAGCAGAGGATATCCCGTTACTTTCAGATATTCTTTATCTCTGGTATATAGATAATGCGTCCACAGATGTGTGGCAATCCACGCACCAGCAGTAGGATGCATTCCCCACCCCACTGCTGCGGGAGCTGTATATCCCCATGCATTAGCAATGGTATGGGCTACCCATCCGTCACATCCGTATACTTTTCCGGCCGTCCGGTGTCCGGCGACGGATAACTGCCTGATATAATCGAACAATGGTTCGTTACATTCATGCAGGTTCGCCACATTGGCAGACCAATAATTCTGCTGGATATTGATATCCAGATGGTAATCGCAGGTCCAAGGCATATTACAGGCCAGATTATCGTTCCATATTCCCTGCAAATTTGCAGGAAGAGGCGCTCCGGGGCGGGAAGAGGAAATAAGCATATAACGCCCGTATTGATAGAACAAAGCATCGAAGGCAGGATCGGACTTACCTGCTTTTATATGTTCCCTGCGTACATCGGTAGGCAGAGCGTTATTTCCGTCTCCTAAAGAAATACTCATCCGGCTATAGAGAGAACGATAATCTTTTACATGGGAACTTTTCAGGATTTCATAATCTTTTCCTTTTGCCAAATTTATATTTTCAGCACATAGGCTGTTATAATTTTCTGATTTATAGTTGGTGCGGATATCAGTTAAAACAACCAGCTCATCCGCATCTGTAATCGTGACCGTACTATCGGTAAAAGTAATATTCCCTCTTACCGGCAAAACGGATATCATGCCTAAGAAGCTGACTCCGCCGGGTCCGAGCTTAGGAAAGGAAACCTTACCGGACATACTCAAGCCGTCCACTCCGGCTCGTATTTTACTTTCCCGAAGCATATTCAGCGAAAGTGTCGTGGTTATTTTTCCGGGTTTATCCGCTGTATATTTCATAACCATCACATCATCGGGATTACTGCAGAAATATTCACGGAAATAATTCACTCCTCCCTTCTCAAAAGAAACAGACAAGATCGAATTTTCCAGATCGAGTTGTCTGCGGTAATCTTTTATCTCTCCTTCTCCATAAACGAATCGCATATCCAGATCTCCTACCGGCAAATGGGTACCGAAAGATTTTCCGGCACCGGACAGACAAGCGGACCCCATCATATTTCCTTCTTCTATTTTCCCTTGAAAAAAGAGCTCTCTCATTTTTTTCAGGTTCTCTTTACCGCAAAGATCGTCTTGTGTAGAATCGGGTTGCCCGGACCACATCGTTATTTCATTCAACGCTATTTTTTCATTTTCGATACCACCATATACCATAGCACCTAAGCGGCCATTCCCCATAGGGAGCGCTTCCATCCATTCCCGGGCCGGTTGTTCGTACCACATAATAAAATCATTGTCTTCATGCGGGGCGCAACCCGAAAAAGGAAATAACAATGAGACAATACAAGCAACGAATATTTTATTCAGGACTTTCATGATAATTTCGCGATTATTTAATTTACAGCAAAACGAAAAGACAAAAGACAAGCTGCTTCTCTCTTGTAAAGACATGATTCGTAATTAAAAAATTACGAATCATGTCCGGAAAGAATTAACTAAACTTATATATAACTTGAATTTAAAAAGAAAGGCAGGGAATTACCGCTTGATAAACGTAGCAGTATTTACTTTCCCCTCCGCAGTTTTACTCATGAGGAAATAGATTCCTTTTTCCAAATCGGCAACCGATAAAATTCCTGTAGAATCCGACATTTCCTTAACAACCTGACCGGAAGCATTAAGAATCGTATAATTCGCTTCAAATCCGTCGTTGGAAACATACAGCCAATCGGTACACGGATTAGGGTAACAGAGGAACCCGGAACCGGTTTCCGTTTTGTCTACCGATCCTAAATCTCCCGGATATATCTTAAATAATTTTACATCATATCGGGGAACCGATTCTTCCCAGGAATCGGACTTTTGAGATATATCATCTCTCCATATCTCATGTACAACATACTTAGTACCTTTGTTTAAACCTAACCGGTCGAAATCTATCAGCGGCTGGGTTACTTTGATGGAATAGTTAAAGGCGGCGACATATACCGTATCCGCTACCCGTTGTATAAACATATCGGCCGCAGCATCTCCTGCCGCTCCTTCCACAGGACGGAACGAACGTCCGTTACGTGCCAATTTAATTACCTCTTTATTCAGCAAACATGTTTCGGCAAGTTCTTTTGCCTTAGCAGCTCCCGAAGAACTGAAATCATCCCCGACCGTAAACATCCCGCATACCAAACCGGATGTCATACGAGCCCTGTTCTCTCCTACGGTAGCTCCGTAAAAACACATATTATCGGCATCGTTATAGGAATATACTCTGTCGAGCCACCAGCCGTAAGTCAGGGAATTGAGTGTATATTCTGTCTCGGACATTTTCTTATAGGCATCACAAGCTATACGACGGCTATGGGCATAATTGGCCGGGAATAGCGGAGCGATAGAAAGATTAATATACATCTTACCATCCAGAAAATCAATGATATGCTGCAGTCCCTGATTGTATGCCTGTATACCAGTATAAACCGTTTTATCATAATGACCGTCGCATTCCAAAGAGCCGTGTGTCATAAAGTCAAGTTTAATATACTCGAATCCCTGATCGATAAAACGCTTCAGATAGGTTTCGGCTCTTGTCTTTGTTGCGGGATGAGTGGGGTCAATGGCATAGGCTCCTGCAATCGTCTGAGGCTGACCGTTGGCATATAAATAAATATCTTTATATTTTACATTGTCAGAACCTTCTACTGTACGGTTAGGATCTTTCGCCCAATCTACGAACGGGGTCCAATAGATACCGGCTTTCAATCCTTTTGTTTTACAACTTCTCGCAAAAGATCTCAGATCGGTATAAGTTATATTGTCCCAATATGAATCCAGTCCAATATATACGGTACCGTCATTCGAAAAACCGCCCGGAACCAGTGTATCTTTAAAATAATCGGCAACTTCGGTCGCATTTTTCTTTGACAGATTGGTCTGTATGGCTCCCCAGCTATTCCAACCGAACGGTACGCCCTGGTCCCAGGGAAGTTTCGGAGCCACAATCGCATTAGCATCGGCATAGGTTTCCATTCCTTCACGCCAATCATTATAATAACCTATAAAAACCAACGGAGATTTTATTTTTGTTCCCTTTACGGCACCGTGTTCTTTATTATCGCGTGTTTCGGAAGACGTAATTCCCCCATATACTTCCAAGCGGGTCATTGCATTCTCTGTCGTTGTGTAAACTATTCCAGTCTTCCACATAGTATGTTCAACGGAACCGACAACCAAGCCCTTTCTGCTATCGGGGTTATATAAAGCACCTACTTCATAACTGGTTACCGTATTCCCAAAATTTTCTGATTTATAACGTACCCACTGGTCATTGTCATAAGGTACGAAAAGAGCTCTGTTACCTGAAGTTTCCAAAAATACTGAACTACCCGAAGCTACAATAGGAGCCATATAATTAGACTCAAGTTCTTCGGCTGATTCGATCGTAAATTCCGTCAGAATATAGTCTCTTTCATTATACAAATAAAAATGCTGGACCAAAGTAACAGATTCATTTTCGGTAACAGAAGTAATCTGTAATTGTTTTCCGGTTCCGAACTTATCATTCAAATCCGATTCTTCTATATTCTTTACTGTAAGCTGACTACCGGAATAAATTGTACTGCCGGATTTAAAGGACGGCTGTGTTTGGTTAAGTAGTATTACCTGATTTTTAGAAATATCAGTTGTTCCGGTAGCACGATTTACTGACAGTTGCCAATCTCCACCAGTCATCTGATATGTCCCGTCATTTTCACTAGCCTGTGCCGAAACACTCATGGAACAGCCCAAGGCCAATAAAGATAAGACACCTGTCTTTAAACTTAACTTTTTCATAATGATATATATTAAATTTTATATAGACAAATTATTATAAACAGCACGATATCATCCTGAGAATTTGTCTGCTTTTGTACCGTTATCCGAGTGGCGGTACCACCCTCTTCAAAAATATTGTACTGAAAAAAATAAGCAGAGGGAACACTCACTGCGAAGTGTCCCTCTACTTTTATAATTTAGAATATGATCACTTTCTGGGCAGATACACCTGCAGCAGTAGTTACGCGTACAACATATACGCCATCACTCAAAGAAACGGTACTATCATCGTAAGCGGCACATTCACCGGCACTGACAGTTTGACCGTTAGCCGAAACTATCGTATAGGAAAGAGCCTTATCGCCTGCATTGTTAATCTTAACCGATTTACCGTTAACCCATACTCTTACATTATCATCGGCATTTATTTTACCAACGGATGCACCATCTTTCAACTGAACAAACTCACTGGCAGCATTAGCATTGTCAATAGCCTGTACCATAAAAGTATAATTTCCCTGAGGAATATTCAACCGGAACGAATTGGTCATAATGAATGCTCTCATTCCTCCTACTTTTACAAATCCATTTTCCGCAGCGGGAACATAAGAGAACACTGTTCCATCGTCAGATTTTACCAAAACATTGTAACGGATAGCATCTTTAGGAGTTGTATCATCGGTCGATTTATCCCAGGAAAGAATATAATGATCTTCACTATAATTGAAAGTTGCATTTCCGGGAGCTGTCGGTTTTTGGTTAGAAGCGATTCCGTCTCCTAATTTATTTTGCAGGAAGAAATCAGGCCATGTAGGATCTTCTGGTGTTCCGCTGCCGTTGTCACGATATCCGAATATCGCCATATCCAGATTATTGTCGTTATTGAAATCGACAAATGAGGCACAACCCGAACGAGCACGTGCAGCATCGGGATCAATAGCTACCGGGGTGAAAGAATTGTTACCGTTGTTATAGAAGAATGTAGCATTAGGTCCCCAGCCGCAAACGAACAGATCTACCAGTCCGTCATTATTTATATCACCGACTGCAGCACAAGCACCTCCGCCGATCAGGTTTGTTTCGGCTTCATTCAGAGCAGTAAAGGTATTATCCTTATTATTAATATACATACTTGCAAAGCTCGCCCATCCGTTTTTCACGTCACGTCCTATCTCAATGATGTCCATCCAGCCATCGTTATTAACGTCGGCAAAGAATGTTTCTCCTTGCTGATGTCCTTTAAAAATATTATGAGAATCTTCCAAACGGGTAAATCCGCCTTTTCCGTCATTCAGATAAAGGTCCGTAATCGTACTCATATCATCATGATAGCCTGAAACGATAAGATCGACAAAACCGTCATTGTTCACATCGGCACAATGTATGGAACCTCCGTTTACAGGAAGGAATTGCTCCGTACCATTGTTTACCGGATTATTCACCAATTCGAAAGTACCGTGATTGTTCCTGAATAAAGCAACAACACGAGAGCTTCCGGTTCCTTCAAATATTCCGCCGGCATTACCATTGACAAACAGGTCTACCCAACCGTCATTGTCATAATCCACGGCTTCGAGCATACGGGTTCCGTTATCGCCGCTCTCGGAGCTTACCGCTGCGACAACATCGGAAATATCAACAAGTTCGAAATCATAATCAGGAGCTCCTGTATTACGATACAAGTCCATTACAGCAGTCGTAGCAGTTCCGTCCATCGAGCCCGTTACCAACAGGTCGAGGTTTCCGTCGTTATTATAATCAAAGAAAACGGCAGAGGCAAGACCGAACATACTCTGATCACCAAACGTCACTTCTGTGAAAGTACCGTCTCCGTTATTCTTAAATAATCCGGAAACAGGATCGGATGTCCCGGCGGAAATATAAGCATCCAGGAGACCGTCATTGTTATAATCTCCCCAAATCAATTGACCGGACTGAGTCATAGGAAGGTTACCGTTCGTTACACAATCTTTCAAAATTTCCCAAGTCACTGTCTTTGGGGCATCTGCAGCTTGTGTTGCCATAGCAGCACACAATGCTAATGAAGTAATAAGTGTTCTCATGTCAAACATTTTTTGAGTAAATAAATTTTCTTTTTCTAAGTCGGGTTATTAACGCTCCTGCTCCCCCGAAACAATCAGGAGCGGGCCATCTTAAGGCCGTTTCATCAGATCAGAGGAGGAATAATGTCATTCCGGATTAAATCCGGAATGACCGGACAGACAAACTATCCTCCTCATGAAGCTAAGCTCATATCTTTTTAATATCCAGGATTCTGATCGGCTTCCGTTATATTCGGATTCTGCTTCATTTCTACCAAAGGAATCGGATATAAGGCATGTTCTTTCTTTATGGTTCCCTCAGCTTTTGCCCAACGGTTCTTAGCAGAAATGTAGTCTACAAAATGTCCTGTACGAATAAGGTCGAAACGTCTCCATCCTTCGAAACAAAGTTCACGCATACGTTCGTCCATAATCTTAGTACGGAATTCTTCAGGAGACATTCCCGTATCCCACTTATACTGTTCCGGCAAATTGTAATTCCAAGCACGGTTGCGTATTTCGTTATTCACCAAAGTCACGGCACCAGACGTATTCCCCGTCTCGTTCATACATTCTGCAAGCATAAGCAATACATCGGCATAACGGAGATAGTACACATTCTTACCTGTATTGTAAAATGTCTTTGTCCCGTCGATACGTTTATCTTCGTATTTTTTGATATGGGGCTTTAACTGGTCATCTCCGAAACCGGCCATTGCGGAGGGCTGTTTTCCGTTATATACAAAATTGTAGCGGATACTTTCGTCCTTGCGCACATCTCCGGTCTCCCATAAGCCGTTGGCACTGGCATCGCTGTAGCAATACTCGGTAGGGAGAATCAAGTCATAACCGCCCAAATAGCAATTGGGATCGCTGGAACAGGCCCGAGTACCGGCATACCATTGTAATTCATTCGTATCCGGCCAGATATTATTGAAATAGAATGTATATACAGCTTCATTACCAGCCGTCTTTTCCGGATCCCACAAATCACCGAAAGTCCTGACCAGGCTAAATCCGCCATTGGATTTCACTTCTTCCAATAATGTCTGTGCTTTTCCAAAATCCCTGAAACCGGATTCCGGATCGGCGGACATATATAATTTAGCCAATAAGACTTTTGCTGCCCATCGAGTAGGAATACGTACATTCGAAGCATCGGCTTTTATTCCTAATAATGAACCTGCATCTTTCAGGCTATTTTCGATCTCGGTATAAACCTCGGTCAGTGGTTTCCGACCTGAAAGTTCTACTTTAGAACCTACGACAGTGGGAATGGGTAGTCTACCCCAAGCCTGTGCCAATTCCAATAAAACGGCTCCGCGATAAAATGAAGCTTGTCCCTTAAATGAACGGATGCGCGTAATATCCGCTTCGGAAGCAGATTCCAGCTTACGGTTCAATGTATTTAAAGCTTCGGTAGCCTGGACTACAACGGGCCAACGAACATTCCACAACTCAGCGATAACGGTATTTTGCGGCTCATAAAATCCGTTATATTTATCCATCCCCGCTTGTGTGGCATCGGTCTGTACCTGATATTCCCCTTGCTGTGCTTCATCTGTTCCCAGCATCATAATAAATCCCTTACGGTTCACACGCGAACTCCGCCATTTAAAATACAAGCCGTCCAAATAAGGCTGAACATTATCCAATGATTCGAAAACCTGATCGGTAGACAACGAGGTCTGCGGATCCTGTGTAAGAAAACCGTCTTCACAGGAAGGCAATAACAGGGTCCCCGCCAGTATTATACTTAATATTTTAATCTTTACAGTTTTCATATTTTTATAGTATTACGGTATTTACACATTAAAAACTCAGATTTACACCTACTACCCACATTCTGGAAGAAGGATACCAGTCTCCGCTTTCCGGATCGAATCCTTTATATTTGGTAGCAGTAACAAGATTATTTCCTGTAACATACAGCCTCAGATTTTCGGCATAAACTTGCTTCATCCATGCCCGGGGGAACGTATAGGAAAGAGTAACCGCCGACAAACGGAAGAATGAAGCGTCCTGTACAGCCCAATCAACTTCTCCGATACCGAATCTTCCGCTCTCAGAATAAGCACGAGGAATATCGGTATTGGTATTGGTCGGTGTCCAACGGTTCAACATGTCTTTGTGCGTACCATCTAATCCCGTACTGTTCATTAATGTTTCATACAAATAACTGTTTCGTTTTGCTCCGACAGAATATGTTGCTACAACATTCAAAGAGAATCCTTTATAGCTAAGCGTAGTCTGTAAACCTCCATAAAAATCCGGATCTTTTTTACCCACAACTCTACGGTCTTTATCATTGATAATATTATCGTGATTGGCGTCTAACGGAAGTATATCGCCCGGTTTTACGATACGGCCACCTAAATCCAAAGAGTTCACATAATCCATATCGGATTCCTGAACGATACGGTCGAATTTATATACATAAATATTATTGATGGACTCACCTACAAATAGGTTTCCTTCACGTTGTATTTCATTGTTGGACCAGCCGCCTAACTTATACTTCTCCTTCATTTTACCATCCAGACGGGTCACTTTATTATGTGAAGATGCAATGTTGAAAGAAACATCCCAGGTAAAGTCTTTTGTCTGTACGGGAGTCACGTTCAATGAGAATTCCACACCTTCATTTTTCATTGCACCGACATTGGATATCTCTTTCAAATAACCGGTAGAAGCGGGTTTACTTATTTCCATCAACAAATCTTCATTCTTGATATTAAAATAATCCAACGCAAAACTTACCCGGTTATTCCAAGCACCGAAGTCCAACCCTACATTAAACTGACCTTGTTTTTCCCATCTTAGACCGGGATTTCCGTACATACCATCATTGGTAAGAATACTGGATCCTAACGAGCTGGAGGGAGAATAACGAGTATAATAACTATAGTTCGGAATATTCTGGTTGCCAGCCGTACCGTATCCAACACGCAAACGAAGGTTATTTACTACACGCTGGTCTTCCATGAAACTTTCTTCGGTAATATTCCAAGATGCTGCAACTGACGGGAAGAAACCCCATTTATTTTCGGTACCGAATTTGGATGAACCGTCAAAACGTCCTGTTAAAGTCAAATAATATCTGGAGTCATATGTATAATTGAGACGCATGAAATAAGACATTAACGAATAAGTTACAAAGTCGGACGAAAGAGCGAAGTTCTCTTTATCGGTTGCACCACCCGTATATTTATAAGAGAAAAGATCGTTCCCGTAACCGCTGGCGTTTTGCTGATTGTAGTTATAACTGTAGTATGACATATTCATACCTGCCATTGCGCCTATACGGTGTTTTTCGGCGAATGTATTATTATAGGATACAGTATTGTCCCATTGCCAGTTAAGATTACGTTGTTTCTTTTGAATGGATTGTCCGTCGTAAGAACCTTTATATGATTGCGTAGAATTTGTAGGATAATAAGTAAACTCTTCCATCTGGTCTACATCGATCGAGAAAGTAGAACGTATATCGAGTCCTTTTATAGGATTGATATTTACATAAGATGAACTCATTAAACGATTACGGTAATAATCTTTGTCGATATACATATCACGCAAGGGATTGGATGCGCTCTGATTTTCGGTTTTACCGCTCATCATATACCAGGGCTCTTCCGAAATAGGATATAAAGGAGAGGCTTTCAATGCATTGATAAATGTATTATCATCGCCTACAGGTTTTTCCTTTGCAAAAACATAAGTATTATTGGTTCCTACTTTCAGCCAGGGTTTTATCAGTTGTTCCAAATTCACTTTACCGGAATATCGGTCATAACCGGTATTTCTTACCTGACCTTGCTGGTTATTATAGTTAAAGCTTAAAAAATAGTTTCCCGTATCATTACCTCCGGAAAAAGAAACTGCATGGTTTTGCTGGAAACCGCTTCTCGTCACTTTGTCCAGCCAGTTATAAGTTTCCCCGTTCTTATATGAATTCAATTCGGTTTCGGAAAAAGCAACATTTCTTTTTGCATTTTCCGTTATTAAAGAATTTTTGATATAAGCCTCACGATCTCTTGTAGGATATTTATCGGAATATACGTTAGCGTAAGCATCAACACGGAGGTCGAATAATTCGTTTGCCGATAACATCGGCATTTTCTTACTAAAATCCTGGAAACCGAACCATGCATCATACGTTACACGGGCACTTCCCTTTTTACCTTTCTTAGTCGTGATAAGAACAACACCGTTTGCACCTCTGGAACCATATATAGCAGTAGCAGAAGCATCTTTTAAAACGTCGATCGTAGCGATGTCGTCGGGATTAAGTAATTCGAAACCACCATCCATTACCAAACCGTCTACTACGAATATAGGGTCTGTACCATACTGGATGGAGTTGTTGCCACGTATTTTTATCGATGCTTTGGTTCCCGGTTTCGGATTACTTTCAATATAAACACCCGGGACTTTGCCCTGAAGAGCCTGGTTTACGTTAGCGGTAGGAAGCTCTTTCAATTCGGCAGCACCGACTCGAGCAACAGAACCGGTCAAATCCGATTTTTTCATAGCCACACCTACAACTACGACTTCACCAATTTCCTGTGCATTTTCTTCCATGTATATTCTCAGGAAATTATCATTCTTCACTTTTATGTCCTGCGACAAATAACCAATAAAAGAGGCCTTAATGGTTTCTCCTTTTTGAGCCTGAATGGAAAATTCACCGTTCACTCCGGTAGTCGTACCTACACTCTTACCCTCAATACGGATACTTACTCCTATCAACGGTTCTCCTGTGTTCCGATCAATTACATTACCGCTTATTTTAAATGCCGGGGTACCCTGAGCGTAGCCCAGTGCCGGGAACAGCGATAAAACAGTTAATAAAAAAATTACAACTTTCTTTCTCATAGCTTCATAGATATTAATTTATCCTTTTTAAATTCGAAGAAATTTTTTATTATTATATATTAATAAGCATCTAATAATATATGCAGGAAGAGTTTTATAAAAACTCAAAATTACGCCTGTTTATTTTATCGACAGCAATAATTTTTTATCAGCCGGAAGGCATCAATCTGGAAAGAATAAATAACATGGTTTTCATTTTAATCAGTTTTAAGGTTTTACTAAATTTTTCTTTAATCTTGTCACTACCGGAAATTCCGGAGTGACAAGAAAACAATCTTCTTTACCTAATCATTATCCTATTTCTGTACTGTAAGACGTATTACCTTACTGTCATATTCGTTATACATAGTGAATCTCAAGCCATACTTCATCAGGAATTCCCCTGTATAAACTTTACCCTCCAGCGGAGTAAACCAGGAATACGAACCCGGCATCTTATTCACTTCGGTGAGTTTATAGTTTTTCTTGGGGTCAAGACCTTTCAGTATTAAAGGTTGTGTGTTTCCATTAATAGATTTTTTAAGCAAATATGAGAAGACTACCGCATTATCTTTATCCTCACTTACGTACATCATTGCCGTTCGTTTATTGGTATAAGGTGAAAGCAACCTATACAGATCGCCGAACTGAACGATCTCCCGGATTCCGTAATACTCCCGAATTGCATTCTTTGAGAATTCTTTCTCTTCCGGAGTCATATCTTTAGGCTGCAAGTCCATACCCAGTTTTGCCGACATAGCTACATCGAAACGGAATTTCAGCGGTGTTGTACGCCCGGTTATATGATTCGGCACTACCGATACGTGACTGGCTAAAGCCATCGACGGAAAGAAATAGGTAGTTCCCCACTGGATGAATATACGATCCAAAGCATCGGTATTGTCGCTAATCCAGAACTCATCGAAATATGGTAAAGTCGCATAATCTATACGGCCACCGCCGCCAGAACAGAGCATTAATGATACATCTTTATATTTGGCGCGTACTCTGTCGAGGACATTAAATAATCCGCGTACATATTCAATCCACAAATGAGACTGTTCTGAGGCCGGCAAATAATAAGAACCCGAGTTTGTGACAAAACGGTTACAATCCCATTTAATATAAGCGATACCGGGATTTTCGGACATCGTATTATCAACCACTGAGTAAACATAATCTTGAACCTTAGGATTGGAGAGGTCGAGAATCAACTGATTACGGCTCAAGTCCAACGGACGGTTCTTCTGACCTATCACCCAATCGGGGTGTTTCTCATACAGTTCACTTTTGGGATTAACCATCTCTGGTTCCAGCCAGATACCGAATTTAATTCCTTTATTATGCGATTCATTGACCAGATATCCGATACCATTTGGTAATTTTTTCTTATTGACCATCCAGTCTCCTAAACCTGCCGTATCACTATTTCTGGGATATTTTTCTCCAAACCAACCGTCATCCAACAAGAAAAGTTCAAATCCCATTTCAGAAGCATCCTTAATAATGCCTGATAGTACTTCCTCGTTAAAATCGAAATAGGTGGCTTCCCAGTTGTTCAACAAAGTAGTACGGGTACGGTCGCCTCGATAAATACCGTATTTCTTTGCCCAACGATGAAAATTCCGGGATATATTACCAGTTCCCTCTTCCGAGAAAGTATATAATAACGCAGGCGTTTTAAAATTGGTATTAGGTTTCAATATATATTGGGACGCATAGGGATTAGCTCCTGAAATAATATGAAGATTATTCAAGTTATCTACATCAAAAGTCAGATTCCAACTTCCGGGCCAAGCCAGCGTTCCACCGATAACAGAACCGGAATTTTCCTGAGCCGGCGCATCGAGCGAAAGAAGAAAACAAGGATGATCATACTGGTCGGCACGCACACCTAATTTTGATTGCAAAACCTTCTGGCCTCTGGTCAGCTGCATTTCCGCCATATTCATTTCTTCCGCCCAGTTACCATAAAATTGTGTAAGATAATATGTAGGCTCGGACACGAACAAATGCGACGACGCAAAATTATATAATGTAACGGGCTTTTTTTCCTGATGGGATATCTCAGCCCATTGTTCTATCACATTTTCATTTTTATATGCATTAAAGAATAATTTCACCTGAAAAGGGAAATATGCATCTTTCAATGTAATAACTGTCTGTTCAATATTATCGGAGATATTCTTAACCGAATGGGAATCATATATCAGCTCGGTAGATGTATTTCCATCGGCGTGAACGGCACGAAGGGCTGCTTCATGCACATAAGAAGTTCCAAAAGCAGGATAAGCATCGGCGGCTGTGGTTTGTACGCCTTTAAAAGATGCCTCCGGCAATTTTTCACCATAATAGCACTGACGTAATTTGCTTTTATCATCTACTTTAAATAATAAAGTATTATTCCGGGTATTTACAGAGATTACCGGAGTCAGTATTTCCTGAGCAAAAGCGACGGAAGAAAATAAGCACATTAAACTAAACAAAAATATTTTCATAACGGAGTTCATGTTATTTAGAAACAGGTTTATAAAAAATAATTATTAGCACAACATTTAAATCAGCAATCAAAAATCACTATCGACATCGCTATTTCTTACATACAACCGAAAAAACATTTATAACTGTAGCAAAGTAATCACATTACGACGATTGGAAAAATAGACGATTTTACGATTAGCATAGACAGAATCGAATACGCTACAACCAAACTTTTATATTCTAATAATGTAATATATCATCAAAGGACAAAAGGAGAGCATAATTTATTCCCTTGATGGATAAAAGACCGTTCTCTTCATTTTCGGAATTTACCCGACACATATTATTATATAGGTGACATTCCTGAGAAAAAAGAAAAGCGGATTTACCAAAGAATTTATTTGCGCGTGCATTCATGATATTAAATTTTTTGTATGCACAAATGTATACGCACTCTTAATTTCAACCATGAACATATGCACCAAAAAATAAAAAAAATGACGCATTTACTGTAATATAACGCATGTATGGCGCTTTTATTATAAAAAATGACGCATTTGTTACAAACACGTCACCTCATTTTCAGACTCTCTTAATATTTTTTTATTACTTTCATTTACCGGAAGAAGATGTATTATTGTTTTTCTCAAAGTCTTTAGGTGTCACTCCGAACTGTTTGAAAAATAATTTACTGAAATAAGACGGTGAATTGATTCCTACCATATAACAAATTTCCCCGATTCTGTATTCCCCCCCGGCAATAAGTTCTGCCGCCCGTTTCAGCCGTATCACCTTAATAAAGTCCACAGGCGATAATGTAGTAAGCACCTTTATTTTTCTCAAAAGACTGGAACGGCTCATACCCAGTATCTCAGCTAAATGTTCCACATTAAAATTATCGTCTGTAATATTTTTTTGTATGATGAGTATTATTTTATTCAGGAATTCTTCATCAGTCTTATTCATATGCATATTGTGTACAGGGAAAAACGGCTTTCTCGAGAAAGCTTCTCTTTCTTTTCTCCGGTTATTCAGTAACGTTATAACCTGTACTTCGAGATAATTAAAGGAAAATGGTTTTTCAATATAAGCATCTGCTCCCATCTCAAGTCCTTTTATCTTACTATCCAGGTCATTCTTTGCCGTAAGGAATATAACCGGTATATGATTATACTCCACATTTGTTTTTATAGCCCTGCATAGCTGCATACCGTTCATAACAGGCATCATTACATCGGTTATAACGATATCCACAGGCCGGTCTTTCATAATTTCCAAAGCTTCTTCCCCGTTAAGGGCCGTTTCCACCACAAAATGTTCTTTCAGTTTTTCGGAGACGAACGATAACATCTGTTCATTATCCTCTACCAATAAAATAATATAATCCGTTGTCTGAATGACTTCTTCTTTTTCATCGGCTCTTATATATTCTCCCTGCACCGGAAGCTCTCCGATGTCCATAACTTTCTCTTGATTTAAAGGTAAAATAAGAACAAACGAATTCATTTCCGCCCCGGTATCCAGAAATAACTGCCCGGTGTGGAGCTCTGCCAGCGAACGGGACAAGGGCAGACCGATCCCCGCACCCGATGTAGTATTCTTCTTATTATTTATCTGATAGAAAGGTTCGAAAATCTGCTGGCTCAAATCTTTCGGAATCTTTTCGCCGTCGCTGGACACGATTACAGTGAACGATGTGGCATCTTTTCTCAAACTTACAATAATCTTATGCACAGCATATTTGAGGGCATTATTCAACAAATTACTAATGATTTTAGTAACGGCTTCTTTATCAATATCTACGAATACCGGTTCAGCGGATATTTTTACATCGAGTTCTTTTCCCTGCTGTACTATAGTAGGTTCGAAACGGGCTATCGTATCGCGTAATAGTTCCGAAATATCCGCTTTTACAAAATTCATTAAAAACTTATTGGCCCCTACTTTTCTAAAATCAAGCAACTGTTTTGTCAGGTCAAGCAAACGTTTCGTATTTTGCTCCATAACCTGCAAATTACGGACAATCCTGGGGTCTTCTATTCCCATTTCCATTATATTTTCCAATGGCCCGTTGATCAGTGTCAATGGAGTTCTCACCTCATGGGCTATTTCGGTAAAGAATTCGACCTTGGCACTGTACAGCTCTTTTTCCTTTTCGACTTCAAATAATTTCTGCTGTTCCCGGATTTTTTTTTCCTGCCTTTTTTTATACCAGAAAAACCAATAAGCCAACACACACAATCCTAATATTATATATAATGTGTAAGCCCAGTGAGAATTCCACCACGGAGGTAAAATAGTAATTTGCAGCGATGTCCCTGCAGGCTTCCAGGTTCTATCGGGATCGAAAGCCTTAACCTTAAAAACATATTGTCCGGGAGGTAACTGAGAATATGATATGTTATGATTATTATTGGTATATATCCAGTCCATATCTATATTTTCCATTTTATAGGCATATTGTGTAATAGCTGATGTGGAAAAACTGACAGCAACAAAATCTATACTGATGTTCGCCTGATTATACGGCAAGGTTATTTCCCTCGTATGAATTATGCTTTTTTTCAAAGGAGAACCCTCAGCATGACAATCCAGTTCCTTATTATAAACACTGAATTTCGTAATATAAACATGAGGGGTAAAGCCGGTTACATGCTCTTGCAGAGGGTCGAAAGCAATCAATCCGTCAATCCCGCCGAAATAAAACTTTCCATTCGAAGTACTCAAAGCCGATTTATAATTAAACTGGTCTCCCAGTAATCCGTCGTTTTTAGTGTACACACGAATCTTTCCTGTTTCCGGATTAAATCTGACAAGCCCCTTATTCGTCCCGAACCATAAATTGTGGTTCGGATCTTCTAATATTTTATAAGCCACATCGTCCGGCAATCCGTCTTTTCTGGAATAAGAAATAAAATCATCACTCTCTTCCCGGTAACAACAAATACCTCCACGATCCGTAGAGAACCAAAGACGGCCTCTACTGTCTATAGTAATACTACTTACCGAATTCGAACTGAGACTGGAACTATCCGTATCGTGATGCTGATACTGTTTTATCGTATTATTTTCCGGATCATAGCGATAAACCCCCATACCCATAGTTGCCGCCCATATGTTTCCATGCGGGTCTTCCACGATATCATATACCCATATATATCCCGGAGCTTCTATCATCTTAAACCGCATCTCCCCGGGTCCCGCATATCTCAGCCCCATCATATTCCCCAGCCATATCCGGTCTTTACTGTCCCGGTATAAAGCATATACGCTTTCATCTCCCGAATTTAATTGTTGCGAGGTATAATGTTTTACTTGTCTGGAAGGCAAATCAATGACATCCAGTCCTTTTATAAATGTTGCAGCCCAAACCGATCTTTTATCGGCAAATAAAGTAAGGATATTCAGATGGTTGCTATCCGATGGCTTCAGCCGTTCCACTTTACCTGTCACAGGATTCAGGATATTAATTCCGGCATCTTCGGTCCCGATCCATATATTGCCGAAAGAATCTTCGGCCAAAGCCCCTATACGTTTCGTATTCAACGAAGCTCCTTTGCTCAGAGGACGATATTTTTCTATTTTAAACCGATAATCCGGCAGGTAATTAACACCGCCGAATAGAGTACCTAACCATATCCCTTCCTGACGGTCTCTGTACAATGTATATACATTCTTATCGGATATACTGTAAGGATTCATATCGTCCTCTTCGATATGAACCACCTTTTTTTCTTTCTCGTTTATAATAAAAAGCCCTAACTGAGTAGCCACCCACAGTTCATTATCATGGTAGCACTCTATGTCCCGGATAATACTGTAATTTACTTCCGGCACGTCTACCCGGGAAAATATATTCTCTTTCCTATCAAACTTTCTTAGCTCTCCTCTATGAATGGCGACGGCTATATTATCTCCATACTCACATATAGCATATACGTTCTCTCCTTTCAAAGAGCTACCGTTCCTATCTGTAATATATTGTATGAACCTGTTATCCTTATCATTGTAAAGAAACAGCCCGGCACCTGCCGAACCTATCCATACTTGCCCGTTACGGGTAACCGTAATACATTGAGGATAATCATCTTTATATTTTTCAGGATCGGTTATGTAATAATGGAATAACCGCTTATCCGACAACCGATATTTAAAAACTCCCTGATTAGGGACAACTATCCATACATTTCCGGATGAGTCAGGCTTAATATCGGCAATCCAGTTCTCTATCCTCAGGCTATCGTCCGATAATACATCAAACGAAGTAAATGTTTCATAAATATGGTCGTACGTAAAAACACCTTTATCTGTACCTACCCATAATGTCCGTTCCGAATCTTCGCTTAACGCCGAAATATTATGATTTCCTTTGTTAGTGTGGTAATCGTTACAGTTCAGGGTTTTCATAGAAGTTCCGTCATACCGGTTCAGGCCGTTCCTGGTACCGAACCACATAAAACCGTAGCTATCCTGCAATATAGATTTCACGTGGCTCTGAGATAACCTGTCTTCACCGGTTATATGCAAAAAAGAATAGCTGGATATATCTTGCTTTACCGCTCGTACCGTTATAGCATATATTATTATGATTATAAGCAATCCTGTTTTTTTCATGCGTGTCAAAAGCCTCTTTATAATTCCAAGTTTTATCTGCACTCACCGGACACATTTTCCCCATTATCATGTTTACGGTCTTTCATCTACCTGCAAAGATAATAGATTGTTCAAAACATAAATGCATACCCGCAAAATAATTATAACCGGAACAATCTTTTACCTCTGAAGAATAAATTATTGAAAACCGAAATATGTAAATCAGTGCTGGGAACAAGAGGGGATACTCTTTATATTGCACTTTATGCATAACTAAAAAAGAAAAACATAAAATGAATTCCTGTTTTTATAATTATCATTT
This sequence comes from Barnesiella propionica, assembly GCF_025567045.1. NCBI lineage: Bacteria > Pseudomonadati > Bacteroidota > Bacteroidia > Bacteroidales > Barnesiellaceae > Barnesiella > Barnesiella propionica. The sequence goes on along the minus strand of NZ_JAOQJK010000009.1, from coordinate 116,823 downwards.
GCGAAGTTTTATCCTGAAAAAATTACACGCCGCATGATTTACCTGCTAACCACAGATAAACGGGCTATTACCAAAAGGACAGTAACATAAAAGTCTCTAAATAAAAAATGGTTGCCTCACGGCAACCAATCTTCATTAACCTTAAATCTAATACTATGAAAAACACATTGCAAATATAAGATGTTTAAATAAAAAAACATCACATAACAACAACAAAATCAATCTATTTAAAATTATTTATGCATTAGATACATATTTTCAAAAAAGATAGTTTTTATCTATTGTTATTTGTTTTCTTAGAGAAGATAAGCCAGAAATATATTATCTTCGCTCAGTCGAAAAAACAGGATAATTTTATGATAGACCAAGCCACCATAGACAAGATTATGGATACCGCCAACATACTGGAGGTAGTGTCGGATTTTGTAACCTTACGGAAACGGGGGGTTAACTATGTAGGTTTATGCCCGTTCCACGATGAAAAAACTCCTTCTTTCAGCGTATCGCCATCTAAGGGCATATGTAAATGCTTCAGTTGCGGAAAAGGCGGAAGTGCAGTCCATTTCATTATGGAGCATGAGCAAATGTCCTATTACGAAGCTCTTAAATACCTCGCAAAAAAATACAGTATCGAAATACAAGAACGGGAACTGACCGACGAGGAAAAGCAACTACGAGGCGAACGCGAAAGCATGCTTATCGTGAACAGTTTTGCTCAAGAATATTTCAGCCATATATTATTCGACCATGCCGAAGGACGTTCCATAGGACTGGCCTATTTTCATGAACGAGGATTCAGGGACGATATTATCCGGAAATTCGGATTGGGATATTCTCTGGACCAGCGAAACGCGTTGGCACAGGAAGCTCAAAAGAGAGGATATAACCAGGAATACCTGTTAAAAACCGGTTTATGCCTGGAAGGACAGAACGGTCATATTCACGACCGTTTCAAAGGACGTGTCATTTTTCCCGTGTACAGTTTGTCGGGAAAAGTACTGGCCTTCGGAGGACGGGTTCTTAAAAAGGACGATAAAACAGCTAAATACGTTAATTCTCCGGAATCGGAAATATACCATAAAAGTAATGAATTATACGGGATATTTCAAGCGAAACAGTCTATCGTAAAAAACGATTCCTGTTTCCTGGTGGAAGGTTACACCGATGTATTATCCATGCATCAGGCCGGCATAGAGAATGTAGTGGCTTCTTCGGGAACATCTCTCACCCCGGGACAAATACGTCTGATACACAGATTCACTGACAATATCACCGTTCTTTACGACGGAGACGCTGCCGGAATAAAAGCTTCGTTAAGAGGAATAGACCTTATCCTGAAAGAAGGAATGAATATAAAGGTCGTATTATTGCCGGACGGAGACGATCCCGATTCTTTTTCAAAAAAACAGAGTGCAGCCTCATTCACTGAATACATAAAATCGCATGAAACGGACTTTATCCGCTTCAAGACTAATTTGTTATTGGAAAGCGCCGGAGACGATCCTATAAAACGGGCCGGACTTATCAGTGATATAGTGCGTTCCATCTCGGTTATTCCGGATACGATCATACGTTCGGTGTATACGAAAGAGTGCAGCCGTCTGATGGAAATAGATGAAAAAATACTCGTATCGGAAATAAACAAACTGAAACAGAACGAACTGGAAAATTCTGCGCTATCAAAGAATAACAGCTATTCCCGTCCTAATAACTCCCGGAAAACGATCGGCCAGAACACAGGAAATGCGGCATCTCCGTCGGCAAGCACGCCTGTAACCACCCCGGAAGGAGAACGGGAAACCCCTCCTTCCCCTACCCTGAACGAATTACCGGCAGAAACCCATGACACGATTTACGAAACCGCATTTGAAAATATCGTTCCCAAGACACTTGACAATCCGTTGGATAAATATGAACGGGAACTTATACGCTATATTATCCGGTATGGTTATAACGATCTGTTCGAAACCGAGGATATAAACGGAACGCAACGCCTGATGAAAGTCGCGGAATATATTGCAGACGACATGAAAAGGGATGAAATAGAATTCTCGAATCCGCTTTATAAACGCATTATTTCAATAGCAGCGGAACAGAAAGAATCCATAGCGGGCATACTCGAACAAAAGCAAAAAGAGATACTTGAACAGCAACAGAGAAAACTGGCAGAGACACTGGAACAGAAACGCCGGGAAATCCCGGAAATGATGCTTAACAAAAAAGCCGAATCGGATATTCAAAGCAAGATCAACAAAGAAACCGCTTTTCTTTTAAGAGAAACGGCATCACTATATGTGGAACGTTATTTCGTTTCACATCCCGACCCTGTCATCAGCCAACTGGCGGTAGACCTGGTAAGCGACAAATACCAGCTAAGCAAAGTACATACGAAATATCAGAAAGTAGAAACCGAAATAGAACGTCTTTACGACCTCATACCACGAGCCCTTTTCGAGCTCAAGGATGCAATTATATCTTTACAAATAAAGCAACTGAGGGAAAATATCAAAAAAGCAAGTTTAGAAAACGACATGGAACTCCTTCATCAACTTATGGAACAAAATACAGCTTTGTATGAATTGAAAAGTACCCTTGCCAAATGTATAGGAGACCGTATTTTAAATCCTAAATAATAAAAAATTATTGTTTTTCGATAAATTTCCGCTTTAAGATAATATAATAACCAAAAAAATATTTGTACGTTTGCAGCTTAGTTATATTTCAAAGAGTTATAAAACTAATGAAAAAACGAAACAATTAATCCATTATGTACTATCTTGAAGCACAAAATATCGTCAAACAATATGCTTCGCACAAAGCCCTTGACGATGTAAGCATACAGGTTCCGGAAAATCATATATACGGTTTGCTGGGTCCTAACGGTGCAGGAAAAACGACTCTCATCCGTATTATTAACCAGATCACCGGTCCCGATAGCGGGCAAATACTCATCGAAGGTCGTCCTATCCAACCAAAAGATGTGGAGAATATAGGTTATCTGCCGGAAGAACGCGGATTGTACAAGAAAATGAAAGTAGGCGAACAGATACTTTATCTGGCTCGTTTAAAAGGGCTCTCCAAAGCAGAAGCTAAACAACGGATGGAAACGTGGTTCAGAAAATTCGATATTAAAGGCTGGGAGAAAAAGAAAATCGAAGAGCTTTCAAAAGGTATGCAACAGAAAATCCAGTTCATTACCACCGTAATTCATCGTCCCAAATTACTTATTTTCGATGAACCGTTCAGTGGTTTCGATCCGGTCAATGCCAACTTGCTGAAGCAAGAAATACTGGAACTGCGCAAACAGGGGGCTACCATTATTTTCTCTACCCATAATATGAGCTCGGTAGAAGAATTATGCGATGAAATAACTCTTATCAACCGTTCGAAAGCCGTACTACAAGGTGAAGTAAACGATATAAGGGAAAAACATAAAAAAAACATATTCCGTATTGCCATTCAGGATGGTAATTTACCGGCCGATCCCGACAAGTACGATATACTGGAAACACAGGCGTATCGCCGGGGCAGCATCTCCACCATTGCAAAAAAAGAGATGAGTAACAGCGAACTGATAGGTTATCTCAATGAACACTACCAGCTTACGGCTTTTGAAGAAATATTGCCTACCATGAACGAAATATTCATCGATACGGTAGGAGCTTCGGCCCTTAACGAAGATAATAACCAATAAACCACAAAATCATGAGCAAAATATCTCTTATCATCGAACGGGAATATATGACGCGGGTACAGAAAAAGACCTTTATTCTCATGACTATCCTCACCCCCATTATTATCGTCGCCAGTGTCGCCGTACCTATATTGTTATCTCTTATCACCGATGAAGTGCGTAATGTAACAATAGTAGACCAGACTAAAATGTACAGTGAAGTATTTAAAGATAATGACGAATACAAATTTACTTATATCGGGGGAGAGGCCACAAAACCGGCCGAACTAAGCTCACAGGAAGAGCAGCCTTATGCTTTCGTGGTTATCAACGATAATCTACTGGAAAATCCGAAAGGTATCAATATTTACTCAAGCAAACAGGTCACAGCCGGATTCGAGTCTCTCGTCACGAATACTATGGAAGATTACCTGAAGAACGAGAAACTGGCTTCATACAATATTCCCGATATAAAACAACTGATAAATGACTCCAATATTAAACTGGAAATAAGCACTATACGTCTTGATAAAGAAGGAGGAGAAACCGAAACGTCCACGGCAACCGTCACAGTCATAGGTATGGCATGTACTCTTATCATCTATATGTTCCTGCTTTTATATGGCGGGCAAGTAATGCAAAGTGTTATGCAGGAAAAAACAAACCGTATCGTTGAAGTCATGGTATCTTCGGTAAAACCGTTCGAACTGATGATGGGAAAAATCATCAGTATCGGCTTGGTAGGCCTTACACAAATAGCTATCTGGATTATCTTTATCGGCGGTATGCTCGCCGCAGGAGGTGCCATACTCGGTGCATCGGGAGCGTTATCGGGAATAGATACAGCCGTATCGGCCAACATGGCAAGCATGGGCGCACCTGAACAACAGGCAGCACTACAAGAACTGGGCGCCGCCAATAATATCGCGACAATATTGGATAGTATCAACTTTACGGAGCTTATCTCTTTTTTCATACTCTTCTTTATCGGAGGTTATATTCTGTATGCATCACTGTTCGCTGCAATAGGATCTGCAGTAGACAATGAATCGGACACTAATCAATTTATGATCCCCATTACAATAATTATCATTTTTGCATTATACGCAGGTATGTTCAGTGCTGAAAACCCTGACGGGCCTTTGTCTTTCTGGTGCTCGATGATACCTTTTACCTCTCCAATCGTTATGATGGTACGCATTCCTTACGGAGTACCTGTATGGGAACTGGCTCTTTCTCTCTCTATCCTCTATGCATCGGCTATTGGGCTTACATGGATAGCAGGACGCATATACCGGGTAGGTATCCTCATGTATGGAAAAAAACCGAGCTACAAAGAGATGCTTAAATGGATTAAATACAAAGCTTAGAAAATGAGAAAATTATTCCCTACAGGCATCATTTTGATCGTATCTCTTCTTTTAGCCGGATGTAAAAGTTACGACCACATCACTAAAAATCCCCGGAAAGATAATCCGGTAGATAAAATCGGATGGCTGAAAGAAGTAACAGAAGAACTAAAAGACAGAGACTGCTCTGTCACTCTTTGGGAACTGGACGGCAAAACTTATTACGGCGTAAATGTAAAAGGGCCGGAAAAGTCATACGATATGGACCGGACAACTATATATGCAGCCGATGGCAGCGTATATCTGGTTTACGGAGGTTTAATGACTCCGCCTCTACGGGAGAAAGCTAATGCTTTTAAAAATAAGGCGGTCTATAGAGGAGTAATCTGGGAATCTAATCCCCCTCGGAAATAAAATAAAAAAGACAAGTACTCGCTAAAATCATATAAGTGCTTGTCTTTTTTTGTGTCCAAATTTTATTAACATCATATCTTTTTTTATCTTTCCGTCAAATAACTAAATATGCTCACCCGTCATTTAATATACCTTATAATAGCCTGTTTTATTCTTTTTGCGGTCTTTTCTATTAAAAACGAAAGCAATAAAAAAAACAGAAAGAACAGAAGGCATCCGATGGACCGGATCGAATGGCTGGGAACATGGCGTGACCGTATGCAAAATACTCCGTGCTGGATTTCCCTATACGAACTGGACGGTGAGGAATACTATCAGATATATGCACCCGATGAAAAAAATACCGGATTGTTCATTACTACCGTATATAAAACGGATGGATCGGTATTATTTCATTTCGTAGAAAACCAGACAGCCGCCAACCATGATAAAATTGAGGATTTCTACCGTAAAGCCGTATTTAAAGATACTATATGGGATCATCTTCATGTATGAAATGTATATTACTCATACAGATCGTCCCTGACTATTTGCACAAATAATTCCGCTATTTTCCCCGAAACGTCACGTATAAACTTTTCTCCCTTTTCTTTCGAAGAAAGACGGGGATCACCTACCCCCGTATCGTCCGAAACCCGTTCCCAGTTTCGGGGAGTCCAGCCAGTTTTTTCACGAAGTGAACTTACAGCAAACGAACGGTATTCCCCCTTCCCTGCATCATCAAGATTTACCAACTCAGGACGTAAATACAACATAGCCGAAGTCTCCAGTTCACCGGCATGGTCATCGTGTCGTTCAAAGTAACCGGTTTGCGGTAAAACGGAGAACCAGTCTACGACTACTATCAGAAAATCCGGAAATTCGAATTCCATATCGCGAATCATATTTTTAAAGCAATTTCCTCCATGACCGTTCACAATAACCAGTTTGCGCAAACCTTGCCTGTACAGCGAGATAACAATATCCGATAAAACCGCTTTTTGAGTTTCGTAACGGGCATGAATACAGAAAGGCTGCTGCCATTGTCCGGGATTTTGCTGTCCCAAAGGTATAGGAGGGAGCACCATACATCTTACTCCTGACTTCTCCAGAGCTTCCCGCGCAGCCATGACCGCCACATCATGAGAAAGATAGCAGTCTGTCAAATAGGGTAAATGCAAATTGTGTGGTTCGGTAGCTCCCCACGGGAGTACAGCCAGATTATAACAAATTTCACGTACCGTTCCAAAATTGGTAAGCAAAATATCTATTTCCTTTTCCACTTTATCCATGAATCATAATTTTATAGTGAAATCATCAGCATCTTTCCATACAGGAAATTTTTCCCTGAAACGATGTAAATGTGTTAAATCAAGTTCAGCCGATACGATCTGTTCTATCCCAGGTTCCCCCTCGGCCAGAATATATCCTTTTTCATCTACGATCAAAGATTCTCCAGAATATATCAGCGAAGCGCCATCCGTACCCACCCGGTTCACACCGCATACATACGCCGCATTTTCTATGGCACGGGCAACCAAAAGACTACGCCAGGTATGAATCCGAGATTGCGGCCAACTCGCTACAAATATCAACAAGTCATATTCATTGTCGCGATTACGGCACCATACGGGAAAACGCAGATCATAACACACCAATAAGCATATTTTCCATCCTTTATACTCTACAATAAGCCGTTGTTTTCCCTCCGTAAAAAAACGGCCTTCATCGCCCATCCTGAAAAGATGACGCTTATCATAAAAACAGATGTCACCCGAAGGCAATGCGAGGAATCCCCGGTTATAACAATCTTTTCCTTCACGGGCAATAAAACTTCCGGCAATAGCCATATCATACATTCCGGCCCATTTTTTCAAGGCTGCAATAGTTTCACCCTCTTCGTTTTCAGCTAAGGTGACCGCATTCATAGAAAAACCGGTAGTAAACATTTCGGGTAATATTACCAAGTCGGCTTTACCAGCCAGAGCAGACAATGTCGCATCCTGCTTATACAAGTTCCCGGCTTTGTTCTCCCAAAAAATATCGGTCTGTAACAAAGACACTCTTAAGTTTTCCATATCTGTTCCTCATGTAAATAAATAAAGCGAAGCACATGATGTCTTCGCTCTATTATTCTATAAACTATTCTTCATCCGCCGTAAAATTTTCGGGATGACGTGCATGAAATTTTTTATAATATTCTTTGATGGAACGCATATCGGCATCAATATCCCCCGTAGGAGTAAATACCTTTTCCAGTCCTATCCGCTTATCCTTATAATCGATAAAGGCCAATACGATAGGCACATTGGCTGCTTGCGCAATATAATAAAAACCACGTTTCCAGTTAGCATTCCGTTTTCGTGTAGCCTCCGGGGTTACTGCAATGGAGAACCGTTCACTGGAACGGTATCTTTCAGCCAGTTGTTCCACTAAGTCGGTCCGTCTATCACGGGACACCGGAACACCTCCCATCCAACGAAACAAATATCCTAATGGAAAGAAAAACCACTCCTTCTTCATCAGGAATCCCGCCTGCCGGCCCAATGCAGTGTACGCCAATTTACCCAAAATAAAATCCCAATTACTGGTATGGGGAGCCACACAAATAACACTTTTAGGAAAATCGGGAACTGTCGCAACTACCTTCCATCCGAACAAACGCAACAGGAAACGACTAAATGATCGTTTCATTCAATATTTCTATTTATTCAGTTCCGATAAGCCTTCGAACACACCGTCCACAGCTGCGTCGAAATCTTCTCTTAATTTCTTATAATAGGCTTTCACCTGTTTAGGTTCTTTTCCTCCATTCGCATTCACCCGTTGCAGATACTCATCCTGAATACCTATGATCTGGCCGATCAGTTCATCTGCCTTGGCTGCATTAGTACCCGGAACATATTGTTTGTTGAAAAGGCATTCGGCCAGTAATTCTCCTGTAACGAAATTGATCTCCTTTTTCAGATTTCTTCTATTTGCCATAATATTTTTTATTTTAATGATTCTAACTTCCACAAATATAACCATTCTTTCAGATCAAAACGAAGCATTTATCCAAAAAAATAGAAACAACGGCAAATGCATAAAATTATTTTGAATTAAGAAACTAAATACCAATATATTAACAAAAAAACCTATTCATTTCGGGCTAATTAGCAAAACACTATGAAAAACTACTACAATTCTATATTTTTTTTTCGCTATTCCTTTCGGGTGTTAAGAAAAAACAGATTGAAAAATTTGCAGACACACAGATATTTGTTATAAATTTGCAGCTTACAAAAATGTTCTTATGAATAAGAACCCTAAAAATAGGTATGACTGATCAATATAAAAAACCCGATTACATTTTTGAAATCAGCTGGGAAGTGTGCAATATGGTTGGAGGTATTTATACCGTATTGTCCACAAAAGCAAGAACTCTTCAAAAAGAATATAAAGACAAACTCATATTTGTCGGACCTGATATATGGAAAGGAAAAGAGTCTCCGTACTTTACCGAGATTCCCTCTCTGCTGAACGAATGGAAAAAACAACTACAATTTCCTTACGAAATAAAAGTACGTACCGGACGCTGGAACATACCGGGCAATCCCATTGTCATATTAGTGAATTTCGATGCTTTATATGCTGTCAAGAATGAATTCTATGGCAAAATGTGGGAGTTATACGGAGTCGAGTCGCTGCAAGCATACGGAGATTATGACGAAGCATGTGCTTTTTCTCATGCGGCCGCCCTGGTCCTCGAGAACTATTATCGGTTCATAAAAGGTGAAAAACTAAATATTGTTGCTCATTTCGACGAATGGACCACAGGGATGGGATTGTTATATATCAAACATCAATTACCCTGCATTGCAACATTATTTACAACACACGCAACTTCTATCGGCCGTTCTATCGCCGGCAACAATAAACCTCTGTATGACTACATGAAAGGTTATCACGGCGACCAGATGGCTCAGGAGCTGAATATGGTTTCAAAACATTCGGTAGAAAAACACGCCGCCCGACAAACCGATTGTTTTACGACTGTCAGCGATATCACGGCACGCGAATGTACACAACTCCTGGAACGTACTCCCGATGTCGTAACTCCTAACGGCTTTGAAGAAGACTTTATCCCGGACAAAGCGAACTACATAATAAAAAGAGAAGAAGCAAGGGAAAGGCTTTTAAAAATAGCATCTTCTCTGGCAGGATATTATATATCCAAAGACGCATTCTTAATAGCTACATCGGGACGCTATGAATATAAAAATAAAGGCATAGACCTGTTTATCGACGCCATGCACCGTCTATCGGTAAAAGACGAACTGAAAAAAGAAATCATCGCATTCGTCATGGTACCTGCTTGGGTAAAAGCACCCCGTACCGACGTCGCCGACAGGGTAAACAGCCCTTTACAGGCAACAACTCCTCTTCCCGACCCTGTAATTACGCATACATTAAACAATTATAATGAAGACCGAATCATCAACCAAATCCATAAACTGGGTATGCAAAACCGGATACATGATAAGGTGAAAATCATATTCATTCCATCTTACCTGACAGGAAGTGATGGTATTGCCAACCTTTTGTATTACGATTTGTTAATAGGTTTAGATGCGACGGCTTTTCCTTCGTATTACGAACCCTGGGGATACACTCCGCTGGAAAGTATCGCTTTCGGAATTCCCACTATCACGACTGATTTATCGGGATTCGGACAATGGATAAACAGCCGGAACGAACATGGCCTTGAAAAAACCGGTGTGGAAGTATTACACAGGACCGATTCAAATTATGATGAAGTAGCCGATAATTTGGCTCAGACTGTAACGGAACTTAGCAATAAGAGCGTAAAAGAAAAAGAAATAATAAACAAAGCGGCAGCAAAAGTCGCATGCGAAGCTCAATGGAAAAACTTTATCCAATATTACTCACAGGCATACGACACTGCCCTGAAAAAAGCTGAAGAAAGAAATAACAAACGATTAAGACAACAATAAAATAAAAGGAATATGAAAATTCAAGTTAGTAATACTAACGCTCCCTGTTGGCGTGATATTACAGTTAAGTCTCAAGTTCCCTCCGAATTAAATAACCTGGTAACAATGTCCAAGAATCTATGGTGGGTATGGAACAGCGAAGCTATAGACCTATTCCGGAACATTGATCCTGATCTGTGGAGATCTACTAATAATAACCCCGTACTGATGTTACAACGCATCGGTTACGAACGCATGGAAGAAATTGTCAAAGACAAAGCTATGATGAGAAGAATAGAAGATGTCTATGATGATTTTCAAAAATATATGAATGTTGAGAAGCGTACGGACGTTCCCTCCATCTCTTACTTCAGTATGGAATACGGGTTATGTAACATCCTGAAAATATATTCCGGAGGTTTAGGTGTTCTTGCCGGAGACTATCTGAAAGAAGCCAGCGACAGCAACATAAACATGACCGCCGTAGGTTTCTTGTACCGGTACGGCTATTTTACCCAAACTCTTTCTATTGACGGACAACAAATTGCCAACTACGAAGCTCAGAATTTCAACCAGTTACCTCTGGAGCAAGTTACCGATCCTGACGGCCATCCTCTTGTACTGGAAGTGCCATACCCGGGACGTATCATCTATGCCAACATCTGGAAAGTAAGTGTAGGACGTATCAATTTGTACCTGCTGGATACTGATTTGGAACAGAACAGCGAATTCGACCGCCCGATCACATATCAGCTCTATGGAGGCGATTGGGAAAACCGTATGAAACAAGAATATATGCTGGGGATCGGCGGTATTCTCATGTTGAACAAATTAGGTATAAAAACAGATTTGTACCATTGCAACGAAGGACATGCCGCCCTCATCAACGTTCAACGTCTGGTCGATTATGTACAGGAAGAAAAACTTGCATTCGAAGAAGCTCTCGAACTGGTGCGTGCCTCATCTCTATATACCGTACACACACCAGTACCTGCGGGACACGATTATTTTGACGAATCTCTTTTCGGAAAATATATGGGTGAATTCCCTGCCAAACTGGGTATCGAGTGGAAAGACCTGATGAACATGGGCCGTGAGAATCCCGATACCAATGAAAAATTCTCCATGAGCGTGTTTGCCTGCAATACCTGCCAAGAAGTAAACGGCGTAAGCTGGCTCCACGGAAAAGTTTCTCAAAAGATGTTCCAGCCCATATGGAAAGGATACAGCGCAGACGAACTCCACGTCGGTTATGTTACCAATGGCGTACATATGCCCACATGGGCTGCTTCGGAATGGAAAGAATTCTATATCAAAACATTCGGGCATAATTTTATGGAACATCAGTCCGAATTCAAAGCCTGGGAAAAAATATACGAGGTACAGGACGAAGAAATATGGAATATCCGCCAGACCATGAAACAAAAATTCGTACGTTTCATCCGGGACGAGTTCAGAGACACATGGCTTAAAAATCAAGGAGACCCTTCGCGCATTGTATCTATTCTGGAACGCATAAACCCGAATGCCCTGATGATAGGTTTCGCCCGTCGTTTTGCTACATACAAGCGTGCACACTTGTTATTTACCGATTTAGAAAGACTTTCTAAAATAGTCAATAATCCCAATTATCCTGTTCAGTTCATTTTTGCAGGAAAAGCTCATCCGGCCGACGGAGGAGGCCAGGGACTCATCAAACGAATCGTGGAAATATCGCGTATGCCTGAATTCCTGGGTAAAATTATTTTCCTGGAAAATTATGACATGAAAGTAGCCAAACGCCTTATTTCAGGTGTGGATATTTGGTTAAACACCCCTACCCGTCCGCTCGAGGCGTCGGGTACATCCGGCGAAAAAGCAGAAATGAACGGTGTACTTAATTTCTCCGTACTGGACGGATGGTGGTATGAAGGATATAAGGAAGGAGCCGGATGGGCCCTTACCGAAAAACGTACATTCCAGGATCAAAGCCAGCAGGATAAGCTGGATGCTGCTACGATATATTCAATGCTTGAAAATCAGATTATTCCTCTCTATTTTGCAAAAAACAGCAAGGGTTATTCTCCGGAATGGATACAATACATAAAAAATTCCATTGCACAGATTGCTCCTGAATTTACAATGAAACGTATGCTCGACGACTACATTTACCGTTTCTACGACAAAGAAGGAAAACGTTCTAAATTACTAAAAGCCAATAACTTTGCAAAAGCAAAAGAAATAGCGGCCTGGAAGCAGGAAGTTGCCTCCAAATGGAATGAAATAGAAATAAGCAGCGTATCCATACCTGAAGGATTACTATACAATCCTCATGTCGGAGAAAATTATAACATCGAGGTGGTAATCGACAATAAAGGATTGGGAAACTGTCTGGGTGTTGAATTAATAGTAGCGGGAGTAGAGAATGGAGAAACACTGCCCTATAAAGCGCATGAGCTCGAAATCGTAAAAACCGACGGAACAAAGACTACTTACCAGTTGAAATACCAACTCAATGATGCCGGAGTTTACCGTTATTCGTTCCGCATGTACCCAAAAAATGCCGACCTGCCCCACCGTCAGGATTTCGCATACGTACGTTGGTTCTGATATATATGTTAAAAATAAAGGAAATGGCCGGATTAATCCGGCCATTTCCTTTATCAAACATTTATTCCTTTTATTCTTCCCGGAATGCACAAATATCTTCCTATTATATTTATACATGTTTATGAGCCGAAATAATACAGAAAAACGGACGGTTTTAAATAAATCATATCTTCCAAAAAACAAAACTTTCAACCGGAACCAGGCAAAAACGACATGAAAAGAACGTTACATTCTTTTAACCAGTAAAATCCTAAAACCATAAACAAAATATCATACAAACCGTTATAATGGCGCTACTACTCTCGTGATAGTCTGGCACAGGTCTCGATTCTCTCATTACAGGAGTACCTATGCCGGACTATTACCATTTAAAATAAGATCTTATTCCCTCATCAGTTATTCGATATTTTCCGCTTATTTCGTATCTTTGCAAACTGAAAAATTAAAAAGCAATAATGAGCGAAAACACGTTACTAAGTCGACTGGAAGGTTTACAACTCCGTTTCGAAGAAGTGGGACTTCTTATCACCGATCCCGCAGTGATAGGCGATATGAAACGATTTGTAAAACTTACAAAAGAATACAGGGATCTGGAAAAAATATATAAAGCCACCTTACGTTACAAACAAGTACTCGGCACGATAGAGGAAGCACGTGTCATACTGGAGACTGAAAATGACGCTGAAATGAAAGAAATGGCTAAAGAAGAACTGGATAACTGCAATAGTACTCTGCCGGCTCTGGAAGAAGAGATAAAATTATTGCTGATCCCGGCCGATCCTGAAGACGGGAAAAACGCCATTGTAGAGATACGAGGAGGTACCGGAGGAGACGAAGCAGCCATCTTTGCCGGAGACTTGTTCCGTATGTACGCCAAATATTGTGAAATCAAAGGGTGGAAAATAGAAGTAACAAGTTTCAACGAAGGAACTGCAGGAGGTTACAAAGAAATTATTTTCACCGTCTCTGGAGAGAACGTATACGGAATTTTAAAATATGAATCGGGAGTCCACCGGGTTCAACGGGTACCAGCAACCGAAACACAAGGACGCGTGCATACGTCGGCCGCTACCGTAGCCGTATTGCCGGAAGCAGAAGAGTTTGACGTAGAGATTAACGAAAAAGATATACGTACTGATATCTTTTGTGCTTCGGGACACGGAGGACAATCGGTAAATACAACCTACTCTGCCATCCGTCTGGTACATATCCCTACCGGCATCACCGTTCAATGCCAGGATGAAAAATCACAGTTAAAAAATAAAGCAAAGGCCATGGTCGAACTTCGTTCACGTATCTATAACATGGAACACCAGAAATATCTGGATGAAATCGCCGGAAAAAGAAAAACAATGGTTTCATCAGGCGACCGTTCGGCCAAAATACGAACCTACAATTATCCGCAAGGACGTATTACAGACCACCGTATCAACTACACTATATATAACCTTACCGCATTCATGGACGGGGACATACAAGATTGTATCGACCACCTGATCGTAGCGGAGAATGCCGAACGTTTGAAAGAAAGCGAATTATAATCCACATAAATTTCACCGCCATATGAACAGAAAAGAACTTTTCGAAAACATCAAACGTAAAAAAACATTCTTATGTGTGGGACTGGATACCGACATTAAGAAAATACCAGTATATCTTCAGAAAAAAGAAGATCCGATCTTTGAATTTAATAAAATCATTATCGATTCTACCGCCAACCTGTGTGTAGCATACAAACCGAACCTGGCTTTTTACGAAAGTCTCGGTTTGGAAGGATGGAAAGCTTTCGAAAAAACCGTACGTTACATTCAAGCATATTATCCGGATCAATTCATTATCGCCGATGCCAAACGAGGCGACATAGGTAATACTTCGGAAATGTATGCCCGCAGTTTTTTCGGACATTTGGATATCGATTCCGTAACTGTGGCTCCTTATATGGGCGAAGACAGCATTAAGCCTTTTCTGGGTTATCCGGGCAAATGGGTCATTGTACTGGGACTTACTTCTAATAAGGGCTCCCAAGATTTTCAATTTACTACCGACATAAACGGTGAGCGTCTTTTTGAAAAGGTCATGCGCATTTCCCGGGAATGGGCCGATGAAGACCAGATGATGTATGTCGTAGGTGCGACTCAAGGAAAATTATTTGAAGATGTCCGCAAAATACTGCCCCATCATTTCCTGCTTGTACCGGGCGTAGGCGCTCAAGGAGGAAGCCTGCAAGAAGTAGTGGAATACGGCATCAACAGCAGTTG
Organism: Barnesiella propionica; assembly: GCF_025567045.1. Lineage (NCBI taxonomy): Bacteria > Pseudomonadati > Bacteroidota > Bacteroidia > Bacteroidales > Barnesiellaceae > Barnesiella > Barnesiella propionica. Next base: position 101,585 of record NZ_JAOQJK010000009.1, on the reverse strand, counting down.
CGGATTATTGGTCAATTCGTCCCGTAAAATCATTTACGCCGCAAATGACGAAAACTTCGGAGCAGCAGCCCGGGAAGAGGCAAAACGTGTGCAGGAAGAGATGGAGTACTTGCTCAAAGCAAAGAAACTCATTTAACATTTCACATAACAAAATATAAATATTAGCTACATTCATTATATAAATATTTTTGTAAATTTGTAGCTGTTAAAATACAAGATTATTAATTATCTAATTATACAGAATATGCAAACAATTGACAATTTCAACTTTGCCGGTAAAAAGGCATTTGTGCGTGTTGATTTTAATGTTCCCTTGGACGAGAACTTCAATATCACCGATGACACCCGTATGGTAAAAGCTTTGCCTACTTTGAAAAAAATTCTTGCCGATGGTGGTAGCGTGATTATCGGTTCCCACTTGGGTCGTCCTAAAAAAGGTCCGGAAGATAAATTTTCTTTAAAGCACATCGTTGCTCACCTTGAAGAATTATTGGGACAGCCTGTAAAATTTGTCGATGACTGCATAGGTCCTAAAGTTGAAGCTGCTGTTGCGGAACTTAAACCGGGAGAAGTACTTTTACTGGAAAACCTTCGCTTTTATGCCGAAGAAGAAGGTAAACCCAGAGGTTTGGCAGAAGATGCTACTGACGAAGAAAAAGCTGCTGCCAAGAAAGCTGTTAAAGCGAGCCAGAAAGAATTTACCAAAGCTCTTGCCAAATTGGCAGACGCCTATGTAAACGACGCATTCGGTACTGCTCACCGCGCGCACGCTTCCACGGCTTTAATGGCTGAATACTTTGCCCCGGAGAACAAAATGTTCGGATATCTGATGGAAAAAGAGGTAAAAGCCGTAGAAAAAGTACTGAAAGATATCAATCATCCTTTCACAGCTATCATGGGAGGTTCTAAAGTATCTTCTAAAATTGAGATTATAGAAAACCTGCTTACCAAAGTGGATAACCTGATCATCGCAGGTGGCATGACTTATACTTTCACTAAAGCTTTAGGCGGAAAAATAGGTAATTCCATATGTGAAGAGGACAAACTCGACCTGGCTCTTTCTCTTATAGAAAAGGCTAAACAAAACGGAGTAAACCTCGTTTTGGCCGTAGATGCTAAAATCGCAGACGATTTCTCCAACAACGCCAATACAAAGTTTGTTCCGGTAAACGAAATTCCCGACGGATGGGAAGGTCTTGACATAGGTCCTAAAACCGAAAAAATATTTGCAGACGTAATTAAAAATTCAAAAACCATCCTTTGGAACGGTCCTACGGGTGTATTTGAATTTGATAACTTCACCAGCGGTTCCCGCGCCGTAGGCGAAGCAATCGTAGAAGCAACCAAAAACGGTGCATTCTCTCTGGTAGGAGGAGGCGACTCTGTTGCTTGTGTGAACAAATTCGGACTGGCAGATGGCGTTTCTTACGTTTCTACCGGCGGCGGAGCCCTGCTTGAAGCCATTGAAGGCAAAATTCTTCCGGGCATTGCTGCAATACAAGGATAATTAAGTATGATTAACCCTATAAAAAAATTGTTCCCGCGTTGAACGGGAACAATTTTTTTTATTCAAAATAAGCTTAACAAAGAACGATCCCCGCTTGAGCCAGTAAAGAGGTAAAAGTTTCAAAAAGATTTTTCAAAAACAAGACGATGACGGCATTGTACGCCATTCTCCCATATTGGTTCGGGATAGACGCGGACAAAATAATCCCTGTCTATATCTTTCAAATCGAAGCCAGCTTTTTGATACAACATAAAAGCCGAAGCGCCTGAATTACCTGTACACACCTTTAAACGACGAATACCATTCAAAGGAACCCATTCTGTAAATACATATTCCAGTAACCGAATTGCCACTCTCTTACGTTGCCACTTCTCAGATACGGCAAGATTCATAATCTCTGCCAAACCGTTCTCCTGCTTTTGGATAACAATCACTCCTATAGGAACATCATCAATGTTCGCAACAAAGCAATCCGATCCGTACAAATAACCATCCAAAATTTCCCGGCAAGGATCTGCCAGCAAAAGAAGGTCATAAGGATAATCAACAGTACGAGATATTATAAACACGGTAAATGATTTAAAAGGTAAAAGAAATTAATAACCCATCTGTAATTTAAGCTTTGCATCATTACTCCGGCGCTGAGTTAACTGATGAATATAGTCTCTCATCATAGCAACATAATAAGCATTATCATCTGGCCTTTTCATGAATTCGTCCAAAGAACGGTTCGCCCATAATAAAGCATCTTTAAAATTGTCGTTCAATTCATAATACAAAGCTATATTAGAGGCAACCCGGGCTTTTTTTCCGGCATTTTTTTGATTTTCATAAATATATTCCCACAGATAAGAAGCTTCGTCATATTTTCCTTTTTTCCAATAACGTCCGGCATCTTTCATAGCAGGATCGGAAGAGGTAAATAAAAACCGTTCTACCGTTTCTTTATACGGAGTCATTTTTCCCGCCAGTCCCTGGGCAAAATGACTTGCAGCTTGTATATAACAAAAAGGGAGTTCGGGTAAAAGAGAGTGCGGCATATCCGGGGTGAGTCCGGCCTCTTGCCAATATATAGTATCTTGCGTCCGATATGTTTGGGGATAATCCTCCCCGGGTAAATACAAACGTGCCGTAAGCTCGCCCAATATATCGAATGTAGATATAAAAAAGTCACCGTCCACAGACATGACCCGTGCATCACTCAAAAAACCGTTTATATCGGCTTTATCTATAGTAAGTACGGCTGATCCGGGCCAATCTTCACGAATAGCCTGTAACTGCTCTGATGATAAAACCGGATATAAATCTTTTGGCAATGAAATTGAATCGTCATAAAACATACCTACCGTATTAAAATATCCGGTCGACGAAAGCCGGAGTGCAACCTGTTCGGCAATACGGTAAGTAAGGCTATCATGTTTTACCGAAAACTTTCGGTCCTCCCCCTCCAAGTCGGAATATATATTATTATCCACAGGAATTTCAGCCGCATTATTAACCACGACAATAGATCTCACACCTTGAGGAAAAGTAACTTCGGCAGGACAGATCGTATCGAATGAAAGCGAGGAGATAGAACTGCATGACGTCAACGACAATAATAAACCTGCTAATATTACATGCAAACCAAATTTCATAAAGAACCTCCTGTTATTATTTAATTCTGTATTTCAAGAATGGATATGGCAATGCACAAAACTACAAAATTAATTGTCTTTCGTTTATAAGAATATAATAAACTTTATGAGCAAAAGTGAAAGAAAAGTAAGAAAAAGTATATAGACTTTACAAAAACCGCAAATAGCAGACGATCCGGCAATTTTTATTCTTTTTCTTTCAATTTCTGTTTTAAGATTGCGATTTGTTGGCGATAATTATCGTTTAGAGATTTCAATAATGCTATTTCCTGATCCCGTGATGCAAGTAATTCAGCATCAAAATTATTATCTTTTTCACATAATTTATACTTTTTCTCCATTTCAGAAGCTAAAATCGGTGAATTGTCTTTATCGCTAAGTGCAGGATATAAACTATTTATGTAGTTTTCATCATTTAAGTAAGTTCCGTCCTCATATTTAAAGAATGAAGTTATTGGAAAATCGAGAGAATTTGAGATTTTCAGCAAAACATCAACATAAAGATTTCCACCTCTGACTGCTTTACCGATGGTATTTTTATTTATCGACAAAATAGAGGAAGCCTTAGCGTATGTCAAGTCTTTTCTTTCCAGATAAGACCTAAATCTATCACCACTATAAAGCACTTTTTTCTTATTTGCCATAGCATCTCCTATTTTGCACCAAAAACCGTCCTATTTTCTTCATCTTCCTAAAAACCATTTTCATAGTCCTTCATTACCAATATACAAAATTCGGCAGATTTTCACAACTTTACAGCGACAGCATCATCCACTCCGGCTATTATAAACATCACAAATTTATTCTCCATATTACTTAAGATTAAAAACACCTGATTCATTAATACATTCCATGAATAGATATCGTATGTACAAGAAATTTACTACTTATACAGAAGCACACAGGAAAATCCGTGTGCTATTCTCTACTATTCGTGTTTATAATAACAACCTCCCTATAAAATTGTACGAAGCAAAATACATTAAATAAGAAATAAAAATATTCATTGCCATAACCAGATATGCATCCTTATAGTTTTACGATATTTATTAGAGAAAAAATTCTTTATTTCAAAGTATTTATCGTAATTTTGCGCTTGTATATTCGTATCTTTCTATAAAAAAGAGAGGAATAGACACAGTTTGTTATATTTATATATAAACATAATAAACTGTAAATGAGACTACTTAAATTATTTAACTTATACAAACACTATGGCAGAATGTAAAGAAAAATTGTTCGACCAATTTCCTCCGGTTTCAACCGAAGAATGGAAGGTAAAGGTCGTAACAGACCTTAAGGGAGCCGACTTCGACAAGAAGCTCGTATGGAAAACCAACGAGGGATTCAATGTAAACCCTATGTACAGAGAAGAAGATATCGCCGATCTTAAAACGACAAATTCTCTGCCCGGAGAATTCCCCTATGTGAGAGGTACCCGCACCGACAATTCCTGGCTCGTTCGCCAGGACATAACTGTAAAATGTGTAAAAGAAGCCAACGCCAAAGCATTGGATATTCTGAACAAAGGGGTTAATTCCATAGGCTTTTATTTAGAAGCAGACCAGATATCTCCGGATAATATAGCAACTCTGTTGCAAGATATCGAACTTGAAAAGGTCGAACTCAATTTCAATGTATGTGTAAAACATGCTTTGGAACTTGTTAAAACTCTCGCGGCTTTCTTCAGTGCACGGGGTGTTGCCGAAAAAGTAAACGGATCTGTAAATTTCGATCCATTCAAACGCATATTGAAAAGAGGCAAGGATTTCAGTAATTATGCCGAAACAGCTACCAAAATAATTGAAGCGGCTGCTGCAATGCCGAACTTCCGCGTACTGGCCGTAGACGGTGTCATGCTTAACAATGCCGGTTCTTTCATCGCACAGGAATTAGGTTTCTCCCTCGCCTGGGGTAACGAGTGGATCGCCAGCCTCACCGATGCAGGACTTACTGTTGACGAAGTAGCCAACCGCATTAAATTCAATTTCGGTATCTCATCCAATTATTTCATGGAACTGGCAAAATTCCGTGCCGCCCGCATGCTTTGGGCACAGATTGTCAAACAATACAATCCTACTTGCGACTGCGCCTGCAAAATGAAAGCTCATGCTCAGACCTCGGAGTTCAACCAGACTATATATGACGCACACGTAAACTTGTTGCGTTCTCAAACAGAAACGATGTCTGCCGCTTTAGCCGGAGTCGATTCTATTACAGTAACTCCTTTTGACAAACCTTATAAAGAATCGGACGACTTCTCCGAAAGAATTGCACGTAATCAGCAATTACTTCTTAAAGAAGAATCTCATCTCGACAAGATAGTAGATCCGGGAGCCGGTTCTTATTATGTAGAAAAACTGACTGTAGCCATTGCGGAACAAGCCTGGAAAATATTTTTGGAAACCGAAGAGAAAGGCGGCTTCTACGAAGCCCTGAAACAAGGTTTTGTACAGGAACAGGTAAATGCTTCATCCGCCACACACCATGTTAACGTAGCACGCCGCAAAGAATCTTTACTGGGAACCAATCAGTTCCCCAATTTCAACGAAACGGCAGCCGATAAAATACAGAATAAAGAAACCGGAAGCACTTGTTGCGGAGGAAACGAATGCAAAGCCGAATTCAGTACGCTTTCATTTAAACGCGCCGCCAGCGATTTCGAAGAGCTGAGACTAGCTACAGAACACGCTGCTAAACGCCCTTCGGTGTTCATGCTTACTATCGGTAATCTGGCCATGAGACTTGCCCGTTCTCAATTCTCTTCGAATTTCTTTGCTTGCGCCGGTTACAAAATTATCGACAACCTCGGATTCGAAACGGTTCAAGCCGGTATCGACGCTGCTTTGTCTGCCAAAGCCGATATCGTAGTGCTTTGTTCGAGCGATGATGAATATGCAACTTATGCACCCGAAGCATTCAAATTATTAGGTGATAAAGCTATTTTCGTTGTTGCCGGAGCACCTGCCTGCATGGAAGAACTTAAAGCCGAAGGCATTACCGAATTCATCCATGTTCGCACCAACGTATTGGATACATTAAAAGCATTCAACGCTAAATTATCTATCTGATTCCAATAAATTAATTTGTGAACAAAGAAAATAAAAAGAAAATGAGACCAAATTTTAAAAATATAGATATCAAATCGGATGCTTTTACCCAACCTGCCGGTAATGTGGCATGCGATGGGGAGAACTGGATCACTCCCGAACTTATTCCAGTAAAACCTATTTATACGAAAAAAGACCTGGAAGGTCTGGAACATCTCAATTATGTTGCAGGTATACCTCCGTTCCTTCGCGGCCCGTACAGCGGGATGTACGCTCTTCGTCCCTGGACCATCCGCCAATACGCAGGATTCTCGACTGCAGAAGAATCCAACGCATTTTACCGCCGCAACCTGGCGGCCGGACAAAAAGGTCTGTCAGTAGCATTTGACCTGGCAACTCACCGCGGATATGATGCTGACCACGAACGAGTAGTCGGTGACGTAGGTAAAGCCGGTGTTTCGATCTGCACACTCGACAACATGAAGACATTGTTCGACGGAATACCCTTGAACAAAATGTCCGTATCTATGACCATGAACGGTGCCGTACTTCCTATTCTGGCTTTCTATATCAACGCCGGACTCGAACAAGGCGCCAAACTGGAAGAAATGGCCGGAACTATACAAAATGATATACTGAAAGAATTCATGGTGCGTAACACTTATATTTATCCCCCGGAATTCTCTATGCGCATCATCGCCGACATTTTTGAATATACTTCCCAAAACATGCCGAAATTCAATTCCATTTCTATTTCGGGTTACCATATGCAGGAAGCCGGAGCGACAGCAGATATCGAGTTGGCATATACCCTGGCCGACGGTCTGGAATATCTCCGCGCCGGTGTTAATGCCGGAATGGACATCGACTCTTTTGCTCCTCGGTTGTCTTTCTTCTGGGCAATCGGTATGAATTTCTTCATGGAAGTTGCCAAAATGCGTGCAGCCCGTATGTTATGGGCAAAAATTGTCAAGCAGTTCAATCCCAAGAATCCTAAATCCCTGGCATTGCGTACGCACAGCCAGACTTCGGGATGGTCTCTTACCGAACAGGATCCCTTCAACAATGTCGGCCGTACCTGTATCGAAGCTATGGGAGCTGCGCTGGGACATACACAATCGCTGCACACCAATGCTCTTGACGAAGCTATTGCATTGCCTACCGATTTTTCGGCACGTATCGCCCGTAATACGCAAATATATATTCAGGAAGAAACTTATATTACAAAAGAGATCGATCCCTGGGCCGGTTCTTACTATGTAGAGAGCCTGACGAACGAACTTGCACACAAAGCATGGGAACATATCCAGGAAATCGAAAAACTCGGCGGTATGGCGAAAGCTATTGAAACGGGAATCCCCAAATTACGTATCGAAGAAGCAGCTGCACGTACCCAAGCCCGTATCGACTCCGGCAAACAAACTATCGTGGGCGTAAATAAATATCGTCTCGAAAAAGAAGATCCTATCGATATCCTGGAAGTAGATAATACGGCTGTACGCAAAGAACAGATAGAACGTCTTAACGATGTAAAAGCACACCGTGACGAAGCCGCTGTAAAAGCTGCTCTGGCTGCTATTACCGAGTGTGTAAAAACAAAGAAAGGCAATCTGCTCGCCCTGGCCGTAGAAGCGGCACGCGTACGCGCTACTTTGGGTGAAATATCGGATGCCTGCGAAGAAGTAGTAGGCCGTTATAAAGCAATCATAAGAACCATTTCAGGCGTGTATTCATCAGAAACCAAACAAGACGCGGATTTTATCCGTGCTACCGAACTTTGCGAAAAATTCGCGAAGAAAGAAGGTCGTCAGCCCCGTATCATGATCGCAAAAATGGGTCAGGACGGTCACGACCGTGGTGCTAAAGTTGTTGCAACCGGTTATGCCGACTGCGGTTTTGACGTAGATATGGGACCTCTGTTCCAGACTCCGGCAGAAGCTGCCCGTCAGGCGGTTGAAAATGATGTTCACGTAATGGGGGTATCTTCCCTGGCTGCCGGTCATAAAACCCTTATTCCGCAAGTGATAGAAGAACTCAAGAAATTAGGCCGCGAAGATATCATCGTAATTGCCGGAGGCGTAATTCCCGCACAGGATTACGACTTCCTATATAAAGCCGGTGTCGCAGCTATTTTCGGCCCTGGTACTTCGGTTGCGAAAGCTGCCTGCCAGATGCTCGAAATCATGCTTGACGAACAATAAGATTTTCAATACTTTTCGAAAAGAGACCGTTCCTGTAGGAACGGTCTCTTTCTATTCGGAATAATATATATATTTGTACAGTAAGATATCTTAAATATCCGACTATGAAAAAACAAACGACAAGATTTATTTTTACATTATTGTTCCTACTATCAGCGGCAAATACCATGGCTCTGGTTCCCAGTAAAAACTATATAACCAAAGCGGTCAGCATCACCTCTCCGTTTCAATCCATAGAAATTACAGGAAGTCCGGACGTAGAATATACCCAGAGCAACGGCAAAGCGACAGTAAGTATTTACGGCTCGGACAATCTGGTAGAGTTACTGGATGTACATGTTTCAAAAGGTACGCTGATCGTAAAATGCAGGAAAAGAATTTCCGCTCAGGGAGAAGACAAACTCAAAGTCATCGTTTCAAGTCCAAGATTGAAGCAGATAAATATAGCAGGTTCCGGAAATGTAGAATTAAAAGGAACTATTAAAGGTGACATGCTCAATATGCATATAACCGGATCGGGGAATATCGAAGGCAAACATATTTATTATGCCGGCATCAATATACATATTTCAGGCAGCGGAGACGTCAGCCTGAAAGAAATAGGAAGTGAAAACCTGATAGCAAAAGTAAACGGATCGGGAAATATAGCTCTTAAAGGAAAAACCGAAACCGCACATTTTGAAGTATCTGGCTCGGGAGAAATCGACGCCGAAAAATTAAAGGCAGAGAAAGTAACAGCACAAGTCTATGGTTCGGGTGATATACAATGCCAAACAACGGATGAATTAAACGCTTATGTTTCTTCGCCGCAAGGAGATATCGGATACACGGGTAATCCGAAAAAGGTTTATAAAAAAGGGCATAAAGAAAATATACGAAAGAATTAAAACGGAACAAGCCGGCTAAAAAGATACCGGTAACAAGAATTCGGTCAGGAGGCCCCTCCTTAACTAAAAAAAGATTCTTTCTTTTAGTTCTCAAATCATTAAAAAGCGTTATATGACTACGCTTTTTCACTCCTTTTATTCCGGTGAAATGAGGGATTTTATCGTTAAAAAATAAGCTTTTACCCCGAAATAAAGTATTTTTATCCATATTTTTTAATTTATATTCATTACAAAGTGTATATTTGTAACCCCTGAATTTTAACCTTCAACTGAATTCATATGAAAATAAAGAAACTTTTACTATTGTTTATCTCGCTTCTTTTAGCAGGAAGTAACGTTCTTTTAGCTGTTCCGGCTAAACGTACTCCTATAACCGCAGAACAGCCAGATGGAAGTACAATCACTATCCTTTTGCACGGAGATGAGTTTCATCACTACACCACAACGACCGATGGTGTAGTTATAGCTCCCGCCGAAGACGGCTATTACCATTATATGGGGTATGATACACAAGGCATGTCTTTTATAAGCAACCGTATAGCTAAAGACGCTATAAACCGATCGGCCGATGACGCAGCATATATAGAAACATTGCAGACCGAAAAACTGATAAATTCTTTCGTCGAAAAAAATTCACAGAGAAGGCAAAGCAAAGCGAAAAATATAAACCGTATAGCACCCATGAAAGCATCCAGCACAGGCAATGTAGAAGGCCTGGTCCTCATGGTGGAATTCTCGGACAAGAAATTCAGCGCCAACGGTACTAACGCCGCTATTGACGAACTCATGAACAAAGAAGGATTCAATAAAAACAACGCCATAGGCAGTGCCCGTGATTACTTTATCTCCCAGTCCGGTGGAAAATTCACTCCTCATTTCAATGTAGTAGGTCCCATTAAACTGGATAAAACCATGGCCTACTACGGAGGAAATAACGATGCAAATGCTCATGAAATGATTATAGACGCCTGCAGGATAGCCAGTGAACAGAATCTCGTGGATTTTTCGGAATATGATAATAACAACGACGGATTTGTCGATCTCGTATACGTTATCTACGCCGGATATTCCGAAGCCGCCGGTGCCCCGGCAAATACGGTATGGCCTCATGCCTGGTATATTTATCAGGGAGCCGGACAAATTGTAAGCGTAAACGGAGTTAAACTCGACGCATACGCCTGTTCGTCGGAGCTCAATGGGACTTCCGGTACCGTATTGGACGGTATAGGGACTTTCTGCCACGAATTCAGTCACACGTTAGGATTACCAGACTTTTACGACACCAGAAGCAACGGAACCAATTTCGGTATGGACGTATGGAGCCTGATGGATTACGGCTGTTATAATGTAGGCGGTAATGTTCCTCTTGGATATTCGGCATACGAAAGAGAATTCGTCGGATGGCTCGATATAGAAGAATTGCAAAATCCCAAGACCATTTCTCTCGAATATATTGCTGAAAGCCAACAAGCTTATAAAATAACATCAACCAACGCCAACCAATATTTCATACTGGAAAACAGGCAAAAGAAAGACTGGGACAAAGGGATGCCGGCTTCGGGTCTTATGATAACCAAAGTAGATTACAACCAATCGGCGTGGGATAATAATGTAGTGAATAATACGACAAACCGTCAACGTTTACAAATAGTACCTGCCGACGGAGTATTGTCTTCAGCTACCGTTTCCAGAGATCTTTATCCTTACGGGAATAATACGTCTTTTACCGAAACCAGTTCTCCCAACCAAAAAATCTATCAAACACTAATCTCAGGAAAACCGGTCACAGAAATTGCACAAGAAAACGGTATCATCACGTTTAAGTTTATGGGAGGGGGAATCTTATCTCCAGAACCTTCGGCAGCTACAGATATTACCAAAACCGGGTTTACAGCCCACTGGAATGCCGTAGAAGAAGCAACCAGCTATTCACTTCTTATCGACCAGCTAGCACTTCCCAAATTAAAGGAAAACTTTACCAAATTTGAAGACGGAACAATTAACGCTCCCGATAAAACAGATTTAACGGAGAATGATGAACTGAATAAATTCATGGAACAGACAGGATGGACAGGCAAATCTGTCTTCCAAGCCGGAAATGCATGCCAGATAGGCCAGGCTTCCGAATCGGGCAATTTACAAACTCCACCTATTGACCTGAGCGGCAACGACGGTGTTTACACGATCACTATTCAGGCCTGCAAAAATTCGATGTCCGCCACAAAAATTCTGAATATAACCGTTAACGGAGAACGCAAAACATTATCTCTCACAGATGATATGCAGGAATACAAAATCATAATGGATAACGGAACGCAAAATACGGTCATAGCATTTTCCGTTCCGGCCAGTAACCGTGCTATCATAAAAGAAATTACGATACATAGCGGAGATATTACCAGCAATTCGGACAATACAGACGACAAATACCCGATGACCATTAACGGAATTCAGGGTACTTCGTACGATGTGACAGGATTGGAAAGCAATTACCTTTATACCTATCAGGTTAAAGCGGTAAAGAACGATACAGAAGAAAGTATATGGTCCAAGCCCGTATCCGTAACCATAAGCGGGAACTCTTCGGTATGTAAACCAGCAATCGCAGCAGATAAAATATATACCAAAGGCAATACTCTCTTTATAGACAGTAACGAGGACTATCCGGTTCAAATATATAATTTATCCGGCATTATGATTCGCGAGACTACGGCAAATCCAGGTATCAACAAATTCATACTTGACATACCCGGTGTTTATCTAATACGTTGCGGTGAAACAGTTGTAAAAGTAATTATTACGAAATAAGAGCACCCAATATTATAGAAACTGCCCGGTTCTTATGTTCCGGGCAGTTTTTTTACAAATACGCATTTCTTCTTATGGATTATTTTTCTATTATAAACGGGGAATTTACGGGTAAAGGGTTTAAAACACATATAGGCTCATATATTCTGGAACATAACGCTTATCAGGAGGCTATGGAAGCCGTAAAGAAATACAGGGACAGCCGGGCATTCTATTCGGCATGGGGGCTCGAATATGCATTTTTTAAAGATAGAGAAAAGTTTACACCTTACCTGGAAAAATTTATAAAAGACATACCGGATATTCGTCATGAAAGTGTACGCCGTGAATATGGAAAGATTCTTTATACACTCTTACAATCCGGACAATTCGTTCCATCTCTGGAAGAAGCAGGTATACTGGCAGAGGCTGTTGCCGGATGGGCTACTGAAGAAAAGGCAAAAATAGCCAATAAAGTATGGTGTTTCGATATTTTATATCTTTTATCGGAACAGATCGACTGGTGCAGGGAGATTCTGAATGATTTGATGGAAAAAGAAATGTTGTCTCCTTCTCCCGGATTGTCTCACCGTATAAAAAAGATAAAGGCATTAATGGGACAAGAATAAAATTTATTCGAAATTCACCGGAGCAATTTTCCCCATTAAAGACATGATCTGACGCTGACGTTTTAACATATAAGGGGAAGGAGCAGCAGAATTAAATTTACGGGGATTGGGCAACGTGGCAGCGATTAATGCGCACTGGGATTTGGTAAGCCGTGCGGCATCCCGGCCAAAATGCTTATTGGCAACCGCCTGAGCGCCATAAATATTTTTTCCCATCTCTATCGAGTTAAGGTAGACTTCCATGATACGTTCTTTACCCCAAAACACCTCTATTAAAAATGTAAAATAAATTTCCAGTCCTTTTCTTATTACAGAATGTCCCGGCCATAAAAATACATTTTTGGCTGTTTGTTGAGAAATGGTACTGGCGCCTCTTGCTCTTTTTCTTGTTTTATTTTCTTCTATTGCTTTCTGTATCTGGTTAAAATCAAATCCGTGATGGGTCATAAACAGATTATCCTCCGAAGCCACGACCGCCAGAGGTAACCAACGCGATATATCATTCAACGGAACCCATTCATGATAGAATCCGGGAGAATCTCCCTTAACCACATTTTGTACACTGCGAATAAGCATCAGAGGCGTTATATATACAGGCATATATTTCAAGATTATCACAGCACCAACAGAGGATAACAGAAAGAAAAGAAATAAATTCCTCATCCATCTGACTGCTTTTTTCGCCCATTTGTTTTTAGAATTATTCTGCATATTCTTAAAAAAGATCTGTTCCGGTTTGTAACTTACGGACTTTCCTATTTCAGCCAACGGGCGACAAAGATAACCGATTTTCCACAAGACGATGCGTATATTCCTGCAAAAAAGCTTTTAAACGCATTTCCATCGGTCTGGCAATATCAGGTTTCTCATTCAATATATTATGAAGTAAAACGGGGTCTTCCATACGATCAAAAAGTCCCACGCTTTTCTCCCCGTCAAACTGCAGCAGATAATTTCCTTCCATAATCTGATACAGACCATACACATAATTAACTGCGAAATGGGGTATCGAATCATTAAATACAGAATTTCCCAACGAAATACGTGTCCCCGGATATCCCAATATATCCAAAACGGAAGGAGTAATATCTATCTGAGAAACTACAGCAGAATCTTTTTTTACCATTAGGCTCCTGTCGGGCGTATAAAAAATCAAAGGAATACGGTATAGCGTATTAGGAGAATTATAATCGGCATTGCTCATATTGAAGGCATGATCGGAAGTTATTACGAACAAGGTATTTTCATACCATTTCTTTTTCTTCGCTTCCTCAAAAAAAGTCTCCAGCACATCATTAACATATTCAACAGTCTGTTCCATCGTATTATCGGGAAAACGATACTTTCCTTTATATTCGCCGGGGATATTAAACGGAGTATGCGACGTAATAGTGAACCAGGAAGCTAAAAAAGGAGTTCTTTCTTGATCCAAATCCTTTAAAATAAAATCGGCCATCTTATCATCCCAGATACCCCAATGTCCATCGAAATCGGCATCATTTCCATAATCTTCCCGTCCCATAAACCTGTCATATCCCATGGCTTTGGAAAAAGAAGCGAAAGCGTACGAACCTTTGTTACAACCACAATAAAAAACGGACGAGTATCCTTCTGGTTTCAACAGAAAAGGCAAAGCATCTACTTTATTTTGATTATAAGGAGAATTCATATAAATAAGGGGATGAAATGCAGGAAAACCGCCTAAGACGGAATTTATCCCTTCTACCGAACGCCGGCCCTGGGCATAAGCACTCGTACAGACATAACTATGAGCTGCCAGCGAATCGACGAAAGGCATCAGGTTATTAGCATAAACAGAATCGACCTGTATCTTATTGAACGTTTCATAAAAAGCACTTCCTATACCTTCCAGAATAATAATAAATACATTCTTTTTATTCATGTGCCCGTCTGCACTCCCCGTATAGACAGGATTATAATATGTAGCGACCTGCTCCGGGGACATATAATTCCGCACCGCTATTTTATGCTGTTTACCAATAGACCGAATGATGGTAAAAGGTGTATTTAACACCAGGCTGATATCCCGGTTATTATCTACATATTGAATCGCATCTCCCACGGCTAAAGGAAAATCTCTCCGCATATGTCCCCGAATCCCTATAAATGTAATGGCTGAGAACAAAAATAGCATCAGCAAACTAAAAATAAATTTCACCTTTTGATTACGGAATGTCATTCTCTTTATACGTACACCCGATGAGAGATATATTAATAAAAAGATAAAGAAAATACCCCAAACTGCTACAGGCCAGAATGTAACCAAATGACCTCCGAAAATTACCACTGCATTTTTGTCTTCGAAAAACTCCAACAAATAAGACCATTGTGTGCGACTGCTCGTAAACCTGTAAAATGGAGCATCCGCCATATTCATAATGATACCCATACCGTTACAAACGATATATACTATATTTGTCAGTTTAATATAGGAGTGTTTATTAACAAACTCAAAAGGCAGTATCCTCAACAATATAAAAAGCAAATTCAAATAAAAAACAGCTGCCAGATCGAAGCGCACACCTCCCCAAAATAATTTTAAAAGCTCCCCGACCCGAATTCCTGCAAATAAATCCTGATTATAAAGATAATAAAACAATCGTGTCAACACCATCATCAATATCGCTATTATGAGCTGATATAGTGTGGCAGAATATATGTTCAAATCAAATTTAAACCGAAAAGAGTATTTCATAATTTACGCAATCGAATAAATAAAATATATTCTATAATTTCATTATGAAACTTTTTATACATCAACAGCACTCGTTCGTCAACAGCTTTAATTATCGGAGGTTCATAAGAAACAGAACAAAACTAAAAAACAAAATATAAAAACACCAACAGGACAAAATCACATAAATCAAACCATTTGTCTCAGGCCGCTCCAGCCGTTATCAATCTTATGATTTTTTGTAAGCCGCACATGTCCGTATCATCAAAATATGCAGTGCATTCACTATCTATATCCAACACACCTACCACCTCGCCCTCTTGAAATACAGGTATCACAGCCTCGGACCGGGATAAAGAACTACAGGATATATGTCCCGGAAAAGCATCCACATCAGGGACATTTAAACTTTCAGCCCTTTTCCAGGCAGTCCCGCATACACCTTTACCGTATGCAATCCTTTCACACGCATCCGGTCCTTTATACACATCCAAAAAAAGATGTTCACCTTTTACCCAATAGAAGCCTACCCACAGGAAATTCATTTCCCCGGCTAACATCTCTACGACTGAGCGTCTCAATTCATACGGAGATAGGGAGTAACGAACGAGTTTTTGAATTTCGTTACAGATATGTTTATATTTACTCTCTTTACTATAACCGGGCGAGATCATAAAGTATAAATAAAGATAAGACCGGATATAACATCCGGTCAATTATTTTCACAAATCGGGTTACAACATTTTAAATTCCACTGCGACCCAACGGTTTTTTTCCTCATATCCCAAAAATTCTAAACCGTATTTTCGGGCCTCTTCACGTATAACAGGGATGTCTTCTACATAAAAGCCGCTCATGTACAAAAAAGATCCATGATGCATACATTTTGCATAAGCACAAATATCAGCTAATAAAATATTCCTGTTGATATTTGCAAAAATAACATCATAGTTATCTTCTCCTAATATTTCGGCTCCTCCCAATAAGACTTTAATACCGGGAGTATGGTTCAATCTTATATTTTCCAAAGCGTTTTCATAAGCAAATGCGTCGATATCTATAGCAGTAGCATCGGATGCTCCTTTCATTACAGCCAGTATAGCCAGTACTGCCGTACCGCATCCCATATCCAGTATCTTTTTCCCTTTCAGGTCTGCTTTTAATATTTCACCTATAATAAGACTCGTCGTTTCATGGTGGCCTGTTCCGAATGCCATCTTCGGATCGATCAGGATATCATAACGAGCCTTTGGTACATCGGTATGAAATGTACTGTGGATCACACATTCATCTCCTATTACTATAGGCTTAAAATAATTTTTCTCCCACTCTTCATTCCAGTCACGACCGGCTACAAATTCCGATTTATAATCGATTTTAGCTTCCATCGGAAACGCTTCTATAACGCCCCGAAGAGAACCTTCGTCATATAAAGGCTGAGGAACAAAAGCCGTAAGACCGTTTTCATCCGGAACAAAACTTTCATAGCCTATCTCTGCCAATAGAGCGGCCAATATATCCGTAGCTGTCTCACTATAAGGGATAACAGCCAATTTTACCTGCGTATAATCATTCATATTATATTTCATCTTGTATTTCCTACAAAGAAACATATAATATCAAAGCCTTGCAACTTCTCGGGCTTTAAATCGTCACTTATCTTTCACCCTCGGGTATAATGTTTCTTTTACATAAGCATAAGCCGGATAATGTTTTATAACCCATGCATACATCTCCTTTGCCTTGGCATACTGCTCGTCTTTTTCGTATACCAGCCCGATAGTAACCAGCAACTGCACATACAGCCAGTTATTTTTTAAGGCTGAGGAATCTGACTCCATAGTCTTGCGAGCTTTTTTATAACAAGATAAAGCCTCCGTCTTATCACCGCCAAACATACCCGGCATATAGAACCGGATATTCCCGTAAAGAATATTTACCAACGCATCACCGGGAGCTTTTGCATAGGCTTTTTTTACATCTCCCAGCATTCCGGAAGCCATAGTCGTAGCCTTTAGAGGAGACATTGCTATTTGAAAACCTACAAGGTTTCCTTTCAATGCCAGTATTTTCGCATCTCCGGGATAACTATTCTCTAAGGCCTTCTCCAGTTTCCAGGCCGATTTTAATGCGACAGAGGCTTCCTCTTTACGTTTCTTATCTATCAGATGCCCGATAAGACCGTAATAATCGGTCAACAAGCGTATACGGGCCTCCTTGGATGACACCGATTTATCCACGAGCATTTCGCTTAAAACAGGTTGCCAGTCAGCCATCTTACCACTGATATACAAATCATATAATTCTTTACGGTATTCTGTTTCGTCCTTCGCCGATACATAAACTGTGCATATCCCTATGAAAAGGGTCATGAGAAAAAACCTTTTTATCATTTTTATTCCGTTTTTTTATTTTGCAAGAAAACAACTCCGGCAATAGTGTACAAAAAAACTAAATATTTTCGGAATATCGGAAAGAACTTATCTCTTTTTCTCTTTTATAATACAAAAACAAAGGCATGCAGGACTTTTGCATGCCTTTGTTTTATAAAAATATTTCCTATTTCAGATACTCGGCTAATCTGGCGGAAAGCTGAGGCAACTCCATATTAGTAGAAAGAATTTTACCTTGCGGATCAACCAGCACCGTATGGGGAATGCCTTGAATCGCATACAGCATTATCGCATCCGAATCCCACCCTTTCATATCGCTCATCTGAGGCCACGGCAGTTTATTTTCTCTTATATAATTAACCCATTCCTTTTTATCGGTATCGAATGATACCCCCACGATAGTAAAATTTTTAGACTTAAACCTGTTATACAAAGCTAAAAGTTCGGGAGTCTGTTTACGGCACGGAGGACACCAGGAAGCCCAGAAATCTATTAACACATATTTGCCTTTGCCTACATAATCGGACAAACTTACATCCTTCCCCGTAGGAGTAGACATCTTCAAATCGATAAACGGCATACCGTCCTCCACGTTTTTCAAACGTTCAAGCATCTTAGTTACTGTCGTCACCGATTTATTATACCGGAAAAAATCAGGTGAATGATCAATAATATTTCTCTGCTCCGAAGGAGAAAAAAGATAACTGTTCTGAATAAAGACATATACCCCCGTAATATTGGATTCATTGTCCAGGATATATTCTTTTGTAAGAGTCTCCACTTCGGTTTTCTCCGTTTCAAACTGTCCTTTCATTTTATTAAAAAGACTGTCGGTCAATGTACCGGCTATAACTCCCCCCATATATACATTCGTAAGATCCTGCATACGCTTGTCATGCCCCATACGTTCATCCTGATAAGTCTGGAACCGTTCGACCAGAGGTAAGCCGGCAGCCGAAGAAACACTATCCATAGTTACAGCAATAGACCCGTTCTGTAAAACAAAGAGCAAAGGCATGACAGGTAATTCCCGTTCGCCTCCCAGCGATAAAACCGCCATAGTGGGCTCAGGCTGTTCTCCTTTAAATACAAAAGCACCGTTTTTAACTTTGGTACTATCTACCAGTACAAATTGCTCATCCACCTGTTTTTGGAGAATGACGAATTCACCGTCTGCCGATTTTGATATATGCCCTTTTATCTCGTATCTATCGGTACACCCTACAAGCCATACCATCACGATCCATAGTAACAAACTTTTTCTATACATTTTATTCTTCTATTAGATAGTTATATGTACAGAAAACAATTCAATAGTCCTCAATGTTTTTCACACTCAAGAGATTAACTATTACAAAAAGAGCGGAAACATTCGCCGAATGCAACCGCCCTTCTTTCTCTATACAAAAATATTAACGTCTAAAACGTTTTACCATTCGTAAAACATTTGATACCAATCTAAATCCCCAGAAAACACCGTCAACGATAGGAATACTCCCGATTGCCTTACTCAATATGAATTTTGAAACGGAACCGGAATTCTGGACAGGTTCTATTACTCCCCGATAAGAATCCTGCAGTTCTTTTTGCTGCATATCTACACGGGCTTTGACCAGCATCTTACGGGCCTGCAACTCATCTATACCATATCCTTGCCACTTATTTGTCATAATGATTCAGGTTTATCAGGTTCGTCCAGCAACAAACGTGAAAGAAAACGCGTTACCGGATTTATAATCATAGGTTTACGAAAAACAAGAATTATTCCTGCCAGCAACAGGCAAAATGCGCCGACTATAGCGTAGCTCCATTCCAGACCGACATAAGGAGCCAGCAAATATACTACTGCAAAAGAAAAATAAAAGAAAGCCCCGGCCCCTAACATCATACAAAGAATCAATATAATGAGGGTTGAACCCATTACCGAAAGTTTCTCGGTACCGGTAAGCCTGGCATAATCTATCTGCAGTTCTACATATTTACGTCCTTCTTCCAATAACTTCTGATAGACATTTAATTTCGAACCAAACATATTTTAATGCGTATTTATTTCATAAAAAAATCCGGAAAAGCCTGTTACTATCATTATAGGGTAAACTCCTATTGTTTTCTACCCTGTAATCACATTTTTAACAGTATTTTCCGGAAGATTCATCATCAGGTCATTTACTTAATGACTTTCTGTGATTTAACCTCTTCAGTAATCTGGTCGATCAATTCTTCCATATCATGTTTTTTGAGATGGATACCTTTCTCGTCCAAAATCTTGCAAATTTTAGCTCTCATGTCGGAGCCTTTTTCAGGAGCAAATAATAAACCTACGGCTGCACCCACGGCTGCACCGCCGAGAAATGCAAATAAAACATTTAGACTTTTCATAGAACATTGTTTTTTTAATGTCATTTACAAATATAACAAAAAAGATTTTCGATTGTTTCGCCCCAATTCATTATTTTTTTCATTTTCAATCCATTATATTTTTTATATGTTAATTATACTAATAAAATTCACATCACAAATTTCGGTATCGCTCTTCATTACAACGACTAAACGAGCAAATGGCAAGCTTATGATATCATCGAATATCCCCTTCAAAACTATAATACTCAAAACTCAATGACATATGTGCAAAAATCATCTTTCAGAAATAGCTTACATACAATATTATTCAATATATAATAATTATAAACAAATAATACTTAATAAACACAAAACATACCACATCTCTTGCAATAAACGGTACTATGTAAAAACATAATTTAATATATATAATTTCTAAAAACAATCATTTATCTATAATTTTACAATTGAAATTTACAATATGCAACTATATAATCTTATTTATTGACTAATTGACAACACAAGAAAATAAGACAGGTTATTGAATAAAAAATTTCAAACCGTAAAAAAAACTTTAATATAATATATAATATGAAGAAACATTTTCTATTTATCTTCTTGGCATTTATAACGACAGTTTATGCTCAAATGCCTGCAAAATTCACATCCAACACTATATTGGATATGATGAACATCAGTGCTCCGCCCAGCTCGGCAAAAGCAAAAAAAGCTTTTACTCCCGGAGAAAAAATCACAGCCTATCTGAAATACAATAATGAAAGCTGTATCGACACTCTGAAGCAATTAGGCATAACGATCAGAACGGTCACTCCCAGTGTAATTACAGCCGTTATTCCGGTCAGTGCTATGGAAGAAGCTGCGAACCTACAGGGCATAGATTGCATACAGACATCGCAAACCGTTAAATTTCAGATGGATTCTGCAAGAGTAGCTACCCGTGTTGACGATGTGCAGGCGGCTAAAGATCCTATCGAAACTCCGTTCCTGGGAAAAGGTGTGCTGGTCGGAGTCATTGACGGGGGAGTAGACTTCACTCATCCGGACTTTTACACATCCGACAGAGAAACATTACGAATCAAACGGGTCTGGGTACAGGGAGATAATAGCGGTACGGCACCGGAGAATTTCGGCTACGGCTCGGAATATAAGACACCAGAGAGTATTACCACAAAAGGAACCGATTACAGCTACTTCTCACATGGCAGCCATGTAATGGGAATCGCTGCCGGAGCCGATACGATAAATAATCCTTATTATGGAGTAGCCCGCGAGGCCGATCTGGCCTTCTCCACGTTTGAAAGTATAGATGCAGGTATCACCGATGCGATAAAATACATCTACGATTATGCCGATGAACAAGAAATTCCTGCCGTAATAAACATGAGTTTAGGAACCGAAATGGGACCGCATGACGGAACTTCCCTCCGCGACATCATGGCAGATGAAATGGCCGGAGAAGGACGTATCCTTGTCGGTGCCGCCGGCAACAACGGACTGGTAGACATGCATATCTCAAAAACTTTTACACTGGAAGACGATACCTTATTTGCAGGAGTCGCCTTTCTGGAAGGATTCTCTGGTGTCGGAGAAATACAAGTATGGGGAGATGAAGGGAAAAGCTTTAAAATAAACGTATGCACCGTCGATAAAGAAACCATGCGGCCAGTTTATAAAAGCCGTACATTCGACGCCTCTAAATCATTCAGCGGTTCTATCACTTTACAAAAGCCATTTGACCAGTCAAGCGGCTTTTTTAGTATAGTCACACAAACAAGCCCGCTAAACAACAAGCCTATGGCCCACCTGCAACTGGGCATCGACGAATATAAACCGAACAAGGTTATCGGACTTATCATCATCGGGGAACCCGGAACCACTGTTCATGCATGGGCTAACGAAAACTACTGCTGTTTCAAGCAATTTTTACCTAATATGGATATTCCTGATAATAAATTCGGAGTTTGTGAAATCGGAGGAACCGGTAAAAAAATTATTACGGTAGCTTCTTACAGTACAAAAACCGAAATAAAAGCGCTGAACGGTGACGTCATTAACTCAGGATTTCCTATTTACGATATCGCTCCCTATTCTAATCACGGTCCTTCTACCGACGGAAGGATGAAACCAGATATTGCCGCCCCCGGAAGCTATATCATTTCGGCGTTCAACAGTTTCGAAAGTAACAACATCTCGCGTGTATCAAAAGGGACATGGAACGGAAAAGATTATTTCTACGGAGTATATCAGGGAACATCCATGGCATCTCCCCACGTAGCCGGAATAATCGCCACATGGCTCCAGGCTTATCCGAAACTAACCCCGGACATGATACGGGAAGTCCTGAGCGAAACAGCCGTTAAAGATGCTTATACCGGAGACGATAACAATAATACGTGGGGATACGGAAAAATAGATGCATATAACGGGCTGGTCTATATTCTGAAAAAATATACTTCGCAAACAGATATTATTTCAAAAAACATTAACAATAGCTGGATAGGCAACAGGATCAACAATAAGCTGCATATTTTGTATTTCAAACCAACTCCCGCCACTTATGTAAACGTATATACCGATAAAGGAATATTAGTTTTGTCCGAAACAGTCAAAAACAAAGCGTGCGGAGACGAATATATACTGGACTTGTCGGACAAAGAAAAAGGGCTTTATTTGGTTACGGTAATATCCGCAGACAAAAAAGAGACATTTAAATACTTAAACAACAAATAACAGCAAGGTAAAATGAAAAAACAACTATTCGCATTATTGCTTGGAAGTTTCTTCTGTGTAAACGGATACTCCCAGGTGTTCAGCGGAGGAGACGGATCAACAGATTCTCCCTACCTTATCAAGAAAGTAGCAGACCTGACCGAACTGGCCACAGTGGTAAACGGAGGAAACACGTTATCGGGAAAACTATTGCGTCTGGAAAACGATATTACTTACGGTTCTTCCGACACTTATACGACCATAGGTTTTACAGGAAGCGGCATAGCTAAAAAATTCGCAGGTACATTCGATGGAAACGGGCATTCAATAAACGGTCTTAAACTGAACGGAGCGAAATACGTATCTATGTTCGCATCTCTGGATGCCGCCGGAATTATTAAAAACCTGACTTTAAATGCTCCGACTCTTACTTGTACCGATTCATACGGAGCTTTTATTGCTGCACAGGCTGCAGGTTCCGTCGAGAATTGCAAGGTGGAAAACGGGATCATGACTTCTACCTCCGGCTCATACAAGGGAGGGATCGTAGGATATTTGCAAGGAAAAGTCAAAGATTGCTCTTTTTCAGGGTCAATCACTACGTCCGTCAGTATAGGCGGTGTGGTAGGACAAAATTACGGAGATATTGACAATTGCGTTTGCAGTGCAACCATTATTTCCCAAAGTGATAACAGCTCGTCCGTACATATCGGAGGTATAGCGTCTGTCACCTTAAAATTAGGAGATACCTCTCCTACCATTACAGATTGTTATTTCATCGGTTCCATACAAGGTAGTGTGTTAAACAATTGCGGCGGTATCTCTGCCACCCTTAACAGAGGAACCATAGAACGTTGCTGGAACGGCGGATATATCTCATCGACCGGATATTGCGGCGGTATTATCGGATCGCTGGACGCCGGAACCATCAAAGATTGCTACAATGCCGGGACTCTTTACGACACCAATTCTGAAGGCGTAGGCGGTATCGCAGGATATAAATCTACGGCAAGCGATGAAACGATTATTGAAAACTGTTTAAGTATCGGAGGTATATTCAACTCGATCCTGGCACGTAACGAAGGAAGCGAGATCGTAGGAAAAAAAATGGGAGAAGTTATCATAAACAATACTTTCTTCGACTCACAGGTAACCGGCTGGAACAGTATCGATCACGCCAAAACGACTAAAGAACTGACTACTGCCAACGGTATTTCAGGATTCGACGGTACTATATGGAAATTTACGGAGGGTATGTACCCCCGATTAATAAAATCGGCACAAGAAGATGTAGCTATTTTAAATGCGACTCCTTTCTACCTGGCCGATGGAGAAAAACACGGAAAAGTATATTCGGATTTTACCGTTAGTACGGCAAACGATATCGAATGGAATATCAGCAGCAGCCTTGCTGTCTTGAACGGCAATACGGTAAAAGTGACCCGGGGATCAAAAATCGAGAACGTAACAATCACTTCCTATCTGGGAAATTATGAAAAAAGAAGCCTCATCAGTATCTACCCACGCATATTCGACGGGGAGGGAACAGAAAACAATCCTTACCTGATAAAAAGCAAAGAGGATATGATGAAATTATCGGATGCAACCAATACACAAGAGATCAGTTTCACCGGCGAATATTTCAAGATGACGCAAGACATAGATATGGAACTGGATAAAAATTTCATACCCTTCTGTTTTACATCGGATATTCTCGCATTCGACGGCATATTCGACGGCAACGGTCACGCGATCAAAAATCTTTATATAGATACTCAAACCGGAGAGGCATTGCATTCGGGATTATTCCGTACCATATTCCGGAACGGCGTAGTAAAAAACCTGACTATCGATAAAAGTTGTCAATTAAAAATCTACCGGAATTTCGGGCCGTTTGTCGAAACTCTTTACGGAACACTGGATAATTGCTATAATTACGCCGCCGTTACAACCGCTAAAGGTTACTCCGGGGGTATTGCCGCGTTTGTACAAGCAGGAGGAGTGATCCGTAACTGCTATAACGAAGGAAGCGTATCGGCCGATTCAGATAATGGTTTTCTGGGTGGTATTGCCTATAATAACGACGGTATGATTGAGAATTGCCAGAATAACGGTGAAATAATCGCGTTCTACAGTAAAGCAAAAAATGCTGGAGGTATAGCAGGTACGAACAACGGTATCATAAAAAATGTATTGAATGCAGGCCGGGTTACGGCAAGCGATATTGTAGGAGGTATATGTGCCACCAATGCAGGACAGTTGATCAATGTGCTGTCGCTGGCTCCGGTAACAGCGACTGCAACGAAGGACAATCTGGGCAGCATAACAGGTACCGACAACGGCGCTCAATACACAAATGTTTATTATGACAAACAAATCGTAATATATAAAGACATTCTTAAAAATGTCAATGGTATTACGACAGGCAATCTGACCAAAGCTTCCTGGAAAGGTTTCGGAGATGACGAAGCCTGGAGTTACACAGACGGAAAATATCCTGTTCTGAAAAGCTTTATGAATACGGATGCATCCGAACTGGCCTCCATACCGGTTATTTTCGCTTCCGAAGACAACCGCCTTCAGATCAGCAGCGACATCATCCTGCCCGCAAAAGAAGAGCTGGTATGGACTTTAAAAAACGGCAGTACGTTCAGTATAGGAGAGGGATCTCTCAAATATGCCGCTACAAACACATATGCATCGGATACACTTACCGGAACTTATAACGGTTACCAGAAAATTCTTCCTATTTCCACATTAGGAAATATCCTGGAAGGAAAAGGTACAAATGAAAATCCCTGGTTAATAAGTTCCGCCGACGATCTTATCAAACTATCTACAGAGGTCAATAAGTCCCAAAACAATTACGACGGAAAATATTTCAAAATAACTGAAGACATCAATATGTCCGGTTCATCTTTTATTCCTGTGGCGGCAGACGGTATCACGACATTCAACGGTATTGTAGATGGTAATAATAAAACGATTACCAATCTGGTCATCAATCTTGCTGATAATTCGTATGTCGGATTATTCGGAAGAGTGGGAGCCGAAGGACAGATATCCAATCTGACGATCGGAGAAGGATCGGCCGTCAACGGAAAACAATATGTAGGAGCTTTTGCCGGCAGCATGGACGGATATCTGACAAACTGCAAGAACTACGCCAGCGTTTCTGCTACAAACGGCAATGCCGGGGGATTCGTCGGCATCGCTTACCAGAACGTAACATTAAGCGGCCTCACGAATGAAGGAAACGTCAGCAATGCCAAAGATATGACGGGAGGTATTGTTGCCGAAATAAAAACGAACGCCAATAAAATAAACCAAGTAGTCAACCGGGGAGAAATTTCAGGAATTTCAAAAACCGGGGGGATAGTAGGTTCCGCTTCCAATGTAAAAATCATGGCTGCAAGCAATGAGGGCAAAGTAACCGGAAAAACCAATGTAGGCGGTATCGGAGGATATCTGACCGGGACAGACACTATTTGTGACAGTTTCAATAGCGGAGAAATCAACGGAGAAACAGAAATCGGAGGTATTGCCGGATACAACTACAAATCATATTCCGATAATGAAGGTTATTTCCATAACTTATATAATGCGGGAAACGTTACAGCCAGCAGTTCAACGGCTGCAGGTATTCTCGGCCGGGGAACTTCTCCTGAGATATCGGCTTGTTTTAATGTAGGTAATATCACAAATTCAAAAAACAATCTGGGTTCTACTACTCCCGGAGCGGGCGGTATCATAGGTAAAGGAAATCCGGTCATAACAGATTGTTATAATATGGGAATCATCAGCGCATATAATAATGTAGGAGGTATCATAGCATATCCCAATTCGTCTTATTCCGAAATGACAATCACGAACTGTTATTCCGCCGGTCCGATAATCTGTACTAACACCGGTTCGGCAAATGCCGGTGCAATATTAGGCGGACAGGGAAAGCTCATTATGAATAATTGTTATTACGACCGTCAAGTCATCGGATATAGCGCCATAGGCAAAAAAGAAGATGAAAATGAAACAGGTATTAATACGGAAAGCCTGACTAAAACCGATTTCGGGTCGTCCTGGAGTTCACTTGAAAACTGCTATCCCGTACTTACTGCATTCTCTTCTGACAATTATGCCAAATTATACCGCGCTGCAATATTGCTTTCTAACGGTGAAACGGAAGATACTTATGCTAACGTAACCGGAAATTTCAAATTATCTTCAACAAATGAAATAACATGGACGGGCGACGACGTATTTACCATAAACGGAGAAAACGTAGGGGTAGCTTCCAACACTAAAGGCGATTTCAAATTAACCGCGGAATTAGGACAATATAAACGGGAAATAACCCTGACACTTAATACCGGTACTTCAAGCATAGAAAAAGCCGAAAATAATGCCGCATCCTGCTATGCCACAACGGGAGGCGTTATGATTTCCCAGCCGACGGAATATGCAATTTTCACAGTATCAGGCATACTTTTACAACAAGGAAAAACGGATTCGGTTAACAGACTTATCCAACTGGAAAAAGGTGTTTATTTCATAAAATCCGGTAATAAGGTTTATAAAGTTGCTGTAGAAAAATAATATTCGTTGAAACAAAATCGTTTCATTGTTTAAACACGGATATCTGCATCGTATCTTTAATTTACAGAAGCAGATATCCGCGTTTTTTTCTTCCGTTATTACTCTTAGGAATACGGGCTTCAAAAATAAATCCCCGGCATGTCTTTACACCATACAGGGCATGTTACACTTTAAAATGCAACGTAAAACAGCTGCCCTTCCCTAACTCGCTTTCTACCGTTAGTTTCCCGTTATGGGCCTCTACGAAATCTCTGGAAATAGACAGTCCCAATCCACTACCCTGTACTTTAGTTCCGGGCACTCTGAAATAACGGTCGAATATACTTTCATGATAACGAGGATCAATACCTTTTCCAAAATCTTTCACAAATATTTCGACTTCATTACTATCCGGCTGCCTGGCTCCGATAACGACGCGCCCGTTCTCACTGGAATAACGGATAGCATTACTAAGAAGATTGGTAATGACCCAAGCGATTTTTTCACTGTCTACAAACAGTTTGCTTATCTTTTCGGGATAATCCACTTCTATATGGCAATTGAACTTATCTGCCTGCACGCGATTGGCATTTATCGCGTAATCGATCAGCTCGATAGGTTTAGTAACTTTGGGCATAAGTTGCAGACGGCCAGCCTCGACCTGTGTCATATTCAACAGCTCGCCTATGATTTTGATAAGGCGTTCGCTATTTTCCTTAATACTTTCGGATAGTTGGTGCTGTTCACCGTTCAATTCTCCTATACGTTTATCCTCTAACAATTGCAGGCTCATCATAATAGCCGATACCGGAGTTTTCAGTTCATGAGATATGGTAGATATAAAAGTCGTCTTCGCAGCATCCAGTTCTTTAAATTCGGTTATATTCCGCAATAATATCACATCTCCCCTGTTTTCCTGCTCTTTGTCTTCTCCCCGGATAATAATAGGTATGTAGAAGGCTTTGAAATAACTCTCTTTATTATCGGCATAGATTTTCAAAGGTTCTTTTTTCGTATCCCGGTTCAAGAGTTCTTTAATCAAACGCCGTAAAAGATCATTTCTTAAAGATATTTCAGCGGCAAGCTTTCCCAGAACCTCTTCCCGTTTCAGATTAAGGATGTTTAAAGCCTCATTATTTATGAACACGATTCTCTTTTCTTTATCGAGTCCTATGATGGGTTCTGTAATACTGTTCACGATAGCTTCGATATATTTTTTCGCCGAAAGAATATCTTCCAGGGAGCCGGCCTTGAACTCTTCCAGACTCTCGGCCATCTTATTAAAGGAGTGAGAAACCATTTTAAATTCATCATTGGAATTTACCGGAAGCCGTTTCTGATAATTTCCCTGTGATATCTCCAGAATACCGTTCGTCAATCTTTTTATCGGTTCCACGATCGATTTAGGGAAACGGAAGAACATAATAGCAGCCACGACCAGACAAAGTAATGCAGCTACACTTATCCACAACAAAGCACTATGCACCATATCCCCTATCATTTTTTGTTTCAGATGGACAGAGTTCATATTCAAACTCATTACATGATACAAGTCGGTTCTTATTTTCTGCAATAGCAGAGATGAACCCGTTTGGATATATTCCGTATAATGCAATTCCAGTTTCCTTGTTACGTCTTTCTCGTCATCTTCTGTGATATTCCGTTTCTGACGTTCCAGATTTTCCTGGAATATAGCTCTTGCCGCATCATCTGTCCCGATCGTCTCCAATGCTGTAAGCATATTCCGGGCGTAATCGAGGGAATTATTGTTATTATCATAAATAGATTGTGTATCCGCACTTATTTTCACGATATATCCTACCGACACCAGACCTAAAAAAAGGATCATTCCGAACAGTGCGCCCATTCCGTAGGATAGCTTATTTTTTATTTTCATAATTCTATCTGCTCATTTTTTATTATGCCAAAATAACCAAATCAATACCGGATTGAGAAAGAAATTCTATTAATTTCTTATAACGCCACACTGTCAGCAGGGCGGACAGAAACCTCAGGGACGGGACTCCTATACAACAACGGGTAATCTGCCTTTCCTTACAAACTTCAATAATACCGTCCGTCACGTGATTGCATTGTTTTTGTACCACCTCTCCTCCCAACTCTACCGATAATTTAAAATGATTTAATAAATGCCTTTGATTCGCTAGCGATATGCGATCCGAAGCTTCACGGGGAGTTTGGACATATAACACAATAAAGCCCGTATTATAATAAGATGCCAGTCTCGCCGTCTTTCTTATCATCCTCCGGGGAGTCTTCTCATTGGAACTGATGCACACCAGAAATTTCTCGTGACGCAGTTTCGTATTACTCACCGAAACCTCATCTTCTACCTTCTGTGCCACCCGTAAAGCAACTTCTCTCAAAGCAAGTTCCCGCAACTGGAGAATATTCTCAACTTTGAAAAAATTGTTCATTGCCTGCGATATCTTATCTGTCTTATATATCTTACCCGCCTTAAGCCTGTTCTGTAATTCCTCGGCCGTGAGATCTATGTTCACGACTTCATCTGCCTGTTCCAACACACTATCGGGAACTCTTTCTTTCACTTCCAACCCTACTATATCATACACTTCCTCATTAAGCCCTTCTATATGCTGTATATTGACGGCAGATATGACATTGATACCTGCATCCAATAACTGCAACACGTCCTGCCAGCGCTTTTCGTTTACGCTGCCTTCTACATTGGTATGAGCCAGTTCGTCCACGATTACGATATCGGGACGGATTGCCAGAATCGCCTCTATATCCATCTCTTCCAGTTCTTTGCCTTTGTAGAAAATCTTTTTTCTGGGAATGGCGGGCAATTCCTCTGCCAATGCCTCCGTATCGGCACGCCCATGTGTTTCTATGTAACCTATCTGCACATCCACGCCGCTATCCAGCAATTCATGGGCTTCCTGCAACATCCGGTACGACTTACCTACTCCGGCGATCATACCTATATAGACTTTGAACCGTCCCCTTCTCGATTTCTGAATAAGATTCAGGAAATGCTGTACATTTTTTTCATTATCCATATACAAATATATAAAATTTAAAACCCCTAAACCCGTAATAATATCACTATTATCACGGGCTGTCCATCTTTAAATTTAAAAGTCAAATCACCGTTTCATCATCTTAGCGTTATACCAAAAACGAAATGCACATCCTCCCGATTGGGATTCCATATAAGCTGGGTAAAAACCGGTAAAGAAAACCTATTCGAAATCATTATCTCTTTTACTGCTTTCAAGGATATGTTCGTTACGGCAAAACCGTCATTCAGATAATTCATAGGTGACGAAAAAGGACTGCATCCCACCGTAGCCGTCAAATCCACCCCCTTTACCGCAAATGGATAGGCAAGCTCCGCATAAGAAGAATATGCATTATCATTCGTTCCGTCCATTTTTTTATCATGTCCCCAAATCATTGTGTACCATGATATACCCAGCGGGAGTTTTTCCAAAGGTAATTCATAAGACAATCCGGCTTCCAGAATATGATCGGTGGTGTGATTATCAAAATTAAAATATTTATTCTGACCATCCCGACGTCCATTTCCTTTTTCCGAGTTAAGAGCCTGTCCCGCCCACCAGTAATCGGCCAGCGATAAGGTAAATCCACCCACAGAATAAGCTGCCGTCAGGTCGGCTTCTTTATGACCTTGTCCCGTAAAATCGGCACTTCCCCAGGCTGTCAGCGAAAAACGTCCAACCTGCAATCCCAGAGTCGGTTGAATCGCGGCCCCCGACTGGTACATCCCTCTCCATATATAGGAACTTACCAAATCGCCTGCTATGTTAAACCGTACGTTTCCTAACTTTTTATCCTGTGCATAAACAGGAACAGATGTAACTATAAAAACCAGGACCATGACGGAATTTTTTATCACGTTCATTGTTTTCATTACTATTATTTTTATGATATTCCTTATTCGTTTTTTGATTTTTCAAGTGCCATATTTAATTTAAGGACATTTATTTTTGACGGACCAAACAAACCAAGCCAAGGCCTCTCGGTCTGTTTATCCACGATAGCTTTTACCTCATCCTCGTTCATCCCCCTAGCCTGGGCAACACGCCTTATTTGTATGAATGCACAACGGGGCGTTATATCGGGATCCAGCCCCGAACCACTGGCCGTCACCATTTCGGCCGGTACTTCTTTACGGGATAGATAAGGATGATGCACCAGAAACGTATCCACACGCGCCTCTACTTCTTTCAAATACTCTTCGTTAGTAGGACCTTTATTACTTCCGGCAGAAGCATCTGCAGCATATCCCGCGGCAGAAGGACGCCCCCAGAAATATATATCTTTCGTAAATTCCTGTCCTACATTCGCCGCACCTACTACTTTTCCGTCAAGCGTTACCAACTCGGCATTCCCATGTCCCGGGCTCGCAACCTGCGCAATTGCCCATAGTACAAAAACATAGCACACGCCGAAAAATACACAGAATACAATAGTTATTTTTAATGACTTCAATAATGTTTTCATCTTATGTTATGAATTAAAAAAATAAACTTATGAACATATCGATCAACTTAATGCCTGCAAAGGGAACAATCACACCGCCCAGGCCGTAGATAAGCAGATTGCGTCGTAAAAGAGCCGATGCTCCTATCGGCTTATAAGCCACTCCTTTCAGTGCCAGAGGAATAAGAACGGGTATTATCAACGCATTAAAAATAATAGCGGACAATATAGCCGTTTCGGGACTATGAAGGTTCATAATATTCAAAGCTCCCAGTTGCGGCAGAGCAACCATGAACAGAGCCGGAACGATAGCAAAATATTTAGCGACATCGTTGGCGATCGAAAAGGTCGTGAGCGTGCCACGGGTCATCAATAATTGTTTTCCTATCTCTACAATTTCTATCAGTTTCGTAGGATCGTTATCCAGATCCACCATATTTCCAGCTTCTTTAGCAGCTTGTGTACCGCTGTTCATGGCAACACCAACATTCGCCTGGGCCAGTGCCGGCGCATCGTTCGTTCCGTCTCCCATCATAGCGACCAGCTTTCCCGACTGTTGTTCTTTCTTAATGTATTCCATTTTATCTTCCGGTTTCGCTTCAGCAATAAAATCATCTACTCCTGCTTTTTCCGCAATATATTTAGCCGTAAGAGGATTATCGCCTGTCACCATCACTGTTTTGACTCCCATCTTCCTCAACCGGGCAAAACGTTCCTGTATTCCCGGTTTTATAATATCCTGCAGTTCGATAATACCGGCAATTTCTTTATTCACGCAAACGGCAAGAGGGGTTCCTCCGTTAGAAGAAATATTCCTGATAATCTCTTCGGCTTCTTCCGGAAATTCATTCCCGGCATTGACAACAATTTTCCGGATGGCTTCATAGGCTCCTTTCCTGATCTGTGTACCATCGTTGAGATCGATTCCTGAACATTTTGTCTCCGCCGTAAACTTTATTTTCTTTGCTCCGGCCAGATCCCAGTTACGGGTTTCACACCTCAGTTCACGTCCCAGTTCTAACACAGACTTGCCTTCGGGAGTCTCATCCGATACGGACGACAGCATACAATAACCGACAAAAGTCTGGAAATCCATTTGCGTAGTCATAGGATAAAATCTGGTAGCTTTACGATTCCCGATTGTAATCGTCCCTGTCTTATCCAGCAATAAAGTATCTATATCACCAGCGGTCTCTACAGCTTTTCCCGACTTGGTGATCACATTCGCCTGTAATGCACGGTCCATGCCGGCGATTCCTATAGCAGAAAGCAATCCCCCTATGGTCGTAGGTATAAGGCATACGAATAAAGAAATAAATGCGGCAATAGTAATAGCGGCTCCACTATAGTCGGCAAACGGTTTCAAGGTGATACAAACAATCACGAAAACCAGGGTAAAACCGGCCAGTAAAATAGTCAACGCTATCTCATTAGGAGTTTTTTTACGGGAAGCTCCTTCCACCAGTGCAATCATTTTATCCAGAAAACTTTCACCCGGCTGGCTGGTGACCTGTACACGGATATGATCCGAAAGAACTTTAGTACCTCCTGTCACGGAGCTTTTATCACCGCCGGCCTCCCGTATTACCGGAGCGCTCTCTCCGGTGATCGCACTCTCGTCTATAGAAGCAAGTCCTTCTATAATCTCGCCATCGGCAGGAATAACATCTCCCGACTCACACACAAAGACATCTCCCTTTTTTAATTCACAACTGCTTACCACCCTGATATTATCTCCCATCACAAGTTTGGCCGGAGTTTCCTCCCGGGTCTTTCTCAAACTGTCGGCTTGTGCTTTACCACGTGCTTCGGCTATAGCTTCGGCAAAATTGGCAAACAGCAAAGTGAAGAACAAAACCGAAAACACTACAAAGTTATATCCGAACGAGCCTTGAGAAGCATTGAATATGGAATATACGGTCACAAAAAACATAACCGCCGTAGAGATCTCTACCGTAAACATGATAGGGCTCTTGACCATGCAACGGGGATCCAGCTTTATAAAAGATTGTTTCAGACTTGTAATTATCTGCTCTTTTTGGAGCAAAGAGTTATTTTTATTCTTTTTCATTGTATTCTACGATTAGAAACTTAAATGTTCGGCTATGGTGCTTAAAGCATGCACCGGAAAGAACGATAGTGCCGCTACGATAAATATGACGGCGAAAGTCATGACACCGAACGTTACCGTATCGGTTTTAAGAGTTCCGGCACTTTCCGGTATATATTTTTTCTGTGCCAATAAACCAGCAATGGCAACCTGTCCTATGACAGGAATAAAACGACTGAGGATAAGCACGATCCCGCAAGTAACGTTCCAAAAGAACGTATTGTCTCCCAGTCCCTCAAATCCTGAACCGTTATTGGCTGCACTCGAGGTATATTCATACAGCATTTCACTCAGTCCGTGAAACGACGAATTATTCAACCAACCTCCTTCACTCTCCACAAAACCGGGACAGTGTACATACAGATAGCTGGATAACGCCGTAAAGGAAAGAATGACAAACGGGTGCAATAAAGCTACTATAGTAGCTATTTTCATCTCTTTGGCTTCCACTTTCTTTCCCAAAAACTCCGGAGTACGCCCCACCATCAGGCCACTGATAAATACCGCGATAATAATAAAAGCGTAATAATTCATAAAACCGACACCCACACCTCCGAACCAGGTATTTATCTGCATGTTCAACATTTCTACCATACCGCTGACAGGCATCGTACTGTCATGCATACAGTTCACGGAGCCATTGGAAGTGACTGTCGTAGTGACGCTCCACAAAGCAGAAGCTCCTGAACCGAGCCGGACTTCTTTCCCTTCCATCGCACCATTTTCCTGTGCAATACTTAACGCGTCTATCCGGGGATTACCGTTCATCTCAGAATATACATTGATACCTACTCCTGTCAGATACGCAAACAACATCACCCCGAATATACTATACGCCAGTTTCTTTCTTTTCAGATAAAAACCGAGAGCAAAAATCATAGCCATAGGTATTATCAATATCGACCAGCATTCTACAATATTGGTCAGATAAGTAGGATTTTCCAGAGGATGCGAAGAATTCACGCCAAAATAGCCGCCTCCGTTAGTCCCTAATTGTTTAATGGGAATTATTGCCGCGGCGGGTCCCTGAGAAATGACCTGTTCTCCCCCTTCGAGAGTCGTAATGGTTTGCTTGCCCTCAAACCCCATAGGCACCCCTTGCGTAATTAGAATAATACCGACTACAAGAGAGAGAGGTAATAATATGCGGGTACAGCTTCGTACCAGGAAATACCAGAAATTTCCTATGGATTTGGTAGTCTTCGACGACATAGCTTTCATCACCCCTGCCATTGCAGCCATACCGGTAGCCGCTGTTAAGAACTGAAACAAACAAATCACGAACAACTGTGTAAAATAAGTAAGGCCGCTTTCTCCGCTGTAGTGCTGGAGATTACAGTTCACCATAAAACTTATGCAGGTATTAAATGCCTGATGAGCGGTTTGAGGGCCGTTACCATCGGGATTTAACGGCAGCATATGCTGGGTTACCAGCAATATCATACCCCAGAAAAACCAGAAAAGATTTAACGTTAGCAAAACCCTCAGGAATTTCTTCCAGCTCATCTCTTCTTTCGGATCTATGCCGCATAATTTATATATCCGTTTTTCCACCGGATTCATAAAATCCCAGCGGCTTCTTTCCCCTTTATAAACTTTTGCTATATGCCGGCCCAGAGGATAACTGATGAGTACCATCAACGCGACTTGCAAAATAATACCTAAAATTTCCGTATTCATTTTTTATTTTCAAATAAAATGTAATTAAAACTTTTCGGGATAAATAAGCACATACATCAAATACCCGAAGATGATCAAACCGAGAATAAATAAAGCGGTATACATAATAACTTTCTCCCTCTTTAAATTTTTTCAAACCAATCTATGCACTTGTAAAAAAGCCAGAAGCAGGCGACTCCTGCCAGGCACATCAAAATAAATGAAATCGTTTCTGTCATAACTTTCTGCTTTTTATTTATTACGACTTATATATTGCCAACGTTATGCCAAAAATGAAAATAAAAACACACACAACTACTAATCAATTACTTGCGATACAGATACAATCCATCCGGCACATAAAATCTTTTTCAAAATGAAAAAAGTGCTTTTCCAAAAAGGAAAAACACTTCATGTTAATCAATATATATATTCAGAAATACCCGGACAGAATAATATTACCTATTTTTCATAGCCGAACCATTATCTTGAAACAGCCCTAATTACCTTATATATAAATTATTCATTATAAGATTCTTCGTCTGTCGCTTCGAGTTTAAAGATAACTGGTCTCAGTCCGTCATTGCAACTACAAATCGCTACACCCGGTTTTCTTATCCAATCTCCGTAATAGAAAATATTTTTTTTAGCTCCGTGTGCCAATGCGAAAACATACTGATAAATAGCTTTCCATGCTTCGTCGCAAAAACCGTCCGGTTTTGCATAATCGGCATAAAATACCTGTTTTTCTTTCAGCATCGGACAGGTACTCAATCCTTCCACTCCATATTCAAGAGCCAGCTCTTTATCTAAAGTCGTTTTTAGAACTGTTATTTTTACCTTTTTCATAATTATGGTTCCTTTGACCGATCATATTACTAAACAAACTATTCGTATTTATTTAACTTATTCAAATATATATAACGGCTTTCAATTTTTTCAATGATGTAGTATAACTTCATTAATTTATTCCATACTCTTCTATTTTACGATAAAGCGTAGTAAGCCCTATGCCCAATAAACGGGCTGCTTCACTTTTGTTACCTTTAGTATATTGCAGAACCCGGCCTATATGTAACCGTTCTATCGACGCCAGTTCCCAAGGATCTCCCGTAATTGTTCCGGCAGATTTTCTCATATCCAGCGGCAGATCTTTTTCGCTAAGACTTCCTTCGTCGCATACGATAAGGCAACGTTCTATCACATTCCGGAGTTCCCTTACGTTACCTTTCCATTCGTATTGTTCCAGCAACCGGTAAAATCCATCTGACACCGCCGGAATTTTCTTGCCCAAACGAGCGGAAAAATCTTCCATATATTTACCGGCCAATAACGGAATGTCCTCTATATGTTCCCGCAGAGCAGGAAGATGAATACAAAAAACAGATAAACGATAAAATAAATCTTCCCTGAAATTTCCTGCTTCTATTTCCTTTTTCAGGTCCCGGTTCGTCGCAGCTATCACACGTGCATCTACTTTCGTCGGTTTCGTTTCACCGATTTTGATATACTCCCCGGTTTCCAGTACTCTTAATAATTTAGCCTGTAGGTCATATGCCATCTCTCCTATCTCGTCCAGAAAAATCGTTCCTTTGTCCGCTTCCTCAAACAAACCTTTTTTTTCTTTCATCGCACCGGTAAAAGCACCGGCCTTATGCCCGAACATTTCGCTTTCCAATAAATCTTTCGTGAAAGCGGAACAATTCACAGCAACGAACGAACGACCCGAACGGGGACTTGCCATATGTATGGATTGTGCGAAAACCTCTTTTCCCGTTCCGGTCTCGCCTGTAAGCAAAACAGGGACATCGGTATGGCTCACTTTACGCGCGAGTGATATGGACTCTTGCATAACTGCCGATTTTCCGATAATACTTTCGAACGAATACTGCCCGTTTCTCTGTTTACCGGAACCACCCTGACGGTTCATCTTAGCCTGTTCCATGGCCCGGCCGATAAGCGGGATTATCTTATTATTATCATCTCCCTTGGTTATATAATCAAAAGCACCGTTCTTTATCGCCTGTACCCCGTCCGGTATATTACCATGCGCCGTCAATAAAATAATTTCCGTTTCAGGATGTTTCTTCTTCATCTGCAAAACCAGGTCCACACCATTGCCATCCGGCAGAAACACATCACACAGTGCCACATCCACAGATATCGTATCCATCTTTTTCAATGCAGCCTTGCAATCTTCAGCTTCATAGACCTCATATCCTTCCAGCCCCAACAAACGGGCCAACAAACAACGTATCTGGTCTTCATCGTCTACAATCAGCACTTTATCCATAACATACTTTTATTTTACGCCAAAGGTAAATATTTATCCGATAAAAATGTTTCTATCCATATAAAAACAAAAATATAAGCTAATGTACTCTAACACGATTCTTTATAGGGTAAAAATTGCTACCTTTGCAGGTTGAAAAAGATTAATATACAGCAAAGTTCGATATGACAGACTCATCCATATTTATCAAAGGCGCAAGAGTTAATAATCTAAAAAACATAGATGTAGAAATTCCTCGCGATAAATTTATTGTTATCACCGGATTATCGGGTTCGGGAAAATCGTCACTGGCTTTCGATACCCTTTATGCAGAGGGGCAACGGCGTTATGTAGAAAGCCTCTCTTCCTATGCACGACAGTTCCTGGGACGGATGAGCAAGCCGGAATGCGATTTTATAAAAGGCATTCCTCCCGCTATAGCTATCGAACAAAAAGTAAATACGCGCAATCCCCGCTCGACGGTAGGAACATCTACCGAAATATACGATTACCTGAGACTTCTGTTCGCCCGGATAGGACGAACTTATTCTCCTGTATCGGGCGATCTGGTAAAAAAGCACCAGATAAGCGACCTGGTATCATGTATGCTCTCATATCCCGGAGGAACCCGTTTTGCACTGGTCACCCGCATCATACTTCCCGAAGGCCGTAAATTTTCCACACAACTGGAAGTGCTCTCAAAAGAAGGATACAACAGGCTTGAAAAAAACGGAGAGTTTATCCGCATCAGCGATATACAGGATCAAGCCGATACTTTGGATACTGAAAATTATCATCTGCTCATCGACAGGATGAGCTGTTCGGATTCAAAAGAAACGATAAGCCGTCTATCCGATTCGGCAGAAACAGCATTTTTTGAAGGCGGCGGAGAATGCAGCCTGTTATTCTTTACCGGTGACGGTATCGAACAACACGATTTTTCAAAAAAATTCGAGGCAGACGGCATTACCTTTACAGAACCGAACGACCTGATGTTCAACTTCAACAGTCCGGCAGGAGCCTGTCCCAAATGTGAAGGCTTCGGAAAAATCATCGGGATAGACGAAGATCTCGTCATTCCTAACAAAATGCTATCGGTTTATGAAGATGCTGTCATGTGCTGGCGTGGTGAAAAAATGAGCGAATGGAAAAAAGCGCTCATCTCGGTATCGGAACGTATCGGATTTCCCATTCACCGTCCTTATTATCAACTTACCGGAGCAGAACGGGAATTGTTATGGAACGGTAACAGCTACTTTGAAGGTATAAATGATTTTTTCAAAATGCTGGAAGAGAACCAATATAAAATACAATATCGAGTCATGCTTGCACGCTACAGAGGCAAAACCACTTGCCCGGTCTGCAAAGGGACACGGCTTAAACCCGACGCCCAGTATGTGAAGATAGCCGGTCACACGATTACAGATCTCGTAAGCATGCCTATTACAAAACTGCAGAATTTTTTCGAAAATATCCAGCTTGACGAAACAGAAGCTATCATCGCTGCCCGTCTACTGACCGAAATACGTAACCGCATCCGCTTTTTACAAGAAGTGGGACTGGGGTATCTTACTCTTAACCGGTTGTCATCTTCCCTTTCCGGAGGAGAAAGCCAGCGTATCAATCTGGCTACCTCATTAGGAAGTAGTCTGGTAGGCTCCTTATATATTCTGGACGAGCCCAGTATCGGCTTGCATTCCCGTGACACAGACCTGCTTATCGGTGTCTTACGCCAATTAAAAGCATTAGGGAATACCGTAGTCGTAGTAGAACATGACGAAGAAATTATCCGGTCGGCGGACTATATCATAGACATAGGTCCTCTCGCCGGCAGACTGGGGGGCGAAGTAGTATATCAAGGGGACTTGTCTCATCTTCCCAAAGCCACACAAAGCTACACGATGAGATACCTCACCGGAGAACTGAGTATCGAATTACCGGCATATCGCCGGAAATGGAATCATTATATAGAGGTGGAAGGAGCTGTCCAGAACAATCTAAAAAACGTAAGTGTACGCTTTCCTTTACAGGTCATGACCGTAGTAACCGGCGTAAGCGGATCGGGTAAATCCTCTCTGGTACGGGATGTGTTTTACAGGGCTCTTGTCCGGCATTACGGCGAAGGAGGAGAATTACCCGGAACGTTCTCAAAACTGACAGGAGACATGAATTTAATGAAAGGAATAGAATTCATTGACCAGAATCCCATAGGCAAATCGTCACGTTCCAATCCGGCCACTTATCTGAAAGCGTTTGATGAAATACGTAAATTATTTGCAGACCAACAGGGAGCCAAACAAATGGGATTCTCGGCCTCATATTTCTCTTTCAATTCCGAAGGCGGCCGTTGTGAAGAATGTAAAGGTGAAGGAACTATTACGGTAGAAATGCAGTTCATGGCTGATATCACTCTCGAATGCGAATGTTGCCACGGTAAAAGGTATAAACAGGAAGTTCTGGAAATAGAATACCGGGGAAAAAATATCAACGACATACTGGATATGACTATCAACCAGGCTATCGAATTCTTCTCGGAAAACACAGGCTCTGCAGAGAAAAAAATAGTCAAACGGCTTAAGCCCCTGCAAGATGTAGGATTAGGATATATAAAACTGGGACAGAGTTCCTCAAGCCTTTCAGGAGGAGAAAACCAGCGAGTAAAACTGGCTTACTTCTTAAGCAGCGAACGCCAGGATCCTACCATATTCGTATTTGACGAGCCTACTACCGGATTGCACTTCCATGATATCAATACGTTGCTCAAATCATTCAATCAACTGATAGACCGGGGACATACCGTTATTATTATCGAACACAATATGGATGTCATCAAATGTGCCGACCATATCATTGATATGGGACCGGAAGGAGGTGATATGGGAGGTTATGTCGTATGTACGGGAACACCGGAAGAAATAACAACCTGCCCCGATTCTTATACGGGCAAATTCCTGAAAGAGAAACTATACCCCATTAAATAGTCATTTCTACCTACCGGATAAACAAAACCAATTATGTAGTGAGGCTTAACCCCTTTTTAGAGCAAATTACTATTGATTTTCTACCAGTCAGGTTATAACAGAAGTCACAAAGCTATTACTGTTTACAGGTCTTTCTAAGAACCAGGATCAGATATCCGAATCATTTGTGGGTACTAATAACGGTAACATTACCGAAAACCAAATTTTACAGGATTTCAAGGATACTCGTACACGTATATAGATGTATGATTTTTTCTCTCACCGGTAAAACCTGTAAAAATGTTATGAACCCGTACGGGGTAATACGAAAAATAATGGGATGAGAACACCATCACGTATAAAATTATAGCAGAGTGAACCATAGAGAAAACATTATTTGAGCCATAAAGAAAAACGAGTTCTTTTATTTCCTTCTACTTTTGCAACAATAACCCGTTCCTAACGGTTAAGAATAATATGAACCATTTAATAAGAAATATTATGTCCCAGCAAAAAGTAAGTTTTGAAAATAAGAACGGACAGGGCATTACCATGTCGGCAGTTATCAATTTCCCGGAGAATTTCGATAAAGAGCAAAAGTATCCGGCAATTGTAATAACACATCCCGGTGGCGGGGTAAAGGAGCAGACAGCAGGCCTGTATGCAAAAAGATTGGCAGAAGCAGGTTTTATTACCATCGCTTATGATGCCTCTTACCAAGGCGAAAGCACAGGTGAACCCCGTCAGTTGGAAAATCCTTATATACGGGTGGAAGATATCAGTGCCATAATTGATTATCTGACTACTCTTCCTTATGTGGATAAGGAAAGGATCGGTGCAATGGGTATTTGTGCCGGAGGCGGATATACAGCCAATGCCGCTATCAACGACCATCGCATCAAAGCTGTGGGAGCCGTAAGTGCCGTTAATATCGGAGCCATGTTCCGTAACGGATGGGACGGCAGCCAAAAATCGGAAGACGCATTCCCTGCTTTGATGGCCGGTGCCGCTACCCGTACGGCAGAAGCAAATGGGGCGGAAATGGCTATGTTCCCGTTGGCCCCGACCACGAAAGAAGAGGCCCCGGACAAGGAGATGGAAGAAGCATGGGAATATTACCGTACTCCACGCGCCCAATGTTCTACTGCTCCGAGTATGGCTCCTGTAAGATGCTTCACTCAATTAGTAACTTACGATGCATACAACATGGCGGATATATTCCTCACGCAACCTTTGCAACTTGTAGCCGGCAGCTTGGCCGGTAGCAAATGGTACAGCGAAGATTTGTATAACCGCGCTGCAAGCACGGACAAGAATCTTCATATCGTGGAAGGAGCAAACCACATGGAAATGTACGACATACCACAGTATGTGGATGAAGCGGTGTCTGTGCTTGTTCCTTTTTTTAAGAAAAATATTGGAAAGTGATACGATAGATTTGTCTGATCTTGTCGTCGTTAATTTCTGAAAAAGCAAATAGCAATAAATGCAGGGAAAGAAAAAGTATTGTCTATCTCTCATTTATTGCTATTATTCCAATTAACTTCGCCACAAATAAGAAACGATATGAAACTTACGACTGACGAACTGAATGTGTTAAACTATTCCGATATATTCTTCAGTTGTTATTCCGATAATGAACGGGGATGCTGGGGTTTGGTGGAAGACCATACGCTGGTATATGTTTGTTCGGGTGAAATGTTTCTGCAGGAAGCGCAACACACCATCAAAATCCGTAGGGGGGAATGTGTATTTCTAAGAAAGGATCATCGTGTCAGTCTGACTAAGCAGCCCAAAGGGAAAGAGAAATTTATCGGTATTTCTCTGGTTTTCAAAAGGGCTTTTCTACGAAAATTCTATCAGACTATCGACAAGAAGAAATTGCCTTTGCAAGTGCGAAAGCATACTCCCAGCATCATAAGGCTTCCGCAGACGCCTGCCATTACAAGCCTCTTCC
This sequence comes from Barnesiella propionica, assembly GCF_025567045.1. Taxonomy (NCBI): domain Bacteria; kingdom Pseudomonadati; phylum Bacteroidota; class Bacteroidia; order Bacteroidales; family Barnesiellaceae; genus Barnesiella; species Barnesiella propionica. The sequence goes on along the minus strand of NZ_JAOQJK010000009.1, from coordinate 58,708 downwards.
AATCCATGCTGCCTTATTTCGATACCTCTACCCAGCCTACAGACCGTATTATCGACATGAAACTGCACGAAGGCATTTATGCCCTGTTGGATATAGACGAGCAGTTCTACCCCAGCCTGTTCGACTTTACCGACCCCTGGAAAATCGATATACTCGGCTTTATGGAAAAGAATTATGCGTATGACCTGAGTATTGAAGATATTGCCCATTATACAGGCAGGAGTCTCGCCACTTTCAAACGCGACTTCAAAAAGGTGAGCGATCTTTCTCCGCAAAAATGGCTAATGGAAAAAAGACTGAATGTAGCGCAAGATAAATTGTTACATGAGAAAAAAAAAGTCTCAGAAATATATCTGGAAGTCGGCTTTAAGAATATTTCTCACTTTTCCACCGCCTATAAAAGAAAATTCGGGTATTCACCATCCAATGCGACTGCACTGTAAAATACAAAAAACCAATGGCTGTCAAAGGTGTTATTAAACTATTATTGATATGTATATTATGAATGAAAGTAAACTAATGATATACGGTGCCTATGGATATTCCGGAGAGTTAATGGTACGTGAAGCGTTAAAACAAGGTATTAAACCGATAATTGCAGGGCGTGTCGCAGAAAAACTGGCACCTATAGCCAATGAATTGAATTTGGAATATAGGGTATTCAACGTGAAGGATGCCTCAGGATATTTGCAGGATGTAACCGTCTTGCTGAACTGTGCAGGTCCGTTTTCCGCCACGGCAGAAGTTTTGGTAAAGGCATGTCTTACTCAAAAAGTACATTATCTGGATATTACCGGTGAAATAGATGTCTTTAGAAAATGCTATGCGCTGGATAATGAAGCTAAAAAACAACACATAATCATAATGCCGGGAGTGGGAACTGACATTGCACCGACCGACTGTCTGGCAGCTATGCTGAAAGAAAAGCTGCCAGCCGCCACCCGTATCGATCTCGCTTTTTCTTTTGGTACGAGCCCGAGTATCGGTACCGTGAAAACCTCCATCGAAAGTATGGGAAAAGGAGGATTAATCAGGGAAAACGGTCGGCTCAAAACCGTACCTAATGCATATCGGATGAAGAAAATACCTTTCCAAAATCAACCGCAATGGGCGGTAACCATTCCATGGGGAGACGTTTTCACATCGGGAATATCTACCGGAGTACCTGACGGAATGGTTTATATGGCGATGTCCAAACCGAGCATTTATATACTGCGTCTGTCTAACCCGTTTAAAGGAATCATAAATACCCGTTTCGGACAGGACTTGGCCAAGAATCTGGCAAGCAAATTCATAAAGAAAGGTCCCGACGGACAAGCCAGAGAAACGCAGCGGGGACAATTCTGGGGAGAAGCCGAAGCACCCGGCGGCGACAAAGTGGAAATGACCATGTCAACTCCCAATGTCTATTCGCTGACCGTCGAGGCAGGCATCCGAATTGCCAAGTATTGTTTAGGGAACCACGGGAAAAGCGGCTATTACACCCCTTCCATGTTATTAGGGAGCCATTTTATCGATTCAATTCCGGGTATCGATATTCGAATACTCTAATTCTCTCAAAATGACTTTTGCTATTTCTTTCGAACTGAAGGGGTTCTGACCGGTAATCAGATTGCCGTCCACCACGACTTTCGACGTCATCGGTATAAAGGCTTTACGGTAATCGGCACCTCTCTCTTTCAGTGCCTCTTCAAGATTAAAAGGTACTTCCTTTTCCCGCCTTGCCAAAATTTCTTCAAACCAGCTATATCCGGTTAATTCCTTATTTCTCACCAGATACTCACCGCCGGAAAGTCTGACGTTTAGCAATCCGCATACACCATGGCAAATGGCAGTCACCATCTTGTCGCTTTCATAGTGGGATTTGATAATGGACTGCAAGACTGCGTTGTCCGGAAAGTCATACATCGTGCCATGTCCACCCGCAAGATAAATACAATCGAACATCTTTCCCGATATTTCATTCAGGCTTTCGGTATGTTGCAACATACGTCTGAATGCCGGATCATCCCAATAATTCCTGGAGATTTTGTCCAAGAGCAGTGGTTTTAAACTCTCGGGATCAACAGGCACATCACCACCTTTCGGGCTTGCTACGGTAATTTCGTACCCTTGTTTTTTTGCTCTATGGTAGATGTGGGCCAGCTCGCTGAGCCAGAGTCCGGTAGGCAAATTTCCACTTGCATATTTTCCCGTTCCTGTCGCGATTAATAAGATAGTTGAAACATGCATATATAATTTCAGATTGATTTAAACCTAAACAACTTAATGGGCGAATTGTATGATGGTTAATGGAATTTTTAACATGGAAGATTAAGAAACGGTTAGAGTACCATGGCATATTATTCCCCAATAATATGGTATAGCATAATCTGATTATTCAAAATAGCAAACAGCTCGACTAATACTATCTATTAATAATCCACATAAATTAATGATAATCGGATATTTAAAAAAGCGTGTGTATATCTTTATGTTCAGATTACATACGCTTTTCTTCTCCTATATATTTAAAATCTGCTTTTTATCACAGAAAAACTTTATTTCGAGCACTTCAAACACCAACAAATAGTATATATTAGAAACACCAAAATTCACTTTCATGTAGTCTCCCAGTTAGTTTTAGTGTTTTCTCAACTCAAAATAACACCTGAAAACACGTCCTCTTTGGAAAAAGAGGACATCTCTCACGACAAACCTCGCATTTGTTTCTAATATAAATACGATATTATCTGATGCGATCGGCAGCCCGTATCAGTTTCTCATCTTTCAATATTGCCTTGAAAGCGATCGAATCCAGCATAAGCGCCACCAACGGGAAAATAAGATACGGACTATAGACAATCGACTCTGCCTGCAAATCATCTTTCACCGTCCAGATATACAAAAATATAACAATATAAACGGTTATCAGGAAAAACACATTTATAATACACATTTTCATTTGTAACGGACGATTGTTATACATAAAAATAGCAATGAACGAAATAATTGCGGTCAAAGCAATAAGAATGAAGGCTCCCCACGTAGAGGTAGAAAGAGCCGTCGCGGGATCTCCTATCGTCTGTATCCCCATTGCATCGAAACGATATAGCGCATCGGGCGTAAAGAACTGTGCAAAAGGAACAAAAAGAAAAATTGCCATCATAACGGCGGCTATCAATAAATAAATAGTTTGAATTCGTTGTATCATAGTTAACCGGTTTTTAGGGCAAATTTAACGAAATTCCCCGTATTTGCAAGAATGCTCAACTTAAAAAAGAATTAACTTTATAACTGCAGAAACTTACATAAACGATATTTTTACTATCTTGCAAAATATTGGCACACTATTTGCCCTTTGAATTGTTATACAAAAAACATGACAAATATATAACTCATTCACCCAATAAAAAGAAGGGACTTATAATATGACAGTTTCGGAAATCATACAAAAACAAAAAGAAATATATACTTTACTGGCCGAACGCCGCCTGAAAGAATCTTTTGAAAAACTAAATCTTCTTGTTACTCCACTACAGGACTGGCAAAGTACCGACAAGCTGAACGAAATGGAAACATCATACCGGTATATGATTCAATACATGCTGGACGGAGCAGAAGATCCGGAAAGAAAAAAAATATACGACCAGCTAGTCATATCGTCATACCGGCTGACCGACCGTGTCACCGACCTGTTGCTTACAAAAGAATCTACGTCTTTTTATTACAGCCATCGCCGTTATCTGGCCAACCATCCCGAATATACGCTGGCTCACGATTTCGAAAAATGCGACAACGATATCAATAATCTTTCCCTCGCCTCTCTACTGGATGAAACGGACACCGAGAATACAAAGCTTGCGGAAATGAAACGTACTGTAGAAAAAGACGGAGAAAACCTTTTTATTAACATCTGGACCAATTATCCGGCCATCGAAAGCGATTACATGGCATTAAAAGATGCACTTACTCCCAACCGCTATCCCGAAAATATAACAGCTCTTATCGTTTCGGCGCTAACCCTGAATCTGATGCACAGGTTCAACGAACAAAAACTCCTGATACTGTTGGACGGCTATAATCATAATTCCGAAGAGGTGCAACTTCGTTCTCTATGCGGAGCCCTTATTATCCTGTATCTTTACAAGGAAAGATTATCCCTCTCGGAAAAACTTAAAAACAGAATCGATACTTTAAAAGAAGACAGCCGTTTCAATACCGATGTACGTAATATTTTCCTGCAATTCATAAAAAGCCGGGAAACAGAAAAGATATCACGTAAGCTGAAAGAAGAATTACTGCCACAGATGATGAAAATAAGTCCTTCGCTTTATAAAAAAATAAAGCAGGAAGATCTCATGAATGATATGACAGCCTTGGATAAAAATCCCGAATGGCAGGAAATGCTGGAAAAAAGCGGCATCGAAAAGAAGATGAAAGAGCTTAACGACCTGCAAATGGAAGGTGCCGACGTGTTCATGAGCACTTTCGCTCAACTCAAGAATTTTCCTTTCTTTAATGAAATAGGAAACTGGTTCCTCCCTTTTACTCCCGATCATAGTGCATTACGCAATGTTTTCGGAAATAACAGCATGGGAAATAATTTCAAAAAGATAATAGACGTTTCGGGATTCTTGTGTAATTCCGATAAATATTCATTCTGCCTTACCCTTACCCAGGTCCCCGAAAACCAGAGACAAATGATGATGTCACAATTCGGGGCAGAAGGTATGGATTTAAAAGAGAACGAAAGTGAAGAATTATATAAGGCCAGTAAAACAAGGGAGAACATTTCGAACCGATATATTCAGGACTTGTACCGGTTCTTCAAACTGTATAACAGGAGAGGAGAGTTCGAAGATCCGTTCGTTACACATTTGAACCTGTTGCATGTACCTTTACTGGAATCTGTGTTCTCCGACGATAACAGCCTCAGGCTCATAGGAGAATATTATTTCAAACGGGAGTATTACGATGACGCACTGGAATTATTTGAAAAACTGTCGGAACGTTATCATTCCGACAGCGATATATACCAGAAAATAGGATATTGTTATCAAATGACCGACCAGTATGCCGAAGCTCTGGAAGCATATCTGAAAGCCGAGATTATCAATCCGAACAGTTTCTGGACCATTAGGCGTATAGCAACTTGTTACCGGAATCTTAAAAAGCCGGAAATGGCTCTGGATTATTATCACCGGGCCGAAAAAATAAATCCGGATAACCTATCTGTCGAAATGAATATCGGGCACTGTTATCTGGAACAAAAAGATTATGAAGCCGCTTTACGGCATTATTTCAAAGTAGACTATCTCGACCCGAAAGGACATAAAGCCTGGAGGCCTATCGCATGGTGTTCTTTTCTTACCGACAAAAGCGAACAAGCATTGCGTTATTACGAAAAAATACTGGAAGATAAGCCTACTCCTCAAGATTACCTGAATGCCGGCCATGCAGAATTTTCACTGGGACATATCAGGAAAGCCATCGAATATTACAGGCAAAGTATCATATCGTCGGGTGGCGATACCCACCGTTTCATGGCTTCTTTCAAACAGGATATGGACGATCTGTTACATGCAGGTATTCCGGCAAACGACATACCTATCTTGCTCGACCAGCTAATGTATAGTATGCAGCCTTATCAAGCCTGAAGGGGATACGAAATGATACCGTATCTTCATCGGTTCCTAATAAAATCTGCAGGTATAGATTATCTTATCAAGACAGGGCTGCCTTGTACCGGTTAACAGAACAATCGTTCATGACAGATACCCTAATTACTTTACACAAAATGTTTGTTATTAATGTTTTCAACGGCAAAAAATCAACGATTAATATTTATTAATAATAAATAGATATGTGTATGCCGGATTATTAAGACCTTTGTAATATAACACTAATAACACTGTAATGAGAAAAATAGTATTATTGCTTTTAACCGCATTTACGCTTATGACACAAGCAGCCAATCCGTTTTTCGGAAAGTACAAAACACCGTACGAAACCGTACCTTTTGACAAAATCAAAATAACCGACTATGAACCGGCTTTTGAAAAAGGTATGGCAGAACACCAGAAAGAAATAGACGCTATAGTAAACCAACGGTCAATGCCGACCTTCGAAAACACGATAGAAGCTCTTGACCGTTCAGGACAATTGTTGAGTCGTGTAGCTAATGTTTTTTTCGCTTTATTAAGTGCCGAAAGTACTCCGGAAATGATGGAGATATCGCAACGTATTTCCCCTAAATTATCGGAACACAGTAACAACATCAGTCTGAACGAAAAATTGTTCGAACGCATAAAATTCGTATATGACAAACGCGACCTGTTGGAACTGACCCCCGAACAACGTATGTTACTGGACGAGACGTATGATTCCATGGCTCGCCAAGGAGCCAATCTTCAAGGCGAAGACAGAGAAAAATACCGTGCACTTTCTTCCGAACTGAGCCAATTAACTTTGACATTCGGGCAAAATGTATTGAAGGAACAAAATTTATTCAGTATGGAGCTGACAGAAAACGACCTGGAAGGCCTCCCTCAAAGTGCGATAGACGGAGCCGCAACTCTGGCTAAGAGCAAAGGGAAAGAAGGTTATCTGGTCAATCTTTCCTATCCCAGCTATGCTCCTTTCATGAAATATTCGACACGACGCGACCTGCGTGAAAAATTATACCGCGCATACAATTCCAGAAATTTGGACGGAGAATATAATAATATTCCTGTTCTAAAACGTATCGCCGAAGTCCGTATGGAAATAGCTAAACTTTTTGACAAACCAAACTATGCCGAATATAAGCTGGAACATACGATGGCGCAAAACAGCTCTAATGTATATAAATTACTAAACCAGCTACTGGAAGCTTACAAACCCGTTGCTGTCCAGGAAGTAAAAGAAATAGAAGGCTTCGCTATCGGTAAAGAAGGCAGCGACGTAACCATTATGCCGTGGGATTTCTCTTTCTATGCCAACCAGTTGAAAGATATCAAATACAGCCTCAATGATGAAATGCTCCGTCCCTACTTTGAACTGGAACATGTAAAAAAAGGAGTATTCGGTCTGGCAACTAAACTATACGGTCTTACATTCACCAAAAACAGTAAAATTCCCGTATATCATCCGGAAGTCGAAGCATTTGAAGTAAGAGACGCTAATGGAAAATATGTAGGTATAATTTATACCGACTTCTTCCCCCGTGAAGGGAAACGAAGCGGAGCCTGGATGACAGAATTTAAAGGGCAATGGAAGGATGAGAAAGGTAACGACAGCCGTCCGCACGTAACAATCGTAATGAACTTTACCCGTCCTACAGAAACGGCTCCTGCTCTCCTTACATACGATGAGGTAGAGACATTCCTTCATGAATTCGGACATTCTTTGCATGGTCTGCTCTCCGAAGTTACCTATCCTTCGCTTTCCGGAACCAGCGTATACCATGACTTTGTCGAACTTCCATCCCAGTTCAACGAAAATTACCTGTCCGAAAAAGAGTTCCTGGATGGTTTCGCCGTACATTATAAAACAGGCGAAAAAATACCGGCCGAACTGGTAGAGAAAATCAAGAACGCAGGTCGGTTCAACGCTGCTTATGCTTGCGTGCGTCAGCTTACATTCGGCCTTCTTGATATGGCCTGGCATACGATTTCTGCTCCCGTCCCCGGAGATGCTATTAACTTTGAACGTACAGCTATAGAACGCACACAAATAACTCCTCTGGTGGACGGAACAGCTATCAGCCCGCAGTTCAGTCATATTTTCTCAGGAGGATATGCAGCCGGATACTATGGATATAAATGGGCCGAAGTACTCGACGCAGATGCTTTCGCGGTATTTAAAGCACACGGAATTTTCGATCCGGCTACAGCTGCTTCTTTCCGCGATAATATCCTCAAACGCGGAGGAACAGAAAACCCGATGGTACTTTATAAACGCTTCAAAGGCAGCGAGCCTACTATCGAAGCTCTTATGAAACGTGACGGTATTCTTAAATAAATCAAAAGATATCTTATTCTAAAAAACGTTTGGACTACTGGTCCAAACGTTTTTTTATTTTCACCTACTGCAAATAAAACATATATAAGAGCCAGATAGCATCACGGACATAATATAAAGATTATCAGTTTATTAAAAACCACACTAAGCATAATTCAAAGAATACGGGCCTCAAAAGAAAAGAAAAAGAAAGCATAATATATTTCTTATTCTTTTTTTTACTATATTTATCCACTCAAAAAAACATATTCAACCTTACAAATTATTCATATCATGTCAAACATTTTGTCCGATTTCTTCAGTCCGCCCAAAGCAAAACCATTATTACCGGAGAACAAAATAGCCTCTACCTATAAGAAAATGCGGTTAAAAGTATTTTTGGGAGCATTCTTCGGTTATGCAGGTTATTATCTGGTGCGTAAGAATATGGCGCTCGCATCTCCCGAAATGCAAAAATCAGTAGCCGAAGGGGGCCTGGAACTGGATTATGCACAGATAGGTTTCGCTATGAGCGGCATATCTATCGCTTATGCTTTCAGTAAATTCCTGATGGGCAGCTTATCGGACCGTTCCGACTCCCGGAAATTTCTGGTCATCGGGCTTATATTGTCAGCACTCGTCATGATGTCTGTAGGAATTTTTCCTTTTGCTACAAGCTCAGTAGCCGTCATGTTTCTATTTATGCTCGTCATCGGCTGGCTTTCGGGAATGGGTTGGCCTCCTTGCGGACGTATTATGGTGCATTGGTTCTCCCAAAATGAACGGAGTTTTAAAATGTCTATCTGGAATACTTCACACACGATAGGAAGCGGCGCATTAGGAAATCTGGCAACAGTAGGAATGGTTTTAATGGCGGGAATCTGTACAGTGACACTGACAAATGGAAGTGAAATATCTCAAGCCTGGAGAGGTGCATTTATATTTCCGAGTGCCGTAGCCGTCGTAATAGCTTTATTTTGCTGGTGGGCAATAAGAGATACCCCACAATCCTGCGGACTGCCTCCTATAGACGAATACCGTAAGGATTTCTCCGCAAAGAAAACAAAGAACGATGAAGAAAAAATACCCTTCAAAACTCTATTTGTCGAATATGTGTTCAAGAATAAAGTATTATGGCTTATCGCACTGGCTAATGCTTTTGTATATCTAGTACGCTATGGTGCAGGAGACTGGTCGGTTACCTATTTATGTACGATGCTGGGATTTTCCCAGGAGCAGGGAAACCTTGCATTTTCTTTGCATAATTACGCCGGTGTTCCGGGAACTATTATCTGCGGATGGATATCCTCCAAATACTTTAAGGGGCGTTGTGCTCCGGCTAATGTCATTTACATGGCACTCGTCCTGCTCGGGATCATCCTGTACTGGAAAGCCACATCTATTGCAACTCTCTTGTCATCGGCATTCGGAACAGATTTTCATACGATATTACATACGATAGTTTATTGCGCCCTGATTTTCGTTGGTTTTTGTATCTATGGCCCGGTAGCCTTAATAGGAGTACAGGCGGTAAATCTCGTTCCCAAAAATGCGGCAGGGACAGCAGCCGGATTCGTAGGTCTGTTCGGTTATCTTATCGGCGACGCTATACTTGCCAAAATCACCATGGGAAGTATCGTTGACCATATGGGATGGAATGCATCTTTCTGGCTGATGATCATAGCCAGTATCCTCGCTCTTATTTTTTGTGCCACCACCTGGAAAAAGGAGATGCAAGAAAGTAAAACTGAGAGATAAACATATAAATCAAAAAACTAAACCGGACCGTTTTCTTCATTAGAAAACGGTCCGGTTCTACATAAACAAAATCATGTTTCACACCGTTTTTTTTACATATTATCGTAGAAAAAACCAGCCGTAAAAATATCAATATTCATAAAAAGACTTACCTTTGCAACGTTCTTTCCGGCAGACTTAAACTCTCCCGGAGCAACTAATACGAAAAAGGCAGAAAGGACTACTTCATTATATGGAACAAATATCGGACAAACAAACCGCTTTAGACAAACGTTATATTCGTATGGCTCTGATATGGGCGGAAAACTCATATTGTAAAAGACGCCAGGTAGGAGCCCTTATCGTAAAAGACAAAATGATTATTTCGGACGGATATAACGGAACCCCGGCTGGTTTTGAAAATATATGTGAAGACGAGACAGGTCATACTTATCCCTACGTCCTTCACGCCGAAGCTAATGCTATAACCAAAGTGGCACGCAGCAATAACAGCAGTGAAGGAGCGACATTATATGTCACGTCCTCTCCATGTATAGAATGCGCAAAGCTAATCATCCAATCAGGAATTCAAAGGGTCGTATTCTCAGAACACTACCGGTTACACGACGGCATTGATTTACTGGAGAAAGCAGGTATAAAAGTTGATTTTATCGAAGCGGGAGTGTAAACGACCGTAAAAAACAAATCTAAATTATAGTTTACTACGATGAGTAACGAAAAGAAACGTTTAGTATGGGTACCTTTCAGCCTGGCTCTGGCTGTTATTATCGGGATATTTTTAGGACGTTATTATGACGTGATCTCCCGAAAAACCTCTACTCTCTTTTCCGGCGAGAACAAAGTTGAAGCACTTCTCAACATGATAGAAGCCGAATATGTAGATACGGTATCACAAGAAAAACTGGTGGAAGATGTCATGCCCAAAATCATAAATGAACTCGATCCTCACTCGGTATATATCCCGGCCAGCGATGTAGAAGGAGTAAATGAAGAACTCGAAGGAAATTTCAGCGGAATAGGTATTCAGTTCAATTTAATGAACGATACTATAAATGTTGTAAGCGTTATTTCCGGAGGGCCGTCGGAAAAAGCGGGACTATTACCCGGAGACCGGATTGTTTCGGTCAACGACAGTGTGTTTGTAGGAAAAGAACTTACGAATGAAAAGGTTCTTAAAACATTGAAAGGAACTAAAGGTACTGAAGTCGTATTAGGCGTTAAACGAAACACTTCTAAAAAACCTCTGTCATTTAAAGTTACCCGAGGAGATATTCCGGTCAACAGCGTCGATGTCGCTTATATGCTAAGTCCTAAAACCGGTTATATTAAAATCAGTAAATTCGGGCGTACAACATATGACGAATTCATGAACGCTCTGGCACGTCTTAGGAAACAAGGTGCGGACCGTTATGTAATAGACCTGCGCAGTAATCCGGGAGGATATATGGATGCCGTTATTAACATGGTCAACGAATTCTTGCCTAAAGACAGGCTCATCGTATATGCGGAAGGAAAATCGTTCCCGCGCAACGATGCTTATGCAACCGGAACCGGAGCTTTCCAGAACAACCAGATCGTTGTACTCACAGACGAATGGTCTGCATCCTCCAGTGAAATATTTGCCGGCGCTATCCAGGATAATGACCGGGGACTCATTATAGGCCGCCGTACGTTCGGTAAAGGTCTCGTACAACAACAATACCCGTTCGGAGACGGTTCTGCCGTACGTCTTACGGTAGCCCGGTATTATACTCCTTCAGGACGTTCCATCCAGAAAGAATATAAAATGGGCGATAACGAAGATTACAGCATGGATCTAATGAACAGGTATCTGCACGGTGAATTTTTCAATCAGGACAGTATCAAACAAAACGAAGAGATGGTATATACGACCATAGGAGGCCGGAAAGTGTACGGCGGAGGCGGTATCATGCCCGATATTTTCGTACCCAGAGATACGGCCGGAATAACTTCTTACTATAATAATGTAATCAATCAGGGGCTCTTGTTCCAGTTCGCATTCAATTATGCCGACCGTCACAGGGACGAACTCAGCAAAGCAAAGGATCATAAAAGCATACTGCCCTATCTCAACGGAGATATGTTACTGAACGAATTTGTAAATTACGCAGCAGAAAAAGGAGTCAAGCCGCGTCCAGTGTATATCAATATTTCGAGAAATCTTATCGTCAACCAACTGCAATCCTATATTGCCCGGAATATATTAGGTGATGATGCATTCTATCCCTTGTTTTTCAGGGACGATGTAACACTTCGCAAAGCACAGGAGTTATTGGATCAGGGTAAAGGTTTTCCTAACACTGAAAAGGAAAAATAATGGCGGAAGGAAAAAACGAAAAATATAAAATAAGAAAATTAATCAATGAACGAAAAACTGCTCTCGGAATAGAAGAAAAGGTTTCTTCTGCGCAGCGTATTTTCGAACAGTTGGAAGCACGGCCCGAATTTATAAATGCGACCCATATCCTCATATACCACTCCCTGCCGGATGAAGTAGAAACCAGAGAATTTATTACCTGCTGGCAGAACGATAAAGAATTATTCCTGCCGGTCGTAAAAGGAGAACAACTGGTAATAAAACGTTATTGCAAAGACAATCTCACTACCGGGATGTATGGCATTATGGAACCGTCGGGGAATGAATATCCGCCGGAACTTATCGATCTGGTTATCGTACCCGGAATAGCTTTCGACCGGAAAAGGAACCGGCTGGGACGAGGAAAAGGATATTACGACCGTCTGTTAAACGGACATAAGTGCTTAAAAGTGGGAATAGCATACTCCTGCCAGATAATACCGGAATTACCTGCTGAACCACATGATATAAAAATGGATATTATTATCACTCCGGATGAAATAATAAATGAATAGATACCACAAAGATCAGAATTATAAAACATAAAGATATATGGCACTCGTACATGCTGACATGCAACTTTGCGAAATAATATTGAAAGAGCCTTCTTTGATACCCGTTATCAACCGATTCGGCATCAAACTGGGAGTTGGGGATAAAAGCATCCGTTCGGTATGTGAAGAAAAAAAACTGGATACTGATTTCTTCCTGACGATAATTAATACTTTTATCAATGAAGAATATTTTCCCGAAAAAAGGCTGAAATCTTTCTGCGCTCCACAAATAGTAGATTATCTCATCAAGGCCAACAGTTATTACGAACAGTTTCAGTTACCCAACATTGAACATCACTTCAATTCGCTTATCAATAAAAGCGATAACGAGAATAATAATCTGGAGCTGATGAGAAAATTTTTCAATGAGCTCAAAAAAGAATTTCTGGCACGTATCGAATATGATAAAACAGAATGGTTCCCGGCTATAAAACAAAAGGCTAAAGAATTACAGGTTTTATCGGAAGACAACCATGAAGTAACCCTTACTTATAATCACACAGAATCCGACAGTCTGGAAGAAAAACTGAACGACCTGAAGAGTCTTTTTGTGATACACCTGACCGGAGATTACGACCTTAATTTATGCCATGGCGTTATCTTCGCTATCGACACGCTTGAAAAAGATCTAACTCAACATAACCGGATACGGAATAAAATACTGAAGCCCCTTTGGGAAGCCATCCAAACCTCCTGCTAAAAATGGTATGCTGAAGCAGAAACAAATAGCCGTGATATCTCCCTTCCCACTAATAAACATAGGATTGAGATATCTGTTACAAGTGTATTTTTCGGCTCCTGTGCCGGCTTTGTACACTTGTGCCGGTTCATTCCTGGCGGACAATCCCGAAAAATACGATATTTATCTCGTATCGGGAGAAACGTTTGTTTGTAACGGAGACTTTTTTCTGCCCAGAAAGAACCGTACTATTTTACTGACGGAATATCCGTGCACGATTACCGACCATTCCATAAGCCATCTATGCATCCGTGAAGAAGAGAATAATCTGGTGGATCAATTGCAGCAAATACTTAAACCGATGTGTCAGCGTACCGAAAGCGACAGTCATGAAGAACTGAGTCCGCGCGAAATAGAGGTCTTGCAGCTGGTCGCGCGGGGATGCCTGAACAAAGAAATAGCGGACCGTCTCAATATCAGTATCAATACGGTCCTGTCACACCGCAAGAATATTACCTGTAAACTGGGGATTAAAACGGTATCGGGCCTCAGTTTCTATGCCATGATGAACGGTTACATTATTCCGTCCGCCGAAGAATAAATGTATTTCATTAGAAATTTATCGTTTTTCGATAAAAATATACTGTTTTACTTGTTATTTCATTAAAAATTCGTTTCCTTTGCATAAGTATAAATCTATTTATATGATGCAAACAGATAAAAAGACACAGCGCAAGGTACAGTTTTTATGCCTGCTTATAGCTCTTTTCTTGCTAATCCCGGCCGCCTACAGTTTTGTACAGGGTTTTACTATGGGATATAATTCCTCAGAAATACTTCATGACAAGGATATAGCCGACCGGCCGTCTTATATCGTTAATATCAAACCGGAAGAAAATATTCTGGAGAAGAATATATCATCGTCCACTCCCGGAGTCTCGAAAGTCGTTTTATCGGAAGATATTATACTGTTCTGTCCCAAAAACTCGGTACCCACTTATATACAAGGAGGAATTATATTATTGTCTTTAGTCACATTCATTGCATTTATATTCATGGGAGTCTATTTATGCAAGCTCACATCTTCGGTAGCCAAGGACGGTCTTATGGTCAGAAAGAACATTAAACGTCTCAGGCGGTTATCATATAGTATGTTAGTCCTCTACCTGTCGGGGTATTTATCTTCGGCTATATTCATCGGATACTGTTCTGCACATATCTCTATCCCCGGATATAAAATATGTAATGACGAAATATATCCTCATATCACCATAGCCATTATATTTCTGCTACTGGCCGAAACATTGAATATCGCCTATAAACTAAAAGAAGAACAAGACTTAACAATATAAATTATGGCTATCATTGTAAATCTTGACGTAATGATGGCGAAACGCAAAATTTCGCTGAACGAATTATCTGAGAAAATAGATATTACTCCGGCCAACCTGTCTATTCTTAAGACTGGGAAAGCGAAAGCTATACGTTTTTCCACCTTGGAAGCCATTTGTAAAGAACTGGGGTGCCAGCCGGGGGATATTTTAGAGTATAAAGAAGATTAAAATATATTATTAATTTCATATTTTCAATTAAAATCAAATAAATTATGAACTTCAAGATCGTAAAATCGGGATTGCTCCTGGCAAGCATGTTCTTTGCTTTGATAACTTCGGCACAAGAACAGCAGCAATTACAACCTTTGCCCATCGATCCGGCTGTACGTTACGGTGTGCTCGACAACGGACTCACCTATTACATCCGTCACAATGAAACCCCACAAAACAGAGCCGAATTCCACATTGCACAAAAAGTGGGTTCCATACTTGAAAATGAAGACCAGAGGGGACTGGCTCACTTTTTGGAACACATGGCATTTAACGGAACAGAACATTTCCCGGGAAAAGCTATGTTGAATTATCTGGAAAAGAACGGCATCAAATTCGGGACGGATATCAACGCCTACACAGGTTTTGACGAAACCGTATACCGTATTTCCAACGTTCCTACCAACAATGAAGGATTACTGGACTCCTGTATGCTGGTACTACATGACTGGGCATGCGCCATCTCTCTGGAAGATAAAGAGATCGATGAAGAGAGAGGCGTTATCCATGAAGAATGGCGTACGCGCTCGGATGCCAACTGGCGTATATGGGAAGCTACGGTTCCTGTTATGTTCGAAGGCAGCCAATATGCCAACCGCATGCCGATAGGCACAATGGATGTAGTCATGAACTTTCCCTACCAAACCTTACGGGATTATTATCATAAATGGTACCGTCCGGACCAGCAAGGAATCATTATAGTAGGTGATATCGATGTGGATAAAACGGAAGCTAAACTGAAAAAATTATTCGGCTCCATCCCCAAAAAAGAAAATGCAGCCGAGCGCATTTATTATCCCGTACCCGATAATAAAGAACCTATTGTGGCATTCTATAAGGATAAAGAGGCTACAAGTACCGATGTAACCGTATATTTCAAACATGAGACAATGCCCCGTGAGATTAATGCTACTATACAGGGACTTGTAAAAAGCTATATGGGATATGTCATCAATCAAATGTTCGGTTCCCGTTTGGAAGAAGAAACATTGAAAGCGGATGCTCCGTTCCTGGGAGCTTATGCTTATGACTATGACTTCTTCGTATCGAAAACCAAAGATGCATTTACCATGGTAGCGTCGTGCAAGGACGGAGAGGCCATCAAAGGCTTACAAGGACTTTTAAGAGAGGCGGAAAGAGTAAACAAATATGGTTTCACCGCTTCGGAATATGACCGCGCACGCACCTCTTTGCTTGCCGAAATAGAAAGACAATATAACGAACGCGATAAACGTAAAAACACATCGCTGGTAAACGAATATATAGGCAACTTTACCGACGGTGATCCGGTTCCGGGAATTGAAACCGAATATACATTGTTCAAGCAGCTCGCACCGGCAATTCCCCTGGAAGCTGTGAACCAGTATATACAAGGGCTGATTGGGGAAGATAACGTTGTCATTACCATTACCGGACCCGACAAAGCAGGTATAAGCTATCCGACAAAAGACGAGGTACTGGCAGCCTTTAAACAAACTACTCAGGAAGAAATAGCTCCTTATGAAGACAAAGTTTCCAATGAACCTTTGATATCGCAGGAACCAAAAGCGGGACGCATTCTGTCCAGTCAGGAAAACCCTGTCTTCGGAACTACCGAATGGATATTATCCAATGGAGCCAAGGTGGTCATAAAACCAACCGATTTCAAAAACGATGAAATAATGATGACTGCCGTCAGCAAGGGAGGAAGTTCTTTATACGGAACAAAAGACGATGCAAATATAAAAGTATTCAACCAGATACTGGATATAAGCGGGCTGGGTAATTTCACATCGGTTCAGTTGCAGAAAGCTTTGGCCGGCAAACAGGTTTCCTTGCAATCCAGACTGGAAGAAACTACCGAAAGTGTTAAAGCCAGCAGTGTAAATAAGGATCTTGAAACAATGCTGCAACTGGTTTACCTGAGCTTTACCTCTCCTATGAAGGACGAAGACGCGTATAACGCATGGATGTCGCAAATGAAAACAGCTCTTGCCAACATATCGGCAAATCCTCAATATGCATTCAGCGACTCATTATATACGACTATGTACAGCGCCGAGTCAATACGTCGTCCTCTGAAAGCAGAAGAGTTGAATGCAGTAAATTATGACCGCATTCTCGAAATTGCCAAAGAGCGTTTTGCCAACGCATCGGATTTCGTATTTACATTTGTAGGAAGCGTAAATATCGATTCACTGAAACCTATGGTTGAAAAATATATTGCCTCTCTCCCCGGAAACAACAGCCGTGAAAAGGCAGGTAAACTCGAAACCATTAAAAAAGGGAAAATACGTAATCATTTCACCCGGGAAACAGGAACATCTAAAAGTACGGTATACGGTGTATATTCCGGTAATACAAAATACAACATGCGAAACGACCTCCTGCTGGATATTCTGAGCCAGGTAATGGACATCGTATATACAGCAACTATTCGTGAAGAAGAAGGCGGAACTTATGGTGTAGGTACGAATGCAAGCGTAAGCCCTACGACCAACAGATGGGTATTCCTGTACGGCTTCGATACGAATCCCGAGCAACAGGATCGTCTTAACAAACGCGCTCAGAAAGAGTTGATGAATGTTGTTAACTCAGGAGCTTCGGATGAGAACTTCAACAAAGTAAAAGAATACATGCTGAAGAAGCATAAAGAAGACCTGCGCGAAAACAAATACTGGATGAACGTACTCAATACATATGCAGCAACAGGGGTCAATACACTGACCAACTATGAGGATATACTCAACAGCCTGACCCCGGCACAAATGCGCGCACTCACCCGCAGTTTGTTCTCTCAGGGAAATGAAATAGAAGTCATTATGGATGGTGTAGAAAAATAATACAGTATATTTCTTTTACAGGGAATGCCGTTTTGCATTTGTATGCAAAACGGCATTTTCTTTACCCGCTCTATTACACAAAAACAGCATTAGCTACAATTTTACATACATTTGTTTTGGTTATATGCACTTTATATATATTTTTGCATAGACTATTATTATATTTAATAAAAAAACGACATGAAAAAAATTTTCTCAATCCTTTTTGTGTGTCTGTTTGCAATCGGAAACCTATATAGCCAAAAGGTAGTCAGTACTCCGGCGGGTTATAAAGTCTCCGGGCATGATACAAAATTTTACAAAAACACACCGTCTGGTGAAAGAATGCATTTTGCGCCTCAGGAAGTTACTCCGGAAGAGTTATTAGCTTGTCCCGAAAATTCGGTACACAGTGGAGAATTCGATGTTGATGCCGATTATTCAGGTTTTCAAAGTTCGGACCAAGGCAGGCCTTTAGCGACAAAATTCTACCAATCGTTCTCGGGTTGTTACTATGCGGTAAACGGAATACGTTTTATGGGTATATTCAACTTCTATAATGAAGAAGGAGACTGGGTACCTTGCGAAAGAGACCTGAGCCAGCCTTTAAGATTCTCTGTAGAATTTTACCGGAATAAAGACGGATACCCCGGGGACTTAGTTTATAAGGAAGAAATAGCTCTTATGGCAAACTCTATAGGTGTAACTTACGGAGAATATGATATATATGAATTTACAACTTCTCTTAAAGAAGTCGTAAAAATGGAAAACGGATTCCTCTCTGTTTCCTTGCTTCCGGGCCAATCTCCCGCCAACTGCTGGTTCGCATTACTGGCCAACAGCTCGGTACCGGGATACGGACTTTTACAAATGGGAAGCAGCGAAGACTATATGGTAGCTGCATTACCCGTTACTTACTGTTTATTAGGCAATGGAGATGTCCTGGGCAAAAAAGCTCTTAAAATCAACCGTATATTAAGTCCTTCTTCCACCAGCGAAGATAAATATGAAAAAGTACAGGTAGAAGTACTGAATATAGGTTCAGACAACATAGATGACGCCACCCTGGAATTATGGGCGGATAACGAGCGTGTCGCTACAGAAAAAATACATGCAACTATCAAAAGCCAGGAAACTTATAAATATACATTCGAAAAACGGGTAGATTGCTCCAGTACCGGAGTTCACCATTTCGAAATAAAGAATGTAACCCCAGGGGATGAGAAAATAGTGGACGATTACTATAAATTCACTACGACAAAAGGTACGGAAGGCGAGATTTGCGAATCGGGGGCTGAAGATATTTATGAATATATATCGCAGGTAACTATCGGGGACATCGATAATACATCAGAAAAATCTTCATACAGCGATTATTCCGATATGAAAACCAAAATCTTACCGGGAGAAAGTCTCTTATTAACAGTTAAGACTAAAAACGCATACGGGGATTATATAGGCGTATGGGTAGATTGGAACGGAAACGGATCTTTCAATGATAGCGGAGACTTCATGTCTTATGTTATAAAAGATACACTGACGATAAATATTCCCCAAAACGTAACTGTCACTCCGGGAGAAAAAAGACTCCGTATCGTTCTCAGCTACGATACTCCTACCCCGTGCGGTTCTTATGCTTACGGAGAAACCGAAGATTACACCCTGATCGTAGAACGTCCGGAATCGTCACCGGCATTCAGCGTAGATACGAAATATATCGACGCCACCATAAAAGGCTATGAAAGTAAAAGCAACGACATAGTGATAAAGAACGACAACAATACCGACATGTCAGGCACGGTCAATATCAAATATGCACTGCCTTACTCTCCTAACAACCGGCACATAACCAAAGCTACTCCGGTAGAAGCGAAACAGTATAAACCGAAAATGAGTAAACGCGTTGCGATCAATCGTGCACCGTCCGCACAGCCGGAAACACAGTTTGTCCTGAACTATGATAAAGAAAATTATACTGCGGTAGGTTTGTCGAGCGGAACCGAAGCTACTTATGCAACATATTATCCCGGAGAAATGCTGGCCAATCTGAAAGGTATGACCATCAGCAGCGTGGATGTGTTCGTAGAGGATGCATCGGAATACAGCTCTATCGTTATCTATGGTGAAAAGAGCCAACTCACTAACGGGGAACTGATCACGGAACAGACTTTCGTTCCAGTACCGAAATCGTGGAATCATATCGTTCTTGAAAATCCCGTAACCCTATCGGACAAAGACTTATGGATAGGAGCCAAATTCAAAGGCTTCAAGCCAAACTCATATCAGATAGGTTCTGATGCCGGTCCTGCTATAAGAGGCTTCGGAGACATTGTAAATGTAGGCGGAAGCACATGGTGGTCGCTCGCTGATTTGGGAATGGACAGTAATAATAGCCTGAGAGCAAATATAACAGGCGAAAGAACTCCTGCTATCAGTTGGTTGACAGCCGACAAATCGGGCTACAGTATAACCGGAGCGAACAGTGAAACGGTGAAATTGACTATGAATGCAACAGATCTGAAAACAACATTGTACGAAGCTATTGTTGAAATCACCAGCAACGACATATTGAACCAGTCGGTAAAAATTCCGGTTTACCTGAACAGCGACCAAAATTCAGGTGTGGAAAATACCCAATACGATATCGTAGGAGTATATCCCAATCCTGCAAACGATTATATCACTGTTCCGGGCGATGTAGCCGGTATATACGTATTCAACCTGACCGGGAATATTGTAAAAGCGGTTACCTCCAGTGTGAATAACGGAGTTATCGATATAAAAGACCTGAACGAAGGTATCTATATTATCAGTGTCATTTATAAAGATAACACTCGTAAGAACCAGAAATTCTCAGTCATACGGTAATTGATAACGAAAAACTTACTAAAAAGAGATTGTCGATAATCGACAATCTCTTTTTTATTTTCCCGTAATTACTTGTCCGGCAATAGAATCATAGAACACAAAAAAGCCGGATTACGAGTAGAATCCGGCTTTATACACATATATAATACTTATCCTAGTAGGAACGTGCGAACAGCACGCGACAAGCGGAAGGCTTGCCCGTTACCATACATTTTCCGGGTGTCTTATCTCCGTCGAACGGTATGCAACGTATCGTAGCTTTTGTTTCTTCTTTGATACGCTCTTCTGTTTCGGTAGTCCCGTCCCAATGGGCAAGGATAAAACCTCCGTCTTCTATCTTTTCCTTAAATTCTTCATAAGAATCTACTGTAATCGTATGTCCTTCCCGGTATTTAAGCGCTTTATTATATATATTTTCCTGTATTTCATCCAACAGTTTTTTTACATATATTTCTATGCCCTCACAAGTAACCGTCTCTTTCTCCAACGTATCACGGCGCATAATTTCCATCGTATTATTTTCCAGGTCACGTCCTCCCATTACCAAACGTACGGGAACACCCTTCAATTCATAATCGGCGAATTTAAATCCGGGACGTTTATTATCGGCATTATCATATTTTACAGAGATTCCCATACCCTTGAGACGCTCCATAATACCTGCAACTTTGGCATCGATTGCTTTCAATTGCTCTTCATTCTTGTAGATAGGAATGATCACTACCTGGAAAGGAGCTAATTTAGGAGGCAAAACCAAACCGTTATCATCGCTATGAGTCATGATAAGAGCTCCCATTAACCGCGTGGAAACGCCCCACGAAGTAGCCCATACATATTCCATCTCGTTATTTTTATTTACAAACTGAACATCGAACGCCTTTGCAAAATTCTGTCCCAGGAAATGCGACGTACCTGACTGTAATGCTTTACCATCCTGCATCATTGCCTCGATCGTATAGGTATCGAGGGCTCCGGCAAAACGTTCGTTGGCTGACTTAACTCCCTTTATAACGGGAACAGCCATATATTTCTCGGCAAAATCGCCGTAAACATCCAGCATGCGACGGGCTTCTGCCTCGGCTTCTTCACGGGTGGCATGGGCCGTATGTCCTTCCTGCCATAAAAACTCGGCCGTACGCAGGAAGAGGCGGGTACGCATTTCCCAACGGAAAACGTTTGCCCACTGATTACACAAAATAGGTAAATCACGGTATGACTGTATCCAGTTTTTATATGTATTCCAAATAATCGTTTCGGAAGTAGGCCGAATGATTAGCTCTTCTTCCAGCTTCGCAGCAGGATCTACTACAACCCCCGAACCATCAGCCGCATTTTTCAGACGGTAATGAGTCACTACGGCACATTCCTTGGCAAACCCTTCTACATGCTCTGCCTCACGGCTTAAAAAAGACTTGGGAATAAGTAATGGAAAATATGCATTTACATGTCCGGTCTCTTTAAACATATCATCGAGTTGACGTTGCATTTTTTCCCAGATGGCATATCCATAAGGTTTTATAACCATGCATCCTCTTACAGCCGACTGCTCTGCCAAATCGGCTTTTACAACCAGATCATTATACCATTGAGAATAATTTTCTCCTCTTTTGGTCAAGTCTTTCAGTTCTTTTGCCATTGTTGCTATGTAGTTTAATTAATATTCTTAGCTATTGCGAAATTCTTTTTTAAATAAATGATTTGCAAAAGTATGGAAAAAACACGAAAGATAAAAACGAAAACGAATACTATTCATTCCATCATATTTGTCCGGAGAAACACTGCTTTTTCTCCGTATTATATAACGGCAAACGCAACAACTACATAACCTACCGGCAACTAAATTATCATAAAACAACAGGATAAAACTAAATAAAGTTAAATCAAACATATATATCTAATATTATTGCAATATTTTTAGATTATATTCGCCAACTTTATCGCAAAATGGTGTTGAATACAAAATTATATTTAAAATGAAACAGGTGTTTTTTCTGTTAATCGGAATTCTTCTTTTGAATTCATGTAGTGAAAAAGACATAAGTGTTAATTCGGACGGATCTGCCGACAAAAAAGCCGGCACTGATTTTTCTTTTCAAACAACTCAAAACAATAGGTTAAACATATATGCTGTCAATGCTAACGGCAGCTATGCAGCGGGAATTCCGGTATTGATTTATATAGAAAATCCGTATACCGAAGAAGGAACCAGAAAAAACGGCATATCTCCTATCGCTTTCGGCGTAACGGATAAAAACGGTAAATGGGATGCGCAAATAAATAAACTTCCCTACAATTCACAATTATATATACTGACCGATTACGCAGGTTTCGGCGGTATGCAAATCTGTAACGCAGATAATAATAACGACATAATTTTACAAGGTACGGCAGACAATACGAGACTGAAAACAAAATTACCGGCGAAAAATGAGGAAAAAGAAAGCTACAACGGAATTCTGGTAAACCGGGCCATGAATCTTTATACGTATTGGGAATCTTCCGATATGGATAAAAACGGAATATTGTCAAACTCCCATCCGCTGATAGAATATGAAACTTTATCTGCCGAATTTCTCAATCTGGTAAACGCATGGTACCCCGAAAAGAAAAACGTTCAGGATGAAAAGTTCCTCACCGACCCGCAGTTTTGTACCGACATGGAAGTGAAAGACGAGAACGGATGTGAAATATGGGTAACTTATATCGGAGACGGAGGATTCAGCAATGCTAATCCCCAGATAAAAAATATGCTGGCTTACTATCAATATAATAAAAACCACAGTTCGCTTAATCAACCTTCGGACTCTAGAGATTTACATAAAACCCTGATTTTCCACAATACGAATGCCAAAGAAGCGAGAACAGGATGCAAAGTACAATTATTATACTGGGACGGAGAAAAATATGTAAAAGCATTCCCGAAAGGCACACATATAGGATGGTGTCTCATTCAGGAGGGATATAACAAAAACAGTTACAACACATCTGCCCTATCCAACGTAGATTATTACCGTTTCTCTACGCTTGAACTATCAACGGTCGGAAAAGTCAAAACGACACAGGGTATTGCCCGATGGAACCAAACTTACAATTGTAATATTGTGGGAATGGAAAACAGGGAAAAAGACCACAGAGCCTACGACGGGGATTATAACGATGTTTTGTTCCGCGTTACCTCCAATCCGATTATAAAGCCCGATGCCGTCATTCCTCCGGTTGACGATGATTCCAAAGACGAGACCTGCGAAACAGGAGTACACGGAACTTTAGCTTTTGAAGATATGTGGCCTCACAAACAAGATTGGGACCATAACGACCTTGTTGCAGACTATAGTTATTTGTTTACGCAAAATGCTACTACAGCACAAATTTCAGCGATAACCGTAGATGTGAATATAAGAGCTATCGGTGCTGCCCGAACAAATGGCTTCGGGATAGAGTTACCGGTCAACACGTCCAATATACACAGTATTGAAGGAGCAACTTTAGAAACCGGAACCGATAAGGCGACTGTCATCATTTATGAAGATACAAGAGAAGCTTTCAATGGGCTAACCGGTATCATCAACACATATTCACACATGCTTTCACATTTGTCCACAGGAGTTAAACGGGTAAAAGTATATTTAAAACATCCGGTTTCAAACATCTCCTTTTCACAATTCAATCCCTTTATTTTTGTAGGAATTCGTACCAATGAAATACATTTGGCGGATTACAAGCCTACAGATAAAGCTCAAGTGAGATTCGGAACCAATGATGATGCGACAGACGGCATCAACACTTTTTATAAAACCAATAATAATCATACCTGGGGATTAGATATTCCACGTCTCAACGCCGAGGCGCCGGGATGGAAATATCCGGAAGAAAACATCTCTATAGAAATAGCTTATCCCAAATATGAAGACTGGGCCGGAAACGATGGGAAAATCAACCATACCTGGTATGAAAATCCACTGGAAACATACATTTATCATCCGAAAGAACAATAAACATACCAAAAATAAATTCTTACTTCTTATAAGAAAAGTGCCATAGATAATATTATTTACGGCACTTTTTTTGATCTGTCAAATATAATTTTAAGTTTTCCTCTCTATTTATGAAATACGATATGACAATATTTACAACAATCCTTTTTTAGCCTGCAAGATCATCTCCTCTGCCGGTATAAGGTATATTTCAAGCCGGCGGTTATCGGCCCGGTTATCCATAGAGTCATTTTTCTTTAAAGGATCGTATCCCCCTACTCCGTAAGGAACGAGATAATCAACATTACCTCCATTATTCTTAAACCAATCAAAAACGGCATTTGCCCGTGCAGAACTCAATTGCATAAGATAAGATTCGGAACCGGTATCGTCACTGTGAGCTACCAAAAGTATATGATAATAATCCGGTACTCTCATATAGGGCAGATAAGGTCGTAAGACCAGATCGGACTTGGCATTCAATACTGTATCGTTAGGAAAAAATAACTGGGACATGGGTATCGTAATACGTATTACCTCACCTCCTCTTAAAGTAGCCAGTGTGATATTCTTTATCTTTTGCAACCGTTTTATTTCCCGGTCCTGAGCCGACCGTATCTGGTCGGAGTATTGACCTGTTTCCGGTACTACCAGATTCTGATCGATCGTAAATTCAAAAATATCGGGATGTTCTTCTACTACATTATTTTTTTTTAATCCCGAAAACCAACCTTTTACAGCTGACGCTCCCTTTTCAAATACATTTTGCCCTGAAACGGGATATGCCTGAAACAGAAAAGCAGCCACAACGGTTACCAAACTAATTTTTTTCATATCTCTATCCTCACATTTAAGGATATAAGCAGTGTATTACCGCTTATTCCATATCTATCTTCGCACTATGATATATCTCAATCGCCAAAAACGCCTAAAGAATCCTCATATTCCAGTTCACCTAATACAAGAAACCGGATATCTTCTTCATCAAAATGTACTTCTTTGTCTTTTTTTACCGTTTTGGCTACATAACCTATTATATCTTCTTCGTCCAACTCCACTTCTTCATCCTGGCCTTCGGCAAAAAGCCCCTTTTTATCATAATAGTCATATACGATATCGGTCAAATAGACTATATCGTCGTCACTGTATTTATCCTTAATTTCCTGTGGAATATAGTTGCGAATAAATTTTATCGCATCATTTTCGTCATATGGAAACATGTCGTCTTGTTCATTCATAAGAAGATGTTTTTCAATTTATATTTCTGTAAATGTAGGCATACTGACCGATTTTTGCAAATTAGATGAAAAAAAATGAGATTTTTTATTGCATATTAAAAATAATGACTACATTCGCAGTGTACTATTAAACTAATACACTAAAACAATAAAATATAATAAAGAAATGAGTACACGCCTATTTTCCTATATAACGGGTATTTTATACACACCTTTACTTATTTTATAGGCTACCACTTATCCCGATTTATTAAGTATTAATTTTAAACGATTTTTATATGCTCATTATCAAAGACCTGACATTCAGTTACAAAAAAGGGAAAAAGAACCTTTTTGAACATCTTAATTTCCAGATAACTCCAGGACGCGTATACGGTTTACTGGGGAAAAACGGCGTCGGAAAGTCCACGCTGCTCTATTTTATGAGCGGACTTATGTTTCCACAAAAAGGGGAAGTATTATACGATGGCATCAAAGTAGCAAAACGCCTTCCACAAACTCTACAGGATATTTTCCTGGTTCCGGAAGAATTTTCCTTGCCGGCAGTT
Source organism: Barnesiella propionica (assembly GCF_025567045.1). Classification (NCBI taxonomy): domain Bacteria; kingdom Pseudomonadati; phylum Bacteroidota; class Bacteroidia; order Bacteroidales; family Barnesiellaceae; genus Barnesiella; species Barnesiella propionica. The sequence continues at coordinate 32,345 of NZ_JAOQJK010000009.1, read as the reverse complement.
TCCATAGAAACATTTGTAAAACGAAACCGGGTTTTTTATCCGAATTTCGACATGGCACAATTCGAGGAATATTTGAATGTATTCGAACTTGAAAAAGTAAGCAATCTTTCCAAAACATCTATGGGACAAAAGAAAAAATATCTGGTAAGTTTTGCTCTGGCGAGCAACACACCTTTGCTCCTTATGGACGAACCTACCAACGGAATGGACATCCCGTCAAAAAGCCAGTTCAGGAAAGTAATAGCCAAAGGTATGAATGAAAACAAAAGTGTTATCATATCCACCCACCAGGTCCGCGATCTCGAGAACATGATAGACCAGATAACCATTCTTAGCGATAGTCATATCTTGTTGAACGAAACGATAGAAGAAATAGGAAATAAACTTCTCTTCGTAACCAGTAATGATAAAGACGATCTCGACGGCTGTCTTTTTCAGACTTCAACTATACACGGGTATAGCGGAATACAGCTTAATAACGATAAAGAGAATTCATCGATAGATATGGAAATGCTTTTCAACTGTACTATTACAAAACCCGAAGAAATAAAAGAAATTTTTAAAAAATAATCCGGCATTTAAGCATATGTTATCCACAATAAACATATCTAAGATTCGGAACAACAACAAACAAAATAATTATGGGAATCAATAATATTTTCGATCCGGCTCGTTTCGGAAAATACTATCTCAAAGAACTTAACGAGAATAAAAAAAGCTTACTGCTGCAAGCGGTTTCTTTCACATTAGTCCTTACTATTGTCTTATTCATAAGAGAAAATACCCTTTTAGACTCAGAGAAAAGTAAACTTGCTTTTTCTTTCATATACCTGATATTTCTAATGACAGGAGCCAAGTATTCATCTGCTTTTTCAAAGCAGATTGGATTGCGCAGCAATAAGGTTATGTATCTCATGGTGCCCTCTTCCACATTCGAAAAATTCCTGACACAAATTATTAACATAACCATACTCTTTCCTTCTCTTTTTATCGCCAGTTTGTTTATAGCCCAATACCTCTCCCCTCTCTTTTATTCCCTGTTCTGGGGGGGTGAAATAATATTCAGAGTACCATTTGAAGGAATTTACCCATATTACGGTGAAGACAATATATACGGGTCCGGTACTATTTTATCTTTTTTCTATATATCTACCGCATCTCTATTTTTACTGGGAGCGACCATCTGGCAAAAAAACAGTTTCCTGAAAACTTTTATTTCATTGATAGGCATTCATGTATTGTTCACTATATGTATGTCCATATTTGTCGTACATACCGATCTGACAAGTATCATCAATATGATCTCACTCAATTTACTGGAAGCGGATACGGAAAAAATTAAAATATTCGCAAAGCTCTCTTATACACTGTTTATCCTAATCATATGGATAATTAGTTATCTAAGACTTTCAGAATTAGAAATCAACGAAACAAAATGGTAATTATGTATGATGAAATTTAAAGAAAACCAAACGATATACCTGCAAATAAGCGAACGGATATGTGACGAGATACTTTTGGGCAAATACCTGGAAGAAAGCCGTATTCCATCGGTCCGTGAATATGCCGCATTGGTGGAGGTCAATGCAAATACCGTAATGCGTTCTTATGAATTCCTGCAACAACAAGATATTATATACAATAAACGCGGCATAGGTTTTTTCGTCTCACCGGGTTCTAAAGAACAAATTATAAAATTCCGCCGGCATGAATTTATGAAAAACGAGCTGGAAAGATTCTTCATGCAACTTTACACGCTCGACATTTCTATGGAAGAAATAGAAAAACTTTATCGACAATTTACCGAAAAATTACCAACTTCTAAATACAAACAATCATGAAACGTTCTACTATCATACTTTTTATTTTTATAGCTATTTTATTCATACTTCCTTTTGCTACGATAAAAATATGGATGGCAACTCATCCCGAAGAAATAAATTCGATGGGTTCTGTTTCCGGTAATAAGGATACGATCAATCAAGTTATCCAAATAGAAGCGGAAGAGATTCCTGAAAATTTTGAAGGACAAGTAGAAATTATTACCTCGAGCCAGATAGAACAAACCCGGTTCGAAAGTTCGCCTTACTGCGAAATATCCCCGCAAGGCGATACTCTGCAATTAATGCTACGCATACCTGAAAACACTAATTTATCCCATAATGAAAACCCTTTAGCCAAGATCACATTGCCCGAACCGGCTAAATTATTTTTCATGAACAATAACTTCCAAATAAAAATAAATATACACAATGCTTCCATACAGGAAGCCTATCTTCTCACCAAGGGAGAAATAAGAGTAAACGATTCGAAAATAGGTGTTATTGCCATTCCCGACAGCCTGAGTATAGCCGCTGCAAAATTTTTCAATAATAAATTCGGTGTTTTTGTCATGAGCCTCACACAAGGGAGATGCACGATACTGGAGAAAAACCAGATAGGAGTAGCTAAATTCTCCGGTTCCGATAACTCACTAAAACTCAAGAACAATACCATAGGTTCCTGCTCAGGGATGAAATTCTCCGAAAAGGAAAATTCTAATAAAATAGGTACACAGGATTAAAAAAACGAAGTTTTAATGTTACGATTAATGAAATATTACGTCTTATATAATAAGTGTACAAAACAAGAATAATGAAAACAATTATCAGAGGATTCATCACATACATTATATTTTGGGGGGCGACTTCCTTTGCTACTGCACAAAACACAAATTGCACGATCAAAGGACAGGTAATTGAAAATACCCATCAGGACAAGCTCCCTTATGCCACCATAAGTGTGGAAACAAAAGATAAGAAAGTAATAAAAAGGCTGGCTTGTGACGGGAACGGTTTTTTCTCTGTAAATCTTCCGGCAGATTCGACTTATATTTTTAATATATCTTCTATCGGTTACACAACAGCACGAGAAACAGTGAAAATAGCCGCCAGAGAAAAAAGAAAAAATCTGGACAAAATAATTTTACAGGAAGGAAATGAACTGGCGGAGGCTGTAGTTGAGGCACAAAAACCTCTTATCAAGAGCGATATAGATAAAATAACCTATAATATGGACGCCGATCCTGAAGCGATAAGCAGCAATCTGCTGGATATGCTGCGTAAAGTTCCTATGATTACTGTCGATGCAGAAGAGAACGTACAACTGAACGGACAAAGTAATTACAAAATATTGATGAACGGGAAAAGCTCTTCCATGTTATCGGGTAAAAACCTGAAAGATGTATTGAAAGGCATTCCAGCCAACACAGTCAAGAACATTGAGGTTATAACTAATCCTTCTTCGAAATATGAAGCCGAAGGAGTCGGAGGGATTATCAATATCGTCACCACCCGTAAAGAATTGTCGGGAATAGTGGGAAGCATAGGATTATACGGAGACATACGAGGCGGTGTATCCGGTAATGCATATATTTCTTCCCAAATCAATAAATTCACCATTTCGGGAAATTATTATGGAGGCAGATATGTATCCGGATCAGGAGACGGTTATTGGAGTGAACGGGAAAATCTTCTGTCGGACGAGTTCCGGTATAACCGAACGGACAGCAAATCCAAATATAACGGATATAATAATTATCTGGCCCTTGAAGCCAGTTATGAACTCGACTCGCTGAACCTTTTTTCTTTTTCGACCAATGGATATATAGGTAATTATACCAATAATATTACACAATTCACCACAGAAAAAAATAAAGATTACGAGACTTCCCGGGAGTTCAGGAACATACTGGAAAGCGAAAACGGATACGGCTCGGTATCGGCTAATCTGGATTACCAGCATACGTTCAATAAAAAAGATAAGACACTCACAGCATCTTACAAAATCGATTATAATCCCAGAAACTCAAAGAACAATAACAATATAGAAAACATACTGAATTATACTCCTTATTTGCAACACAGCAAAAATGACGCCAGCGGCACGGAACATACCTTACAGATCGATTATTACGACCCTATTACCGAAATGCACCAGGTGGAAGGAGGGGCTAAATACATTATCCGTAAAAATATAAGCAACAGCGATATATTATTATGGGAAAACGATAGCTGGCTTTCAAGACCCGACAAAATAAACGACCTGGATTACACTCAGAACATACTGGGCATTTACGGAGGATATGTATTTAAATATAAAAAAACAGGGGCTAAAGCCGGATTCCGCATGGAGGCGACCTGGAACAGTGGCGTTTCCAAAAGAGGAGAAGAACGGTTATCCGATTTCGGTAACGACCTGTTCAACGTGATCCCGTACGTATCATTCTCCTGGAAATTAACCGAAACGCAAAATCTGAAAGTATCTTACACTCAGCGTTTACAACGTCCGGGTATCTGGTATCTCAATCCTTATGTAGACGACTCGGACCCGATGAATATTTCATATGGTAATCCTGGTCTGAAATCGGAAATCATTCATTCGCCCAGTATCGAATACAGCCTGTTCTCCGGAAAAATAAATCTGAATACCTCCTGGAACAGCCAATTCAGGAACAACGGCATAGAACGGATAACATATATTAACGCACAGGGGGTAAAGTCTTCGACATACGAAAATATAGGAAAACGGCAGGACCATAAACTCAATGTTTACATCTCAGGTTCTTTCATTCCCAAAATCACCCTCTACAGTAATCTCAGCGGCGGATATACCGATATTGTTTCCACAGGAGAAAATAAACTCCATAATTACGGATTTACCTACAACGGATTTATCGGCGTACGCTGGACTGCCTGGAAAGGAGGTTCTATTTCGGGAAGTTTCGGATTCGGCTCTCCGTGGATCATGCTGCAAGGAAAATCCGGCAGTTATTATTACAGTTCATTCGGTGTCAGCCAAAACCTGCTGAAAGACAAATTACGCATAAATCTTTATGTAAATGATCCGTTCTGCAAATTTAAAAAGACGACTTCCCGGTATGAAGACGAAACTTTCAATCAGAAGACTGTTTATAGGCAGCGACGTCAGCAAATAAGCCTCGGCCTAAGTTATTCTTTCGGAAAAATGAATGTCGCCGTAAAAAAAGCTCGTCGCGGCATAAAAAACGATGATGTTACAGGAGGGGGACAAAAAAGCGGCGGAGAAGGAAAATAAGAACTATTTTATCACTAAACGTTCATATATAACACCCGGGATACCGTGATGGCTATCCGGGTGTTCCTCTATATAAAACTCTTTTTAACAGCTATATAATACGAGACGACATCCTGGTATACAAAAAGCAAAAAGCACTATCAAATGTTTAATCTCAGGTGAGATTCCATATTTTTATTTAACTTTGCAGCACTAAAAAGAATAATATTATGGAGATAACCGAGTTTGTAAAAAACATACATTACGTAGGTGTTAATGACCGTGTAAAACAAAAATTCGAAGGACTCTGGCCTTTGCCAAACGGGGTCTCTTATAACTCCTACCTGATAACCGACGAGAAAACCGCACTCATCGATACCGTGGATCTATGTTACGGAGAACGGTTCCTCGCCAAAATACAAGCCATACTTGGCGATAAACCCATTGATTATCTTATAATCAATCATATGGAGCCCGACCATTCGGCTTCGATCAGCCTTATTCGCCAGGTATATCCCAAGATGAAAATCGTGGGTAACGCCAAAACCTTGAGTATGATCGAAGGGTTTTACGGCATTTGCGATTATTTCATGGAAATAAAAGACGGAGATGTCTTGCCTTTGGGAAAAAAGAAACTCCGCTTCTATTTGACACCTATGGTACACTGGCCCGAGACCATGATGACCTATTGCGAGAATGATGCTCTCTTATTTTCCGGAGACGCATTCGGTTGCTTCGGTGCTGTGGACGGAGGGGTTACGGATGAACAGATGAATACCGACAGGTATTGGAGCGAAATGTACCGTTATTATTCTAATATCGTAGGCAAATACGGTTCTCCCGTACAAAAAGCACTGGCAAAACTGGCTGAAGTTAAAATAGAAACTATCTGTTCGACACACGGCCCCGTATGGCAGAAGAACGTAGAAAAAGTAATATCCATATATGATAAATTAAGCCGGTACGAAGCTGAAGAGGGAGTAGTAATAGCCTATGGCAGCATGTATGGGAATACAGAGCAAATGGCTGAAGAAATAGCCAGGGAACTGGCAGCGCAGGGCATTAAGAATGTTGTCATGTATAACCTCAGTTTTACTGATCCTTCTTATGTCCTCAGTGATATTTTCCGTTATAAAGGGCTTATTATCGGAGGACCCACTTATTCTAACCAATTATTCCCGCCTGTAGAAGCACTTACCCGCATGATCGAAGTAAGAGATATAAAAAACAGGATATTCGGCTATTTCGGTTCGTTTACCTGGGCAGGAGCTTCTGTCCGCAGATTGGGAACGTTTGCCGAAACCATGAAATGGACAAACGTATGTTCGCCTGTAGAGATGAAACAGGGTATCACTCCTGACAAAACAGCAGAATGTTGTTCTCTGGCCCGGAATTTCGTAACATTACTAAAAGGATAAGAAGATACACATATAAAAAATACCGCAGCCGTCAATGACGGCTGCGGTATTTTTATACTCCCAAAAAATCAGAAATTATATTGTATCATAGCATTCAGCCGGTTTGCCGAACCTTTTTGTTCATTCTGGTTCACCCGGCGGCCGAACAAATATTCGGCTCCTATCTGGCAATCTTTCGTGAGGTTATAAAATATATTTCCTACGATATATTGTCCGTACTTATACCCTTGGGGGCCTAATGTTTCAGCACCATACAAACGGCACTGGCTATAGGATGCCGAGATAAACAACGACGGAGTAAAATTATATTGTAGCCCTCCTACGACACCCCAGGATTCCGGGGCTTTCATATCGCCTTCGCGACGGGCATCAGGGATCAGATCCACTCCATTTCCGTTCAGGTCGTCGACATATTCGCCATATCCTCGTCCATACACGCCTTCATAATAGAACAGCAGCTTTGGCGTGATGTTTGCTAAACCGGTCAGCTGTACAGCCCAACCGAGTTTCATCAGGTTCTTATGCGTAACCAGATTACGGTAAGACAGGCCACGGAACAATCCGGACACACGGATATGATTATTATTTTCATTCCATCCGTATTGCAGATACAACGGTATATCAGGCATACGTTGCTTTATATAACTGCTCTTGGCATTTACCGTAGTATAAGATACTGAAGGGGCTTCTGCCGCCACGGCATAACTCCAGCGGCTGCCTATATTGCCGAAATACTGAAGCATAACATTTCGCACGCTTACTTCCCCGTTAGGCCCCTGATAATCTATGGTCGGAGGCCCGGCTACAGCATCGACGAACGTACTCCAGGCAAGACCGGCCTGAACATGACGCATTTTGATGTAAGCCTGACGAAGCCTTAAAGAATTGCTATTTCCTCCTCTGAAATCGGTTTCGATATAAGCCATATATTTTCCCATCAAATTATTATTTCCCACCAATTTAAGGAATATACGGGTAGTGGAAGCGTCCATCTGGAACTGACTGCGTTCTGCCGGATTGGATGGGGCCGGAATATCGAACGGAATAAAATCCTTACTATCCGATATCCCGTTGAAATCATAAGACATCGTTCCTTTTACATACCCGCCTATTCCTAAAGCCGCACGTCCTTTCTGGTCTATAAACAAAAATCGCGGCGCCCTCGGATCCTGAAAATGAAGGCTACGGGTATCATAGAACATCTTCATGATTTCATCTTTTACAGCCTTATTGCCTACAAGCAGCACTACTCTGGCCGGTTCATGACATACCGTATCGCACAGGCTCGTCACTTCCAAAGCCACCGGAGGAGAATCCTGGGCCGCTGCAGGCATGAGCGCACAGGCTCCCAAAAGCAGACCCATCAAATACTTTTTTTCCATATTATAATCAATTATCGGTTTCAGGTAAAAACAACCCTGCTTAAAAGAATGTTTGTTCCGATGAGTTAATATGAATGTTTAATTTACCCCCAAAAAAAATAGCGGCTATTATCGCATACCGGGATTATATATATCTTTGTAAAAAATGACATATCACGTATGGACTCGATAAAAACTATATTCCGCATAGGTACAGGCCCTTCCAGCAGCCATACCATGGCTCCCCGCAGGGCTTCTATCATATTTGCCGGACGTCATCCCGACGCCATCAGGTTTTCTGTTACTTTATACGGAAGTCTCGCAGCAACCGGAAAAGGACATATGACCGACAAAGCTATCCTGGATGAACTGGCTCCTATCGCCCCGACCGAGATCATCTGGAAACCGAAAGTTTTCCTTCCTGAACATCCCAACGGAATGAAATTCGAAGCATGGGACGCTTTAGGAACTCTCTTGGAATGTTGGACAACCTTCAGTATAGGAGGAGGAGCATTAAGTGAAGATACTGACGAAAACACAGAAGTGTACGACCTGAATTCGATGAACGACATACTGGCCTGGTGTAATGAAACAGGATGTTCCTTCTGGGAATATGTCGAAAAGCATGAGGAAAAAGACATTTGGGATTATCTTTCTAATGTATGGGAGGTAATGGTTTCCTCCATACATAGAGGACTGGAGGCGGAAGGTGTATTACCCGGAGGACTCGGCGTTCAACGAAAAGCCTGTAACTATATGATGCGTGCCCAAGGGTATAAAGGTTCTGCTAAAAGTCACGGGCAGATTTATGCCTACGCACTTGCTTCAAGCGAAGAAAACGCATCGGGACATACGATTGTCACCGCTCCTACCTGCGGTTCCTGCGGTGTACTTCCGGCCGTGCTGTATCACTTAAAAATGAGCCGGGAATTATCGGATAAACGTATTATCAGGGCTATTGCCACAGCCGGTCTGTTTGGTACGGTAGTGAAACATAATGCCTCCCTTTCGGGAGCTAAAGTGGGTTGCCAGGGAGAAGTGGGAGTTGCATGTGCAATGGCAGCTGCAGCCGCTTGCCAGCTTTTCGGAGGAACGACAGCACAAATAGAATATGCAGCAGAAATGGGACTTGAGCATCACCTGGGACTGACCTGCGACCCGGTATGCGGATTAGTCCAGATTCCCTGTATAGAAAGGAATGCTTTTGCCGCCACGCGTGCTTTCGACGCAAACGTATATGCCATGTTTTCAGACGGGCGACACCGGGTCGATTTCGATAAAGTAGTAAAAGTAATGAAAGAGACCGGTAACGATATTCCAAGCCTGTATAAAGAAACATCGGAAGGCGGACTGGCAAAAACTTATAAAAGCAAATAATATGGATAATAAGATTCTTTTATTTATTGCACCTGCTTATGATGCACTACGGGAAGATATGGGTTATGGAGAATTCGACGATTATGATGAAAATGATATCTTATACCAGCGAGGATATAACGGTGAAATCCTGGAAATAGAGGATGGAGAAATATTCGACATTCCGGAAGGTTATACGGCGGCTATACAAAACGAAGATACAGATGAAATTTATTATCTTTTAGAAAACGAAGAAGACCTGGACTTCAAAGAAAATTTTATAATCGATGAAATCGCTGCCGGAACTTACAGGATGGACATCCCGAACAACACCATCTGGAAATATGAAGGACATTCCGATGACTGATAGCATTCATATTTCTTTCATAAAACTCTATGGGACACGATAATAATCCATAGCCGGAGAATCTTCGGTTCCATCAATATGTATGACATTTTCACTTACCTTACCATAGCGCATTATATACTGGCCATCGATCACATACATTAACTTGATACTCGAACCGAACTGATCATACGAACCTTTCATATCATCGGTACTCTCGGTTTGCTTACCATCCTGAAATACCTGTACGGCACGTGTCTCCTGCGTATATGTAGCAGCCCCGAAAGTTAAGGTGACAGTACGTGTTTCTTTATAATTTCCATACTCCTGAGTCGTTTCATTTTCCCAGACAGTATCCTGTAAATTATATAATGCAAAATCATCACAGGCGCATAATAAAAACATCAAAAACAGCAGAGTATACAATCTATACTTCATAAGAAATTACTTTTTACATAAAACTGTTGTATACATAAAATTGTTTCACCCCGCTCATTTTTTAAAAAAACATCTTCTATTTTAAGATTCAATATACCTTTATTATGGGGTAGAAAAATATTTGGACAAATATAGAAACATATAATTATTTCAATATAAAATAAAACAAGCAGTACTTATTACAACAGACTTATATATTATAAAAATCACAAAAAAAATCCATAGCAATGAATCCAATTTATTCATAAAAACAATCCATCATTTTATATTCACAAATCTATTTGCAGTACCAAATATTTCTTTTCGTTCCAACCTTATCCGTCATGTGTCCGGTATTTTTTTTATTCTAAAAATAAAAAAATACGGAGGATAAACAAGGCAATAAAATAGTCTTGAATTCCCACTGTTTATTTTGTGGTAATCTTGATAAAAAGAGCTTTATTCTTCTCTGACGATACTTGTGCCGACTTACAATAAAATATCTTTTTAGAATTAAGAATAAAAGCTTTTTTTAGAACTGAACACCCCTCTTCTCTTTACTTCCATAATATACTAAAAAAGATATACAAATACATTAAGAAAGCATTCGTTTGCTTGTCAGAATTTGTCCGTTTCCAGACATCTTTTTTATAATTTTTTTCAGGTAAAATCGACAGAAAATCGTCTTAAACGAACGCAAATATGTTCTTAATGACATCAAAAAGCACATATAAAATAACAACCTGATTAAAAGATACTTAAATATACGAATACGTAAATAAATATATATATAATAATATTCGCAATGATAATATAGTGTCAGATAAAAATCAAATCATTTTTTTTGAATAACATTCTATTCCAAAAATATTTTTTCAGCCAGAATCAAACTATAACTATTTCTTAATTTTCCTCTCTAATAAATAAAAAAAACGGATATTTTCGGCATTTAATTTGAGCGAACAATGCAAATATTTCATATATAATTATTATACAATATATTACATTATAAATATAAAGTAATATTTTACATCATATTTATGATAATTTACTTTATATATATTCATATAATACACTATAAATAAACCAGTTAACAAATAAATAATTTAAATATATTGAAATATGAACGAGAAAATTCAAATTTTACTCTTAATAACGGCTATTTTTTCACAGATTAAACATGATGAATCAAAAAGTTCTATTTAATAAATATATCACCGATTAATCCGGATAATTTACCCATAGATATTGCCAATAATAAGAACTATAATCTCGGCAATAAAATGTAAACAGTCCTATAAATATTCCGATGCAATAAACAAATAAATCCAAGCACTTTTATAACGTAAGTACCTATGGCGACATAGCATTTACATATATATAATCATACATATATACGAATTACAATTCGTAAATAATAAAATACTATATAACAAATTATTAATTGCAATATCTGGATATTTTCATTTATCATACAATTATAACATAAGGGGATAAAACAAAATACGTAAGCCGGCAGAATAATAATCTGTCAAAACAAATTATTATGGTACTTTTAATTATTTACAGACGTAAATATCCAATAATATCATTATATTTGTAATAAGATTACAAATATATATATTCCGAATAGTAAAATCATCTGAAAAGCGATTGAAACATGGAAAAAAGAACTTTGCAGGAAATTGCAGAAATACGATCCGGAATGAATCTCCAGATACAAAATAACGGCGATGTTTATTATTTACAGATAAAAGATATAAACAATGATGGTACGTCTCTAAGAAATGACACGGCTTTGGTAAAACTTAACGAAACACAAAAAAAACATATTCTTTTACCAGGGGATATATTATTCGTTTCTAAAGGTTACAAACACAGCTTCCTGCTCTTTTCATCCATATCCGATCGTCCATCAGTCGCTTCGGCATCATTTATTATCATCCGTCCCGACCAGGAAAAAATACTACCGGAATACCTGTGCTGGTATATGAACCGCGAAGAAATATTGAATCTGTTCAATACAAAAAAGTTTAAAAATAAAATGCCTTCGGTAAATAAAAATGAGCTCATTCATCTCACCGTCGAAGTACCCGGCCTTGAAATGCAAAAGGGCATAGTAAACACCTTGTTTTTACATCGCAGAGAAATTGAAATACAGCGCAAGCTTATCGAGTTGCGAAAAGAAGAAATGAATACGACACTTATTCAGCTTATTCGAAAATCATGAAAACAGACTCTATTAAACAAGCGGTAGAACTACTTTTCGATATACACAATAAAATAAGTCAAAACTTATCGGACAATATCTGCCAGGAATATATCGGAGGATTACTGTTCCTTAATATCGTAAGTATTCAGGATGCCGGTAAACAGAATAGTCCAAAACAAGAAATATGGGGAGGTTTGTTTGACCGGATCGAAGAACAAGTAACTGCACGAAAAGAGGGTAGAAATTATTTCGGCTCTTTACCTCTAATCGTTTCACAACCGGAAACCGGAAAAAAGATCAATGAATTGCTGATTCAGGCCGAAAACGAAAACCGGAATTATATCAAACGTGACGGATATAAAGACATATTTTCTTCTATCGACTATACATTGCTGCAAAAGGAGCATTTACAGATATTAACAGAAGGCATAAAAAAATTAGGGCCGATCCTTTCCAGCCGTCAGATTACCGGAAAAATATACTCGGATTATCTGACGTTATGCGAGACTGAAAACTACACAGATCCCTGTAATACATATCTGCCAGAACTATTTTCAGGAATCCTAAAATATGAATCCGGACATACGCTGTACGATGCCAAAGGGAAAAACGGACTTCTGCTTTTGAAATGCAGAAACAATGAAGAAAATATTTTATACGCACAAGAAAATGACCCCATCCTCAGGCTGGTTTCAAAGCTCAATATGTTCTTCAACGAAGTAAAAGATCATTGCATCAGAAACGAACATGCACTCAAGAGGCCATTGCTCAAAAGTAACCGAACTCTGCTCAAGTTTGATATAAGCGTATGCATTTGCCTTTCAGAAAAAAAAAGTGTGCTACCTTCGGAAGATAAAATTTATCATCGTTTTGAACGTGGACTTCCGCCCGTCCGCCATATCGGATGGGCTTATTTATCCCATCTGGTATCTGTAACAAGAAAAAAGGGCATAGGTATTATCGCTATGCCTACTTCAACATTCGCCGCTCAAGGAAGTTGTAACCATATACGTAAAAACTTTATCCGTGAAAAGGTCATCGAAACCGTTATATTTCTACCGGATAACATTACAGTCATTATATTCCGGCCAGGAGTTTCAAGTAATGAAACTCTTTTGCTGAATGTTCCCGAATGGAGTGATATATCTTCCATAACCGACGATTATCTTCAATATCGCCGGAACGGTACCATTTCCCAAAATAACAATTACAAAATAATGGAAATTGAAGATTGGAATAATAATAATTTCAACATTCATCCGGCAAAATTATTCAGAAAACCGTTCCCGGATACACGACAAGAAAAAAATCCCGATCTGTTAAGAAAAGAAATCACCCTACTGGAAGCCGAACTCAGTCATATCCGTTCCCAGTTGGAAAGAGAAATAGGAAAATTGATGAAATGAATTACCTAAAAACAAGATGAGAAAAAAGTATTGATCGCAATGGGTATAATAATACTTGTAAGCCTTATAGCTTTCGGTTCTTTTACATTTCCCATTTGCATTCCCGCAGGCGGTTCTGTCGGGCTGGTATATGGTATCAAATAAATACAAGTCTTTTATTAATCTTTTATTAAATGGTGCTCTCCGGCTCTTTTAACCGGAATTGCCTGCATCATTTATACCTTGCCTGTATAAACAACATGTAAATTCACAAATAAGGTTTACTGCCGGGACTTACTACTATCCCCGTTCTTGTTCACGATAATAAATCAAAAACAAAATAAACAAACACCTTTAAATAGATTTTATACATTTGCACAAGATAAAAAGAAATAAGAAAAATACGATCATGAATACCGAATCACATTTATTACAACCATTTCTTCCTTCAACAGCACGGCTTCTTATGTTAGGAAGTTTTCCCCCAAAAAAAGAACGATGGTCGATGGACTTCTATTATCCCAACCTGCAAAATGACATGTGGAGAATATACGGCATATTGTTTTTCGGTAATAAAGATTTTTTCGTGGACAAACCCAATAAATGTTTTAAGGAACAGGAAATAAGAGAATTCCTTACCCGTACAGGTATCGCCATAGGGGATACCGCCCGTACCGTTATCCGGCACAAAGATAATGCATCGGATAAATTCCTGGAAATTACTGAAAAGATAAACCTGACTCAGGTGCTCGATAAAATACCCGAATGTCATACAATTGTTACGACCGGACAAAAAGCAACAGACACCTTGCTGACTATTATAAAAGCCGAAGAACCAAAGGTAGGCACTTACTCGCCTTTTGTCTATCATAACAGGGAAATGCGTTTGTATCGCATGCCTTCTTCCTCCCGGGCCTACCCCAAACCTCTTGAAGAAAAAGCAGCAGTTTATTCAGTTTTATTCCGGGACCTGAACATGTTACCTTAATCCCGTTCTAATACCAGCCGCCAATACCGTCTGCAGACAGGCTAAGCCATAATGTTATTTAGTCTTACCAAAACAGGTAAGACTATTGTAATTCAGGTCTTTATTCTTACATTTGTGCATTAAGAAACCGTTATTATGAAAAAACCGGCAAGCACAGCACTGGCTCTTATTCTATTTTGCGCATCGGGTTATACACAAACATCGCTAAAAACAGACTCTATACCGGTGAACGACAGCACCTGGATAGCATTACCCGAAGTTATGGTAAAAGGAGAACGTCCCGTTATAAAAGTGGAAGACGGAAAACTGAATTATAATATCCCTTTGCTCGTTAAGGATAAACCCGTCACCAACGCTTATGAAGTATTAAAAGAAATTCCGGGAATGATGGAACAGAACGATGTTCTTTCTCTTGCCGGTACAAGCGGAGTAACTTTTCTTATCAACGGACAAAAGACAAACCTTACCTATGAACAAATCATGTCGGTTTTAAAATCGACACCCGCCTCCCGCATAGGTAACGTAGAAATCATGTATAGCGCTCCGCCCCAATATAATGTACGGGGAGCCGCCGTAAACCTGCTATTCACCGATCCCTCTGTCGGAACCGATATGTGGCAGGGTGAAATATCCGGAACATTTGAACAAAAATATTACAGCCAGGGAAGCGGACGGGCAAACCTTATTTTCAGTAATAACGGATTTACAGCCGATATTATGTACGCCTACAATAACACACAAGTCCGCATGAAAGAAGAAATGCTGTCCTATCCCTTATTCAAGGAACAACGTTACGACATCAAACAATTAAATCTGGGACACGCCCAATTCCCCAATCACAATATAAGAGCGGCTATAGAATACGGTTTCAAAAACAAAGATAAAATAAGCGCATCTTATACAGGCCAATATACAGACACCGAAAATCGCAGGATGTCCGATATGACTTTAAGAAAAAATAAATCCGATAATAATGATGTGTATAAAATATTTACGGATAACACGGTTAAGGGACCCTCCAAACTACACAATATACAGTTGGATTACCAAAGCCACTTCGGATTAAATGTAGGCGGGAACTATACTTATTACAATGACAATTCTACTCAAGATATGGAAAATACACCTCAATTGGAAGGATTGCCGCATTTTATCAATTCCGAATCGGAACAAGAAGTAAAAAAAGCGATGGTTTACATCAATATGACTCATGACCTGGCTCATAACTGGAACCTGAATTACGGAGGTAACGCCACGTATACTCACAGCCGTAACATTTCATCCTCATATATGGACGGAAACGTAGATGACGAGGCCTCTTTCCTCGGCAAGCAACAGGAAATGACTGCAAACCTTTTTGTAGGATTCAGTAAATCTTTTAATGATAAATTTTCGGTACAAGCTTCTGTTTCAAGCGAATACTACAAAACAACCGAAAAGGAAAGAAACATAGAAAAAACCTTATGGAAAGATATCGCATTTTTTCCAAATGCCAACATCAGTTATGTATTTTGTCCGGAGCATATTTTGCAGTTATCATTGTCCAGCGACAAGCAATATCCTTCTTATTGGATATTGAATCCGACCGTTTATCATATCAACGCTTACAGTGAAATACAAGGCAGCCCTGATCTGCAACCCTCCCGAAAATACAACACAAGCCTGCAATATATACTGAAGCAAAAATATGTATTTATCGCCTACTTCAATTATCAGCCCGACTATTTTACACAAATGGGTTACCAAAGTTCTGATGAATTGAAAACCGTTTTCAAACAATTTAATTTCAAATACAAACGGGATATGGGCATAACACTCGTAATACCGTTCCGCGTCAAAGAAATTTTAAATTCCACTCTGGTTCTAAACGGGAACTATCTTACCGAACGATGTGACGATTTCTATGATATACCGTTCAACCGCAGTAAGTGGTTCAACGTCGTACAACTCAACAACGATATAAAAATAAGTACAAAACCGGATCTAAAACTGAACGTTTCAGGTTATTATACGACAAAAGCCATACAAGGTATCATGGACTTAGGTTCCACTTATAATGTTTCGGCCGGCGTTACGTGGACATTTGACAAAGGCAGGGCCAAACTCATCATTAAAGGAAACGACCTGTTCAACAGTACGACCCCCACAGTAAACACTAATTATAAAGGACAGCTCAGCCGTATGAATATCACGCCGGATTCCCGTACTTTAAACATATCTTTTATCTATCGTTTCGGCGGATTTAAAGAAAAAGAGAAAAAAGAAATAGATACTTCAAGATTCGGGAGCAGTATGTAAAAAGCAAAACTATCCACCGGGAAATTGCTGGAAATATATTCATACTTTTTTCGCAAGTTTCGCAATTAATAGTATTTTTGCACGCAGTTAACAAAAATACATAATATGGATTCATTGTCTTTTATACAGTGGTGTTTAGAGAATCTCAATTACTGGACCATAACATTACTTATGGCTATTGAAAGCTCGTTCATCCCTTTCCCGTCCGAAGTAGTGATACCTCCCGCCGCTTATATGGCTGCGGCTACCGGAGAGCTTAATGTATATCTGGTCGCCTTGTTCGGTACTTTAGGAGCCGATATAGGTGCATTAATCAATTATTTTTTAGCCAAATGGATAGGCCGTCCGCTTGTTTACCGGTTTGCGAACAGCCGTTTCGGTCATATGTGCCTTATAGATGAAAGCAAAGTAGAGAAAGCTGAAGATTATTTCAACAAACACGGCATTATGTCCACATTCTTCGGAAGACTGGTACCTGCCGTAAGGCAATTGATCTCTATTCCCGCCGGACTTGCAAAAATGAACTTATCTAAATTCATCCTGTTCACTACCTTAGGTGCCGGAGTATGGAATGCCATACTGGCTTTTATCGGCTATCACTTGCAATCGGTCGTACCGCAAGACCAGTTAATGGCAAAAGTTACCGAATACAGTTCGGAAATAGGTTATGTATTCATCGCATTAGCTGTGATAATCGTAGGGTATTTGGTCTATAAAGCCTGGAAAAAATAAATAACAAAACCCACTGGAAAAAGACCTGCCTGAGACTAAAATCCGGCAGGCCTTTTTTATAAATTTCTTATTTGCATGACATCCAATTTACCGCAAATTCATTATAAGATTATATTATAATAAAAAACAGGCACACTATATGCACCTGCAAAACCATTTTACTTTTTTTCAAAAATAATGAACTAAAAAGCAGATTTGTAAGAAACGGTATAAGTTAATTGACTATCAGCGGTTTCGGCAAACTCAAAACGATTAAGCGCAGCCACCAAAAGCCATTAAAAAGACAAGTTAGGTCGAAGCAACGTTACTAAATCATTCCGTAACGATAGGAATAGTAAGTACGCTCAAACCCTTGTCAAAGACCGTTTTTATGCTTTTGTTCGGTAACAAATGTAGTGAATTTCAAGCATACGGACAAAAAAGACGGCTTTATGATGCTAATATAGTGTTTCATAGCATTTTGCGTAATTTCAGATAACTCAACAATAAGTAATTTTGAAACATTAAAAAAGTTGAGTTATGAGAAGTACATTTAAGGTTTTGTTTTACCTGAAACGGAACGAGGAAAAGAAGAACGGACAAGTACCCGTTATGTGTCGCATCACAATCGACGGAAGCATATCGCAGTTCAGTTGTAAAACCACTATCGACCCCAAACTTTGGGATATTTCAGCGGGCAGGGCATCCGGCAAGAGTAATGAAGCCATAGCGGTAAATCGCAGGCTGGATGCTATTCGTGTCGGTATCAATAAACATTATACCGATATATTCGAGCGCGAGGGCTACATCAATGCCGAGAAAGTCAAAAACGCCTATTTGGGCTTAGACCAAAAGCGGCTTACACTCTTAACGGTATATAAAGATTTCTTGGAAGATTTCGAGAAATTGTATAAGAGCGGTAGCCGCAGTAAGTCCACCTATTACAAATATTTGCGGACTTATGACCTGCTCGAAGAATTTATAAAGTATAAGTTCAATCGCAAGGATATTGCCCTAAAGGAGATACAGCCCGCATTTATTACGGACTTCGATTTTTTCCTGCGTATGGAAAAAGGACACTCCCATAATACAGTGTGGATTCATCAAATGCCGCTCCGTAAGATGATAACCATTGCGGTAAACAAAGGCTGGCTGTACCGCGACCCCTTTTGGGAATATGAAATAACCGCCGAAGAAGTGGATAGGGGCTTTCTGTCGGAAGAAGAAATTACGGCGTTAATGGATGCAAGTTTCCGCCGTAAAAAGCGGGAAGTGGTACGGGATATGTTCATTTTCTGCTGTTACACGGGCTTGTCGTTCCGCGACCTGAAAAACCTTACGACCGAAAACCTGCAAACAGGTTTCGACGGGCATCCGTGGATTATTACACGCCGTCAAAAAACAAATGTATCGTCTAATATATGGTTGCTCGATGTTCCGCTCCAAATCATCGAGAAGTACAAGGGAACAGCTAAAGGCGATAAGCTGTTGCCCGTTCCCTGTTATGAAACCCTGCGGAACAGCATAAAAGAGATTGCCAAAGAGTGCGGGATAACTAAAGACGTAAGCTGGCACATGAGCCGCCATACCTACGCTACCCAAATTTGCTTAACCAACGGCGTACCTATGGAATCGTTAAGCAAAATGCTCGGTCATAAGAGCATTAAGACGACCGAAATTTACGGCAAGATACTTGATAAAAAGGTCGGTAACGATATGCAGAAGCTATCTATTACCCTTAACAACAAGCAGAAGAAAACCTCGTTACGCCTCGTAAGCGGTATGTAGAAATGGGAAAAGGGATTGGCTTTTAACGGCTAATCCCTTTTTTCGTTATTCCGTCGCCTTAATAGGCTTCGCGGTAGTTTTCATCGAGCATCTTTTGAATATCGCTCGCCCGGTAGAGTATCTTACCGCCTAACTGACAGTAGGCTATTTTACCCGTATTGCGATATTCCTGCAAGGTCTGGCGGCTGACTTTCAACCGCTCCGAAACCTCTTTGTCCGTCATATAATACTCCCCATTAAGGAGCGGCTTACAATTTCTCGCCATTAGTTCCATGCGCTCCAATACACGGTCGAAAGAGCGGAGCAATGCCATAATGCGCGGATTGTCCTTTGTTATCAAATCGCCGCCCGGTTCGTTGTAATCGGCTTTGCTATTCATGGCGAGCCTCCTTTCCTCCGGCAATATCCGTTATCAACTTTTCCACATCTTCGGGCTTGTAATACATAGCGCGGTTAATCTGCGAATAAGCCAACTTTCCGCTATCGCGCAGAGATTGCAGCGTCCGCTTACTTATGTTCAGTATTATACACACGTCCTGACTGTTCAGCCAATTTCCCATTTCTTTGCCCCCGTTGCGTTCACATAAGGCATCCACGTTTCGTAGGAATTGCTCGAAACGCTCCATTATCGCCTCATAGGTGCGACCTTCTATACTTATTATTTCCATACCATTTTTCTTTTTCGTTTGTGAAATATCACGGGGAGAACAAAGGTAAAACATTAAAAATCATGCTGTATCAATCATCCGGTCGCCGAGAGCTTGTGGCTTTGAGTGGCACACACATTTATAGATTTGCCACCTGTCGGCTCACAAAATAATCTGCCTTTAGTGTGCCGTCGCCGATAAAATAATGGCGGCAACATCGGGATTTTGTTCTGTTCTAACATAATTTCTTCCCCATTTTAAGCGGTATGCCACTCTGCGCCTATCAGAGTGTTTCGATTTCAGGCGCGAAAATACTTCCGTGCCGTGCGCCGCAAAAGGCGACCGTCAGGGTTTTGTCGGGCGAAAAAATCTTTCTCTTTCCTTCATTCGGTTTATTTCAGGCGAGCGTATTTTATTCTCCCGACACTTTAATCCCCTTTCCCGGTTGGTTGCCCGAAAAATCTTCCTCTTTCCCTTCTTTTTAAGCCTATCCGGGCGAGCGTATTTGTTCGTGCAAGCCTTGTGTGGACTTCGTTCACGGGATTTTCCTGCCCCCGAAACTCGAACACTCCTAACCGGCTCCGAGCAGCATTGCAGTTAAAAAAAAGGTCAAAAATTATGAAACGAACAGAAAAAAATAATGAAACCCGAAACAGCTCCAACCTTCCAATCAGCATTGGGTTGGTTTTGAAGATAGCTTTTGTAGTTGCGGGCTTTGCCCTTTGGGGTTGGTCATTCGTGGCGGTGGTGGTAGGTATTCGGATAGCCTTTGTGGTAGTGAAAACGTTGCTTTCGTGCCTTGTTTCTCTGCTCGTTCTGGCAGTTATCATAACGCTGGCAATAGGTTTAATCTTTTAATAATCACTTTATAATAACAGAAATGAAAACAAATGAAAAAGGAACTGCCGTAGCAGTACAAGCAACCGAGAGTAACAACACAGTAGTAACCGCAGTAGTGGTTAGCAAACCCGACAACGGACAGCGTAAAGCCGTAAACATTGCATCCGACTTGATAGAGCCGAGCAATTACAACGCCCGAAAAACATTCGATGCCGATGCGCTCAAAGAGTTGGCGCAAAGTATTTCCGTTCACGGATTGATACAGCCCATTACGGTACGGCGTAAGGGAGAGAAAGGCGAGCATTACGAAATCATTTGCGGGGAACGCCGTTTCCGTGCCTGCCGTATGCTCAAACTTGCCGAAATCCCCTGCATCGTTCGGGAAGTAACGGACGAACAGGCGTATGACCTTTCAATCTCCGAGAACTTACAGCGTGAGGACGTACCGCCAATAGAGGCGGCAGAGGCTTACAAACGCCTGATAGATACCAAGCGGTACGATGTGGCAAGCCTTGCCCTGCAATTCGGCAAGAGCGATAAGCACGTTTACCAAACGCTGAAACTTTGCGAACTCATTAAAGGCATTGCCAACCTTGTCAAAGCGGGTAAGCTGACCGCATCGGCGGGAATAGTGATAAGCAAGTACGACAAGAAAATACAGGCTGAAATTCTGAAAGACCGTTTAGGCGAGGACGGACAGGGCGACTGGTGCAGTATTTCCGCAGGAGTGTTGGACGGCAAGATACAAAGCTGTTATACAAACAACCTCATGGACTACCATTTCGACAAAACCCCTTGTCTGAAATGTATTCACAACTCTACTAATTTCGACCTGTTCGCCACAGGGAGCGGGTGCGGTAGATGTGCGGATAAAAAGTGCCTTGATGCCAAGAATACGGCTTATCTCGTAGCGCAAGCCGAAGAAGTCGCCTTACACGACCCGAAACTCGTTTTTATCGGGGAACAGTACGGATATGAGAACGAGGCAACCCGAAAGATACGCAAAGGCGGGTATGAATTTAAGAACGTACACACTTACAATCTTAACAGATACCCGACCGCTCCCACCGCACCGCAAGCCTCCGAGTACAAAAAAACCGAAGATTTCGACAAGGCGCAGGAGAAATACGGCAAGGAACAGGAAAAGTACACCAAGCAAACGGCGCACCTTGACGAACTGAAAGAGCAGGGCAAAATCCGTGTGTACGCTGAAATCGGGGATAAGGGCGTAAAACTCCATTACAAAGAGGTAGCGACCAAAGACACTAAAACCAATGAGCAGTTAATCGCTGACCTTACCGCCAAGAAGAAACGCAACACCGAATTACAAGCGGAAAAGACCGCCGAGGGGATAAAGGAACTTTTGCGGACGGACGAAATGCCACAATCGGCATTTACCGCAGCCGAAGAAACAGCCATGTACTTTTTCATGTTGTCGAAATTGCGCCGTAGCCACTACAAAACCATAGGGCTGAAAGAAAACGACTATTATGGACTGACAGATGAAAAACGGCTACAAATCGCCTCAACCCTTACCGAAGAACAAAAAACCGTGATACGGCGCGACTACCTGTATAGCCACCTTACCGACAGGACAACGACCGTAGCAGATACGAAAGGCGGGATAATGTTGGCGTTCGCCAAACAGCACCTACCCAAGAAAACGGCTGAAATTGAGGCGACCCACGCCGAAGATTACGGCAAGAAGAACGCCCGATTGGACGAACGTATCGCAGGGCTGAAAGAGGCTGAAAAGAAAGCGAAAGCCGATGCCAAAGCGAAAAAGGCAGAGCAACCCGCTAAAGCCGAAAAGACGGCTAAAACAAACGGAAAGACGGCTGAAAAGGCAAAGAAAGCCACTACCCCGACCGTTCCGGCAACAGTACCCGCCAAGAACAAAGGCAAGGAACAACCCAAAGCAACGGCAAGCACGACAACGGGAACGGTACATATTGTAACCGTACCGCCGAAAGGCAAAACGGCAGAGGTAGCCACAGCGGTATAAACCCAATTATTAACAGGGGCGGGAGAAATCCCGCTCCATAATTAAAAAATCACTATGACAGTATATGTTTTATTTCAGACGGATGTACACCGAACAAGGGCAAGCCGTGTATTTTTCGGCGTATTCTCCACAGAGGCAAAAGCGGTAGACCATGCCAAAGAAAACGGCTTATATACCCATACGGCAGAGGTCGTAATTATAGAATGTGAAACAGATAAATTCGGCGAGGTATGAGGATTGACGCATATATCGGCAACCCTGTTATTGCCACACAAGAACAATACTACGAACTGGAGGAACTTTTGCACGAGATAGACCCCGACTGCCGTAGCATACAACTTAGAACCGAACGGCTTGTTATTGAGAATTTAAGCCGTAGGACGTTCCATTATCCGCGCAATCCCTCTATCCATTGGGTAGCGGGACGGCTGCAATATATGGTCGAAAATGGTCTGTAAATGCTGTTTGCAGAGGTTTGTTTGATACGGGCGGGGCAAACTCCGCCCGCTTCTTTTTCCATGAGCAAACAGGTAGATTTTAGGCGGGAGAAAAAGAAGCAAAAAGCCGTGTCCGATGTTTCTTTCTTTGTGCTTAAACGAAACATTACCCCCTTCGGGCGATTACTTTTTCCATGAGCAGGAACGATACAAAGCGGGAGAAAAAGTAACAAAAAGCCGTCTAACAATTCACGATATTTCAAGTATTATAAGTTGCTAATCCTTATAAAGTGCTTCATAAATGAAGATGTTAGTTCAAAAGTAAATTCTATTTCTTCTTCTATTACTTTGTCATTATGCTTAATATATGTATTTTGATACTTAGAGTAATATTCGACTAATTTCTGAAACATATTTCCAAGTTCTTTAGAGCCACCCTTTGCCGTTATAAGTGTACCTAAATCACCAAGTTTGATTTTCTAATGATTTTTGATTGTTAAGAATGTTTTTAAGCAATAATTCTAAAGACAACCTAAGGTCGTCTAATAGATTACGTTCAAACGCATTGTTCTTAAACTTTAATAATGCACTCTCATATAACGTTAAAGCGTCTGGGTAGTCATGTAACCAATGCTTCGTTTCGTCAATTAATATTTCATTTACAGCATCTAATTCCCTGTTCAAATGACCGAATCGAGTGATTAATTTCAACTTCAAATCTTTCACCTTTGAGTTGCCTTTGAATTTTTCGAGTTCGCACAACTCTTTAATTATTTTGAATTGCTGTTCTGGAGTAAACTTATCGAGATTCTTTTTTAATGCAGTTCTTTTATTGGGTACTGACCCGTCTTGAGGGAATGGTAGCGAAGAATAAGGAATATCTACCCCAAAATCAAAGGAGTATGCTGCACACATAGTTGCAATTTCCGAGCCTGACAGTCCATCTGCTGTCGCCCCTAAAATATCACACGAGCTTTGTATAAAAGTATTAGGTATCATAAATATAATTTTCCGGCAAAATTACCCATAAAATAACACCTGACAAAATCGTTTGCCAAGTGTTTTTCAATACGTTATCCCAAGCCGCTTATTCATCAACAACTTCATACTTTTACTTATCCTATCTGGGTATTTATTTCCCGCCGGAAAGCAAGCGGATTAGCTATAAACGGGTATGAACTCGTCGCACCGCCAGTAGTTACCGTAATTGTGCCGAAGTTGAATATCCGGCCCCAAATGCTTTGCTTTATATGCAAACCTTCACACTTTGCCAGTACCAAATCTACCGCCCGGCGGCTAATTACACCAGTTTTCAGTATTACCCGCTTGTTGGTAACGGCGTAAGACGAGCCTATTTTCACAAGTAGCCTTTGTACTAACGATACCACCCCGATAAATAACAGGAATATTCCGCCATAATGTAGTACGGCAGTTTCCGAACCGTACAGCCACCAGCCCAGCAATAAAAAGACGAGCGGTTGTACGAACAGGAAAAAATGCAGGTTTGCAACGTATTTTATTTCTTCTCCCGGCTGTAAATTATCTTCTATGTAACTCATAATGACTAATTTTCTTCCAAAGATAGGAAGTTTTGTTAAATTACTTAATGTTCTCTGCCTGTATTTTCATTTCATATAACAGGTAACACCACCCCGCCGGATTCAGGAAGCGTTTTCCTTTCCTGATTTCATAATGCAAGTGGCTACCTGTCGCTATTCCGGTATTCCCGACAAAAGCGATTTGAGTAGCGATAACAACCGAATCCCCTACATTTACCAGCGTTCTGCTTAAATGAGCATAGAACGAACGAAAACCGCCTGCGTGCTGAATCTCTATATAATATCCGTAGCCTGAATTATACCCTTTACGGCTTACTATCCCATTCCCGGCAGCATACACAAATGTTCCTTTAGTTGCAGAAATATCAATCCCTGTATGGAATCTCCGCACCCTGTAAATTGGATGATAGCGCATACCGAACCCCGATGAAATACATTGCGGTTTCCTAATCGGAAAAATCACGGGATAGTCGCATAGCTCGCTGACGGATAGTTGGAGGAAATCGGCTACCTGACGGAACTCCGCTACGGAGCAAACTTTTTCCGTAAGCGTTTCTATCTCCGTTTTCCTATTTATCGGTTGCCCCCATACAGGCAAATGAAGCAAAGCGACAAAGAGCATTAGTATATGTTTCATAATCAAGTTTTGAAAGCAATAAGCACCCGAAATACTCCGGGTGCTTACCTGTTCCCCTAATCTTCATCCTCACTATTTTCATCGTCCCCGCTATCATTCTGAAAGCTGAATGTTGTTTGGACGACCTGCCCGAAATTATCCTCTATATACACGTCGATAGTTTGCTGGTCGGTGCAATGAGAAGTGTAGTACAGGCGGAACATCGTCCTATCAAGCAGGTATAAGTCGTTCGGCAAGAACACTGTTCCGTCGTCCATGCAAAGCTCGCCTTTGCCGTCGGGTTGAAAGTAGCGGATATAGTACCGCGCTTGGTCGTAATCCCCTTCCCGCACTAACGTACAGCGGATTTCCGCCGTTTCATTCTGAACGATTTTTTTCTGAACCGGCATAGTAACCAAATCAAATGTGTAAACCTTATGAACATCCAAATCGTCAGAACAGGCACAGACTATTGCACCCAGCAATAGCGTGTATAAAAAATATGCTGAAAACTTTTTCATTGTGATATGCTTTTTAGTTGATAATAAATTTCAGCCCGATACCGAACTGCGTATGAAAATGCCCCGTCGAGTTGCCCCACAGCACCCGCTGGCGACCTGTCAGAAGCAACACAACACGGTCGGACAGATAAGTTTCCGCTTCCAATGTGATAGCTCCGCCGTAGATAAAAGCATCCTTATCCCGCAGTGTCGAACCGTCATATAAGGTCTTTTCGCCCCAATTTGAGGTTTCATAACCCGCCAATGCAGAGCCGCCCAGCGAAAGCAGAAAAGTTTTCGAGCGGTCGGACAGGATTTTAAGGTAGTAGCCGCCTTCCGCCGTAAATTGCGAAACAGGTATGCGTATTTCCCGGTATGGGTAATAACGTTCCATGAACTCCGCACCGAACACCCACTTGTTGCCGTTCTTGGCGTAGGTCGCCATAGCTATACCGAAATAATATCCGGCTTCATTGTCTAAGGCGGACGAATAGATGCCGTCCGTCATTCCCGCCGTTACCTGTATGCCCCGCATACCCGGTAATTGACGTTGTGCGTGTGCCTGGTCTTGAAAGAGCAGGCACAACACAACAGCCAAGATAAAAGATACCCGCTTCATGGTTATTTCACTTTCAATTCGTTAATAACCTTTGCGCGTACCAAATCGGCGTTGTCAATCGTGAACGACTGATGCCGACCGCCGTTTTGCTCGTTCAGTTCGATAACCAGCATTTTATCGTCGGGTATCGTGAATTTAGGCAGCGTGAATACTACGCGCTCCGTGCGTTTACCACCTACTACCGTCATATTGTTGTACGCCCGGAGCGGCCAGACAACCTGCTCCTGAATAGCGGTACGCTTGGCGACTTTCTTATCTACGATTTTGAACGTTATAAAATCCACGTTGTACGGCACATGGGACAGGTTTTTCAGTTGAAGATGAAAGTACAGTAACCCGTTATGCGTATAAATCCCTTTTAGCGTATGCTGTATGCCGAAACGCTTACTGCCTAAATGCTTAATCTCCCGCTTATCGTTCTTGTATATGGACTGCATAATCAGCTTGACAAGCAGCGGCGATTCCTGCCCCAACTCCTGCATATATATCTGCATGGCGTTGTTCGGGCGGTTTACCGCCTCTCCGTCGTGCAGGAAGTCCACCATTTCCACCGATAGCTTTACAGGTTCGTCCGCATATTTCACGTTGAACGTGTAATAGTTTCCGTCTTCGGTAATGACAGCCAGATTACTTTCCCGGCTGAAATCCCGCAAAGCGGCTTTCACTCTCAATACATTCTCCGTTCCGTCCGCTTTCGCCGCCAACAGGTCGGCAGAACCTAAATCGACATAGCGGATAGGTGCGGGAAAAATAACGTGTACCGTCTTATTGAACGTAACTTCCAGCGCATAGGGCGGTATCATGCGGTCGAAGGTCAGCGGGCGGGTAAAGCCCTGATAGTAGTCGCCCGTAGAGGGACTTGTCGTTACCGTTTCGTTCACGGTTTCCTTGTTCTCGATTTCCTGAGCGTTAGCGGCAGTCATTACACCCACCACAAGGGCGAGCATTAAAAAAACTCTTTTCATTGTCTGATAAATTTTAATTGTTTACTTACTGATTCTTTTAGTGGGCTGTTTTATTACTGCGTTTTCGGGAGCAGTAAAATTCCGTAATTCGCTTTCACAGTTACTTTTACCTCACTCATTTTCTTGCTGACATATTGCGATGCCCCTTGAATAAGGCTTTTCCCTAAATCGGCGGCAAGCTGGCTGCCCGCATCGTCGGTTATCGTGATGCTCGACCCGGCAGACTGCGCCATTTGTGAAGCTATTTCTTTGGCTGCTTTTATCTCGTCCGAGTTCGGCACGGAAATACCCCTTTGCCCGTCGAGGTCGTACACTTGAAGCTCTACCGGAATGATATTGCCCGCGTACTGTATGGAGTTTATCGTTACATCCATCCGCTCGCCACCGATACGGCACGCTCCGGTAATGATTGAGTTGGTAGGGATAAGTACATTCCCCGCCCGCATCGGCTCCAACAGCCGTATTTGTAATTCCTTTCCCGTTGTCAGGGTTATGGTCTGATATACGCAGGCGCGTATCGTATTCTTATCCGTAACGCCTTCATTCCCGGCGGCGGTAATAAATCCCATATTACGCGGCTTAATGAAAGCGTCGATAAACTCCGCATCGCTCATCGGAGCCGACAGGAGCGATACCACATTGCGCCGAACCACGCTCACAGGCTGGACGACGACCTTATCCTTTGTTCCGACAGCCGCCGTCTGGATTTCCTGTTCTGCTTGCCCTGCTTGCTGGGGCATATACTTGGCGGCAATCGCGTAGGATTTTTCGATAAGTTCCAACTGCTTATCAGCTTCCGATTTTTCAGTCAGTTGCCTTTCCAACTCCTGTATGCGTGATTCCATTTCCGATTGTGCCTGTTCATCCGCTTTCGATGCAGGTTCTTCGTAAAACGACCCCAACTGACGGTTTACATCCTGATAAGCCGTTGCCGAAGATTGAATAGTGCTGCGGGTAGCCGGACGTTGCGAAGTGTTACCCCCGGACAGTTCCGGGCTTTCGTAATATTCCGCAGGCGGTAGCTGCTCGTCCTGCTCCGCCTTCTCAAACATGGTTGAAAAATCCTGCAAAGAGCGAATCTTATCCTGTTCCCGCTGGCGTTGGGCTTCCTGTTCGTAAGCCGTCCGTTTATCCGAGTAGATACCTTCGTCTTTGGGCATCGGTATCTCGGCGTTAAAGCCGCTTTGCCCTGCGGTCTGCTCCGTGTCCTTTTTCGAGGGTGCGAATATCAGCCACATTGCACCGCCGAAAATCAAAAAGAAAAGCGGCATCACAAGCATTTTCCGGCGTTTGAGTAATTCCGCCTGCGTCAGTTCCTTTTTCGGTGGAGCCGACTTCGGAGGCTCTTTTTTAACCTCCGGCTTAACTTCGGGCATTGGCCGCACCTCGGGCTGCCCTCCGTTATTCTTCTGTTCCTGATTCATACTGAAAATGATTTTGTTTGTTAATACTATCCCTTTGCTGCTCCATTTGAAGTTTAAGGGTTTCCATTTGTTCTATCTGCAATTCCCGTCCTTTGTCCTTTCCGAAATTGTAGATAGAGGAAACGGTCATGTAGATAGACAAGCCGCTGAAGAGAACCAGCATCGTAACAATCACGATTACCCGCGCATCGGGGCTTAACGGTCTGACAAGGCTACGCAAGCGGTCTTCCAGCCACTCGTTTACACGTTGAATGATTTTCCGTAACATAGCGCACCTACCTTTCCGTTACCCGTATATCGCGGTTTTCCACTATCTCGAATTTCTCCATAGTGAAACCGTGCGGATTGTTGTCCGAACGGACAGAGTTAATAAGATTGCACCGGGTAACGAGGCTTCGCTCTGTAACATTCGACTGGCGTATAATCATCTGCCGGGCGTAGGTTACGGCGGTATAAGGGTACACATCGAAATTGCACCCGATACTATCCACTTGCACAATCTGGTTGATGTTTCCCGAAATTATCCGGTTATAATATCCCTTTTCCGCCATATCCTGATAGTATTTGAACGCGCTTTTATCCACAAGGAACAGGGCGCGGTTCACATTACTTTCGATAGCCGACTTATCGGGCGATAGAGTAAAAAACAGTTCATGGAAGCGGCGGACGTGTTCGCGGGCTTCGACGGGTCTGTTCTGCGACATATCTTGGGAGAGGGCAAGCATTAAGGACTTGCCCCCGTCCAATACATAAATACGCTGGCGTTGCGCCTCGGCGAAGCTGTACGATGACCATACGGAATAACCCGTAACGGCAGCGCACACCACCAAGAACACAATACCGAAAAAGCGTATCTGCTTAAAGGATGTTTCGATATTTTTTAAACTTTTGAACTCCATTGTTTTAGTTGTTATTGATGAATTACTTTTTACCCATGAGGCGACCTTTGATGTTCCCTGCGGCAGCCCCGGCAACGCCTCCGGCGACCGCAGCCCCTTTCATGGCAGCCGAATTGATACCGCGCGTTCCGCTACCGCCTCCGGCTTGTATAATCCAATTCGCTACTGTCGGTATCGAGAAGTAGCCGATTATTCCGATGATTAGGAAAATGATATACACCCCATTGCTTCCGTCCGGAACATAGGTCGGGTCTTCCAACAAGGCTATATCCGCTTCCAGCATCAATGCTTGGATTTTAGATAGCACCGCAGAAAAGAGGTCTGCAACGGGTAGCCACAGGTAAACGCTGATATAGCGCGAGAGCCATGCGGTTAAGGTGGATTGGAACCCGTCGTATATGGCTAAAGCAAACGACAGCGGCCCCAATATGGAAAGTACCACCAAAAAGAAGGTGCGCAGGGTATCAATCGTCAGGGCGGCAGCATTAAACAGTAGTTCAAAGAAATCCCGGATTAGCTGCCGGAACCACATTTTTATATCGTACCATTTACGTTCGCCCCACATACTGATAATCTCCCCCATATCCCAAATACCCAAATCTTTCATCTTTTGGTCGTACACCTCATCATCGACCAGCCACGCTTTGCCTTCCCGTACCCGTGCGTCGTATTCCAACTGGTCTTTTTTCTGCTGTAACGCCTCTACGTTGGTTATTTGGCTTTCCAGAATCGTATGCGTGCCTTTCACGACAGGCGACATAACCGCATTGATAGTACCCAATACAATCGTCGGGAAGAACATAATACATAACCCGATTGCGAACGGGCGCAGGAGCGGGAACACGTCGATAGGCTCCGCCCGCCCCAACGCCTGCCAGACACGGTACGCCACATAAAAGAGCGCACCCAATCCCGCTATCCCTTTGGCGACACCTATCATGTCGGCGCAAAGTGGCATCATATCCTGATACAAGTTCCGCAGAACTTGATGCAGGTTCTCAAAGTTTATTGCAAGTAGCGTCATGGCTTACCAATATCTGTCCGACGGGTCGCCATACAACGCACGCACCCTTTCCATATCGCCCGATTCCTGACTGCGGATAAAGGAAACGGATATGCTTTTCTGCGAGAAATAGCGGGTAAGATTGCGGTATTCGACCATTTTGGTATGTATTCCGTCTATCACGCCCATACGTTCGGCATCGGTCATGGAAAGTCCGTTGGAAGCCGAAACAATATCCTTTATATCCGAAAGCAGGTTGCCGCTTTCTTTCAATAGCTTGGTATATCCGTTTGATAGGGCTTCCAGTTCGGCGGACGTGAAATTTTTGTCGGTCAGCATTTTGTTGAAGTTGGTAGAATATATCTGCGATATTTCGCTTACCAATTCTACCGTTTCTTTGACCTTGCGGGCATCTTTGATAAGATTATGCACCGATTTGAGCTTGTCGTAATACTCCTTGCCCTGATTGTATATCTTCTGCATTTCCTGAAAGGAGTTTATCACATTTGATGCGGTCGTTCCTGTTTTACCGACCGTCAGTATATTTTGCGCAAGGTTAGACGGGTCGATGACAGTCCATTGTGCTTTTGCCTGAAAGGTGCATAACCCCACGCACAGCAAAAGACTTAAAAGAATCTTTTTCATTTTATAAATGTTTTAATTGTTAATACTACTTCGGGGAGAAGGGAGTAGCCCACAGGCTACTCCTCTGCCCGGATATATTCGCCATAGAGCGAGAGCAGCAGCACGTCGCGCTCATCGTCGTAGGCTATTCCCACGCGCCCGAACAGGTCAAAGTACCGGATGCCGAACATTTCCCTGATAGGACGTGAGTAAGCCGCCTGCGGGTTGTTGTATGTAAGCTCCAGATAGAGGCAACCGTTTTTACATTTGCGGTTGCGGAATA
This sequence comes from Barnesiella propionica, assembly GCF_025567045.1. Taxonomy (NCBI): domain Bacteria; kingdom Pseudomonadati; phylum Bacteroidota; class Bacteroidia; order Bacteroidales; family Barnesiellaceae; genus Barnesiella; species Barnesiella propionica. The sequence goes on along the minus strand of NZ_JAOQJK010000009.1, from coordinate 571 downwards.
TCCGCACCGAGGTTGCCCCGTCCCGGCTTACCCAACGCCCCGTGATTTCCCGCAGGCAGAAGCCTAACCATTGCCCCGAAAGGGGTTCCGTTCCGATACTTTTACTGAACATGGCGGCTCGTTATTGGTCGGTTGGTTCTTTCTTCCCTTTGTCCGCCCCGACGACAAACATTTCAATTTCTACATCGTTACCCATGCCGGACGCTTCGCCCGGCGGGTTGAGCAGCGCGTCGATGAGGATATTGTTTATACCCGTCATGTGCAGCGCAAGCCTTGTCAGTTGTTCATTACTTAAATTCAGCATGATTTTTTAGTGGTTGTGGGGCTTCATTGCCCCGGTTAATACTTATCCTTGCCGTTTACTTTCGGCAAGCTGTTTAATCGCCAGTTCGTAGTTCCCGCCGAGTTCGTCCGTTTTCTCGAACACTTCCAGCTTTTCGGATTCTTCCGTCGTGAACGTGTAGGCTAAGCACCCAGCGCCTTGTCATATTTCTATGGTAGGTTTCCGAGTACTCGCCTCCGAACCGGACTTACAAGTCTCCCTGTATCCGGCTCTCCACTAATTAATTCA